>JBLFYO010000011.1:0-27014 GCA_047609165.1 Francisella sp.
TTACACTATGGATAGATTTAAGCAGGTAGGTTGGGAAGTTGCGCGTGAATATATCAAGAAATATCCAAATATTGAGTATGTAGAGGGCGATGCTATCGATATGCTAGGTGATTTGCCAGATAATATTAATATAGCATTTATAGATGCTGATAAAAGACAAACTCAATTGTATTTTGATATATTGATAGATAAAATGGCAAATACTGGGATAATTATCGTAGATGATGTTTTGTGGCGTGGCGAAGTCATTGATCCACAAAATCATAGGGCAAAAGTACTTGATGATTTTAACAAATATATCAATTTGCGAAAAGATGTGAGTAATTTGGTTTTACCTATTCGCCATGGCGTGAATATAATTAGAAAAATTAAAGAGAGTTAAAATGGCAAAATTATACTTTAGATACTCATCTATGGATGCTGGCAAAACGCTAGACTTACTTAAAGTAGCTTATAACTATGAAGATAGGGGGCGAAAAGCCTTAATCCTAACTTCTACTATTGATAAAAGAGCTGGGCCTAATAAAGTCAAATCTCGCATAGGTATAGACAAAGAAGCATATTCTTTGAGATTAGCCGATAATGTTTATGATTTTGTAAAAGACTTTAATGCAAAAGCTACGATAGATTGTATCCTTGTAGATGAGATTCATTTTTTTAGTCCGGAGCAAATTTGGCAATTATCGGATATAGTAGATGATTTGAATATACCTGTTATTTGCTACGGTTTGCGTTCAAATTATCTTGGTCAGCCATTTGAAACAGCGGCTTTACTTTTAGCTATTGCAGATACTCTTGAAGAGGTTAAAACTATTTGCCATTGTGGTAAAAAAGCTAGCTTTAATATGATGGTGAAAAACGGTCTAGCAATCAAAGTGGGTAACCCTATCGTTGTAGATGATGATTCTTTAAAGGATATCGACACTAAGTATGTTTCTGTATGTAGAAAACATTGGAAAGAAGGTGTTTATGAGTAATTTATTCTATAAGCATTAGAATATGCTTAGCATTACGGACATTTAAGTCAGCTGCTTTTTTGTAGTATTCTATCGCTTTTTGCTTGTTGTATGGTACATCGTTATGTTCCTCATTGTAGTAAAGAGACGCTAGCTTATAGTATGCAGGACCATAGTTTGCATCAGCTGCTTTTCTGAAGTATTTAAGAGCATTATCATATTCTTTTTCATTGTAGTAATATTTACCAAGATAGTACATCGCATATACATCATTTTTCTCTGCAATTTTCTCAAGATTGTAAAATTGTTTATAATCGCCTTTTTGAGCAAAAACCTGCATTCTTTGTATTTCTTCTTCATACGTTAATTTAACAGTATCTATATCATCTTTGTTTTCTTCAACTTCTTCTTTGGCTTTTTTATAGCTAGGAGATTCATTTGCCAAAAGCGTAGGTAGTAGTGATGATTTTTTTGGTTTGTTTTGTATTATGTTACTAACTATATAATTGGTGTATTTATCTTGAGAATTATAGTAGTAGTAAACTAAACCTTCAAACTTATTTGTACTGGTATAATCACCAAAATCTATAAGTAGAGATGAGTAGCTGTGTTTTAGGTTGGCAACTTTCATGAAATTATCTATATAGCTAGTGTGAAGATTATCGATATTGTTAATCAAATTAGTTTCAATTTCAATACCTGTAATATCTTTGTAGAAATCTTGAAGTGAATCAGTACCAATATTAAATATATTAATATATATTAGACCGTTTAGATTATTATTTTTTTGCATAGGAATTGTACGCCCAGCGGCTTTTTTGTATTCAATTTCTTTTTGGCGTTCAACTTGTTTAACGAGTAATGCTTTTTGTTTTTTTATCTCAACTACTTGTTCATTTTCAAGCTCAGATTCTTCTTTTTTACGCTCAACTTCCACAAGTTTTTGAATCTTTGGAATTTCAGTTTTAGCAATCTTAGAGACCTTAGGGTCAGAACTATAAAGTAGAGTTTGCCATAGCATTAAAGATCTATAATTATCACCAGCTTTAGTAAAGTTATGGGCTTGCACAATTAGAGCAGGCTCATATCCTTCAGCTGCTGAAGCTAGTAAATATTTTTCCTTTATAGACGAGTCAGCTTCTTTTATTTGGTCTTGATCATACGCAAGGTATATCTCATATAGCATTTTAGGGCCGGCAGAAGCTACTAGTCTAGCATTTGCTTCCAACATCTTAGCTATAGCGTTTACTGCTGGTAAATACCAAAGTTGGTATGACTTTTTATAATAGTCAAGAGCTTTTATTTGATCTTTATTTACACCATTCCCATTTTCGTATAGTGTAGCTAATTGATAGTAAGCCATAGCATTATCAGAAGCCGCAGATTTTTTGTAGTATTTGTATGCATCAGAATAGTCTTTGCTTATGTCTAGTCCATACTGATACATGTAGCCTAGATAGTATAGGTCACTAGGAGAGGCTTTGTCGCTATCAGCTAAGTCTTTAAGTACAGTAAATGCATCTTTGTAGCCAGCTTGCTGACCATTGTCGATACTAGCGATAGCATTTGTGTAGTTTTCCAAGAATATTTGATGCTGATAGCTAAAGTAGCTATTTACACCAACTACACCACAGACAGCTATAGCTGTAGCACCTGCAATCTTGACAAGATTCTTTTTTGTCAAAGTAACAGGTCCTATCTTTTTAGGTTGCTTGTTTGGATTTTCTTGTTGAGACATTTACTACATTTTCCAATAAATAGTTATGTATATTATATAATATCTTTTAAGTACTTTTAAGTATTATTAATCTTTTTGCTCGAGTTTCTCACGCTCTAGCTTCTCTCTTTCAAGCTTCTTCTTTAGTGCTAAATGTTCAGCCTTTATAATTTGAGGGTCTTCTAAAGAAAATTTCCCAAATATTCCTGCTCTAAAATCATGTACAACTTTTTGAGCAGCATGAATTACATTATGCTTGTGTTTTAATCCAGCAATGTCTCTCAAAATTTCTTGAGGCATTTGCTCTTTTGTCTTTGTAGCACTAAGACCGTAGCGTTTTGTGAGTAGGTTGGGGTTATGTTTGATTAAGCTTTCTATCAGATAATCTGCAGTACCTTCATAATCCATTGCAGTGTCTCTTATTGATCCAATAGATGCAATCCTGAATCCACTTGCTTCACTTTTAGGACTTGGGAACATTATTCCAGGGGTATCGTAAATAGTAAGACCTTTTTGAATGTCTATGCGTTGCTGTAGCTTGGTTACAGCAGGTTCATTACCTGTTTTTGCAATTTTACGACCAGCTAGTTTATTTATCATTGTAGATTTACCTACATTTGGAATACCAAAGATTATCGCACGGATAGGTTTTAAGACAGTACCTCGATTAGGGAGTTTCTTTTGAGTCAATGCAATAATTTTTTTAGCAAGAGTTTTATCTGCTAGAGTATTTACTGCAATAGCACTGCCTTTATAGTAGTCTAGCCATTGTTGCGTGATTTTTGGGTCAGCAAGATCGGCCTTTGAAAGGATTTTTATAACTGGCTTATCGCCGACTATTTTTTGCAGTACATGATTACTACTTGAATCAGGAATACGAGCATCAACAATTTCTATAGCAATATCTATAGAAGGCATTTTCTTGCGAAATTCTTTGGTGGCTTTATGCATATGCCCAGGAAACCAATGCAACATTGTAGAAAAATTACTTAAATTTGGTTAATATAAAAGAAGATTTTACCTATCAATAGTTTTTTATGCAAAGTTATATTTTTAAAGGTGCTAATATTTATGGTGATAATGAGTTTGAATACAAAGATATAGTCGTCAAGAATGGCATTATTCAAGAGATTTGTGATGAAGCTAAAGAGAGTGAATATAATCTGCCAAGTATACAGCTTGGTAAAAATGATTTTATAATTCCTGGGTTTATAGATATCCATATACATGGCTCACATGGTGCGGATGTGATGGATGCAGATGTTGATGCTTTAGATGTGATCTCAAAATCAATTCACTCTCATGGTGTTACAAGCTATCTCGCCACGACTATGACTGCTTCAAATGAGAATATTCTCAAATCAATGAAAGCACTTGCTAAATATACAGCTATACAGCATCGTCAAAGAGCAAAAATTGTAGGTATTCATTTAGAAGGACCTTTTATTTCGCCAGGTAAGATAGGTGCTCAAAATCCTAATTATCTACAAGGTGCGGATGTTGAAAAGTTAGCTAGTTGGCATCATGCTTCAAACAATCTGATTAAAAAAATAACAATTGCACCAGAAATAGCAAATGCTGACAAGGTTATACAGTATTGTAATTTACAAAATATAATTAGTTCGATAGGGCATACGAACTGCACAATGGCACAAGCGTTAAAAGCTATAGAGAGTGGTTGTAGTCATGCTACACATTTATTTAATGCAATGAGCCCAATTGAGCATCGTAACCCTGGTGCAGCTACAGCCTTGCTAATGTCTAAAAATGTGTTAGCGGAGCTTATAGTTGATGGTATTCATCTTCATCCTGATATGGTTAAATTTACACATGAGATAAAAGGTTGTGACAATATTGCCTTAGTAACAGATGCTATTTCTGCTCAAGGTGCTGGTGAAGGTGTGTTTGATTTAGGAGGTCAAAAAGTAGTAGTGAAAAATGGTGAGGCTCGACTAGAAAACGGTGTGCTAGCAGGAAGTGTATTGACAATGAATAAAGCACTAGAAAACATGATGAAATTCTCAAACTGCAGCCTACATGATGCTGTGAAGATGACGAGTACCAATCAAGCAAAATCATTAGGCTTTAAAAAAGGTCAAATTAAAGTTGGTTATGATGCCGAGTTTGTGGTTTTGGATAAGAATTATCAAATTAAACAAGTGATTAATTAATATATGAAATTTTTAGTATTAGATACATCAACAAGCTATTGTTCAGTTGCTCTTAGTGTAGATGGACATATTTATGATGATACTCGACATATCCCACGCCAGCATAATAAATACTTATTACAAATGATAAGAGATTTATTTGATAAAGCTGGTATAGATAAAAAAGCTTTGGACTTTATTGCTTATGGCGTAGGGCCTGGTAGTTTTGTAGGTGTGAGATTAGCTGCATCTGTATGCCAAGCATTCGCTGTAAGCTGTGATATTCCTGTAATTGGGTTCTCAAGTATGTTTGCAATTGCAAAAACAGCAAGGTCACTGAGCAGAGTCGAAGTGCCGTTATTAAAAATGCAAAGTGACAAAATAGCCGTAGTACTAGATGCAAAAATGGGAGACTTCTATCTGGGTCTATATGATGTCGCTAACGATATAGTTGTATCAGAAAATGTTTATAAACTTAATGAGTATAGCTGTGAACTATATGATAATTACACTCTTATTGGTGAATCCATCAAAGAGATTAGCTTAGAACAAGAGCTACAAGATTTTAAGATTGATACTAAAAGGGTATGTGAATTTGTTGCCCAAGAATATATCTGTCAACAAAAGAAAGGTAGCCTTACTCATGAAACTTATCCGGTTTATTTACGAGGTAGGTCACATTGGAAAACTACTAAAGCGGAATCATAGCATTTCAGTATAATGATATGTTATTATTCATAGTGATTATTGGTTAATGTATAAGGAAAGATATTTAAAATGGCAGGACTAAATACAAGAATTCAAAATGTATCAACTTCACCGACTAATGCAATGGCGACACTAGCTAAGCAGATAAAAGATGATGGTAATGATGTGGTTTCACTAGCTATCGGAGAGCCTGGCTTTAATACTCCAGATATTGTCAAGCAGGCAGGTATAGATGCTATAAATTTAAATATAACCAAATATACAAATGTAGATGGTATAAAAGAGCTAAGAGAAGCAATAGTCGCTCGTTATGAGCGAGAATATAGTGCAGACTTTAAAGCTGATCAAGTTTGTGTGACATCTGGTGCTAAGCATAGTTTGCACAATATTTTTAACTGCATATTAGAAGAGGGTGATGAAGCTATCTTCTTTGCACCATATTGGGTTTCTTATCCTGATATGATTTCATTGACTGGAGCAAAGCCCATTGCAATAGAAACAAAGTTTGAAGATAATTTTGAGATAGATGTTGTTGAGCTTGAAAAACATATTACAGATAAAACAAAAGCGGTTATTATCAATTCGCCAAATAATCCTACAGGGCTTATTTACTCAAAAAAATGTATCCAAGACCTTGCAGGTTTACTTAGAAAATATCCAAATATCTGGATAATTGGTGATGATATTTATGATCAATTATTTTTTAAAGATAAAATCATACTTATTACAGATGTTGCTCCCGATTTAGCAGATAGATATGTGATAGCTAGTGGTGTATCAAAAAACTTCGCTATGACAGGTTGGAGAGTTGGTTTTACAATAGCACCGAAGTTACTCAATGATGCAATGAAGAAATTTCAGTCACAATCCGCTACTTGTGCTTGTTCTATATCTCAATTTGCTGCAATAACAGCAATGAATATGCCAGCTAGTGATTTACAGTATTTTGCTGATTCGTATCAAGAAAAAGAAGTGTTTGTTAGTAGTGCTTTAAAAGACATGCCTTATATAGATGTAAAAAGAGCTGATGGAACTTTTTATCTTTTCCCTGATTTACGTAAGCTTATCGAGCATACTAAATTTGCTAATGATGTAGAATTTTGTAATGCTCTGCTTGAAGAAGAATTTGTGGCAATGATGCCAGGTATTGCATTTGGTTCTAGCGGGTTTGCTCGCATAAGTTGTGCTAATGAGATGCCTGAGCTTAAGAAAGCTATGGATAGATTATCTAAATTCATCAATCGACACACAAGCTAAATACTGTTACAATCTCTATTATTTTTTTTAAAAACACTTCTATGAAAAAATGTGGTTATATATCTATCATCGGTAGACCAAATGTTGGTAAATCAACTCTATTAAATAATATCCTGAAGTATAAGGTTAGTATTACCTCGCGTAAGCCCCAAACTACTAGGCATCAAATCACAGGTATAAAGACACTTGGTGATGTGCAATTTATCTATGTAGATACTCCAGGGATTCATACCAAAGAGCCAAAAGCTATAAATAAGTTTATGAATAAAGCAGCCACTACGATGATTCGTGATGTAGATGTGATTCTATTTGTAGTTGAGATGGATAAGTGGACAGAGCTAGAAGATAATATTGTATCTAAAATTGGTAATTCTGATATTCCGGTATTCTTGGTTGTAAACAAGGTCGATAAAAAGAAATCCATGGAAGCTGCGGTATTTATTGATTCTATCAAAGAAAAGCTTAAGTTTTATGATGTGATTTATGTATCTGCTAAGCAGGGGCATAATGTCAATGAGCTTGAATCTAGAATTGAGAAACTTCTACCTGAATCAGAAAACTTCTTTTATGAAGAGGATCAAGTTACTGATAAAAGTGTGAAATTTATGGTTGCTGAGATTATTCGTGAAAAAATTATGCGAACTATCGGTAGTGAAGTACCTTACCAAATAGCTGTTGAAATCGATAGTTACAAGATAGATACAGAAAAAAACATTGTGGATATTTATGCAAGTATTCTAGTGGAACGAGATAGTCAAAAGGGCATAATCATTGGTGCAAAAGGATCTAAGCTTAAAAAGATCGGTATGGATTCTCGAGTAGATATTGAACGCATGATTGAGATGAGAGTCAATCTTAAAACTTTTGTAAAAGTTAAAAGCGGTTGGTCTGATGATGAACGAGCTTTGAAATCTTTAGGCTATAACCTTATGTAATATGAATAATGCTATTGATCTAAATATATCTCGTAAATATCGACAAGCATTATATGTTGCTTTACTGTTGCTGACGGCATTTGTGACAGGAGTATATTTTAGAGATAGTTACTTATGCTTTGTTGGGATTGCATTTATAGTGATTTCTCTAGTATATGAACTAAAGTCGCAGCTTCAATCCTCAAAGGTTCAAAGCTTAGTCTTACCAGAAATGGGTGAGAGGTATTTTAAACTAGAAATAAACTCAAAAGAATCTGATTTTTGGGTTATTAAAAAAAGTATCATTATCAATTCTTGGGTTTATATATATCTTAAACAAGAGGCTACAAATGCTAAGTTAAAGCTATGGTTACATAAATCAAACTTTCAAGAACAAAATGATATAAGAAGATTGGCTCGATTTATTAGGTTGAATGATTAGTTTATTTTTATGATAGATCTTTTTGATAAGTTACCAAATCTATCAAGGATTTGGGCTGTTACTTTTATAGTCGAGCTGTCGATATTAAGCTTGTACTCGCCTATATCATAAGCGGGTTGTATGTGATTACTCCATTTGCCATTTTTATCTAAGCTAGATATTATAATTTCTTGAGAAAAAGTATCTTGAGATATGGTGATAGAGATATGGTGATAGAGATATGGTGATAGAGATATGGTGATAGAGATATGGTGATAGAGATATGGTGATAGAGATATGGTGATAGAGATATGGTGATAGTCTTCATCGTAGCTTAGTCTAGGCTTAGAAGGGTTACTTTTAATATTTGAGTAGCTTGGAGTTATCGCAATATTTTGATAAACTTCTGCATCGAGAATTTTGGTGATATTTGAAGTGTTTGCTAAGAGAGCATCCATACTAAAATATAATGTCCCCTCTTGACCGATGTGTTTTTGCGGCAACTTTATAGCTGTATATTTGTTGTTGAATCCAACTGATTCTTTTAGAATATTCTTGTTACTTATTTTCTTCGTGAAATTTGAGCTACATTTTGGACAAATTTTAGTCTTTTTTTACAGCAATTTTTAAAACACTTGTTATACATAACTTACAGGTGTTTTTTAGACCTCCATTTTACCTATAGCTCAAAAAAACCTATTTCTTTCTTTGTTTTTATTGATGATTTCAGCACATTAAATATTGAGAGCAGCTAGTTATTTCCTGAACTTTACTGCACTAAACTCATTCAAAACTTCTTTAATAGAAGTTCAGTATTTCCAAGTATTTTATGTATATATTATTATTTTGTTTTGACTAGGCTCTAATCATCAATCTTATCAAAAATATCTCTAGTAACCTTGTCAACCGCTTGATTACCATTTACCTTTATATATTTAGGTGCTTTAGTATTTGCACATTTAAAATCGCTGTAGAAGTTGATTAATGGAGATGTTTGAGTGTGATAGACAGAAAGTCTTTCTTTTACTGTATCTTCATTGTCATCGGTGCGAAGGATAAGCTCTTCACCAGTTATATCATCTACACTGTCTTTTTTAGGTGGGCTAAATTTCACATGATAAGTTCTTCCAGAAGCAGGGTGAATGCGTCTACCTGTTATTCTCTCTATCAAAAGCTCATCTGGAATATCGACTTCTACGATATAGTCAATATTTACACCTAAAGCATCAAGTTGCTCCGCTTGAACAATAGTTCTTGGCACACCGTCTAGCATAAAGCCATTTTTACAGTCATCTTTTGAAATTCTATCTTTTACAATCTTGATGATAAATTGATCAGAAACTAATTGACCTGCATCAAGAATTTGTTTTAATTCGCTACCTAGCTCACTACCAGACTTAATTGTTTCACGAATCATATCGCCAGTTGAGATGTGGGCAATGTTGAATTTTTGCTGAATTATCTTTGCTTGAGTGCCTTTACCAGCACCTGGAGCACCTAATAGAATTATATGCATTGTATTTTAACCTTAAATCTTTAGTTTACTTAGTATCGATTTAATTATAAAATAAACGAGGTTATTTATCTAGGAATAGAATGACTTAAATTTTTATAGGGCTTGTTATGATATCGCTGTGGTTAGAAAAAAGACGCAAAAAAGCACAAGCTACTGTACTTGGCGTGGAATATGACTATGCGTCCTTGGCTGCCGTGAAGCTTAATAAAACAGATGAAAACTACTCTTTGATGAGTTGTGATAGCCAAATATTTTCACCAGAGGCATATTTTGAAGAAATTTTAACTACAGAATATATTGGTAATATCTTGGCAAATATAGTTGTAGATAATAAGTTTTCACGCTTCACTAAGCTTGGGTTTATATCATATGAAGATATAGATGTGTCAAAAGAAGAGATTGTTTGTGATAAGAAATCTCTTGAGGTGATTACTAAAGAAGGTGTTTCATTTTATCTACGTGAACATTTTTTTAAGAGAAAATACCCGAGTGATTATATAAATATAGCTTTTGACTACTATGATGAGTTGGAAGATAAGGGTGTAATTACAGTATATTATATAAATGAAACTAAAAGTTTAGAAAAGTTAAATATAATCGCGTCAAAGGCTAAAAGAGCGTTAGCTGTATGTGCACTTGATAGGCAGGTGCTGATAAATTTTATGCAAGAACTATATCTTTCTGAATTATCGAAAAATACAAAAGACAGTATCTTTTTTGGGCTTTATGCCGACAAGTTGTGCATATGTAGCTTTACTCCCAAGGGAGAGCTTAAAAACTACGAGTCGGTTAAAATTTTTGATTCAAAAATTGATGATACTAGCTATATAGATGAAGCTATCCAGCTTCTTTTGAGATTTATGGACTTTATGTCGTTGGATTTTAGTGAAGATAGTGATTTTGATAATTTCTCTGATCAAGAAAATGTTATATATGTGTATGGGCTTAAAGATGGCTTTGAGAAGATTGTAGAATCAATCAAAGAACTTTCAATGAAAGATTGCCGTATCTTAGATCCGTTTATTAATATAGACTGTGAAGCGTTTGGCGAAAAAGTCTATCAACCTTATCGTTTTGTAATGCCAGTAGCTATAGCTTTAAGAGAGGTATTATAATGGAAGGTCTTAATTTCATTCGTGGTCGTTATAAAAGGCATCAACTAATATATTTAGGCATAGACTTTGGTTTTATGGCGTTTGTAGCATTCGTCGTCATGTTTGGGTTGTCTATCATATTGTCATGGTCTAGTAGTGACCAAATCAGTGTAGAGAATTATATTCAAACGCAAATAACTAAATTAAATAATCAAGCAAAAGAGTATGGTGAAGTAAAAAGTCAACGAGATAAGTTACTTGATATGTCTTCAGATTTAGCAAATATTAGAGCTAGTCAGTACTATATTTTATTGGGAATTGAAAAAATTTCTAGAGCTATTACTGATGAGCTATATATTACGAATATTAATTATGTAGCAAATACCGATAATGTAGTTGTTAGTGGAGAATCTCAAGACTTAAAATTACTATCAGTTTTTATGAAAAACTTAGAGATAGAATTTAGGGTCAAGAAAGTTGATTTAAAAAATTTGGGTTCAGAAAAAGAAGGGCAAAGAAGCTTCTCTTTAGAATTTAAGTTTGGTGAGGATAATGCATTTAAGGGAGATAGTGTCGAATGATAGATCAGATACAAATTCTTTTAAACAGTAAATATGTAAATAAGATAATATACGTACCATTAAAAATAAAAATACAGGTGTTTTTACTAGTATTTTTTGTATTTTCATTTTTGTTTTATAGTTTTTTTGTAAATCCCGTATTAAGAAAGAATACCGAAGTGACCGGTCATATTAAGTCTATGAAATCTGAGATTCCAAAGCTTGTCAAAAAACAAAAAGACATGGTAGCCCTAAAAGATCAAGTTAAAATATTAGAGCAACATAATGCAGAGGAAAGATTTAGTATTCCGGAACGCCATTCTGTCCCTATTTTTTTATCAGCATTAAATGATGCTATTGGTAGTGCAGGTGTTACGATTGTTGATTTATCTCCAGCAGGTGTGCAAAAAAACAAATACCTTGATTTATATGCATTGGATTTTAAAGCTAAGCTTAGTGGTGATTTCTCTCAGGTAATTAAGCTTTTTGTAGCTTTAATTGATATGAAAGATATTGCCGTTATTACTAACATAACTATAAAAAAAGAATCTGATTCTAATCTTATTGTGGAGCTCAACTTACAGACGTATTCTCGTCAGGGAGTGGGGACTTAGATTATGAATTTTAATAAAAATATAGTAAAATTATTATCAACTATTATTTTAATAAGTGTTTGTAATGAAGCTCTTGCTGCTTATAGTAGTCAAGTTAAGCAAGTTGACGAATTGATTCAAATGAATATGAAGACAATAAAGAGTGGAGAAAAGCTTGATATTCCTGAATATAAAGGAGATACCCTGACATTTGAAAGGTTGTCAAAAATACGAAATGTATTTAACATAGATCATTTCTTGCCATTTGAGAAGAGAAAAATTAGAGAGCCTGCACATATTGCAAACAATAAGCAAAAAACAGTAAAATTAAAGCCAATAATAATACCTGAAGAGCTACAAAAAATAATGGATAGAAAGAAAACTGCTCTTCAAAGTCAGTCGTTAGGAACTTTTAGTTTTAAAGGTGTGGTTTTTCAAAATGCTGATGAATGGGGCGTGGTTGAAAGCTCAACAGCTGCTAAACCAATATACATACAAAAAGGTCAATTTATTGGTCAAGACTATGGTAGAATCGAAGGTATAACTAAAGCAGGTGTACTTGTGAAACAATGGCAGAAAGATGAAAAAGAAAGAGTTTGGAAAAGCTCGCAAGCAGTTATACATTAGGGTTTTATAAGAATGTTTTTTAGAAAAAGTAATTTGTTTTTTATTTCATTGTTTACCTCTGTAGCTTTAGTTTCTGGGCAATCTTATGCAGCTCCTGAAAGTGGTGTCAATAAATCAGAAGCTACAAAAATTGTAGGTAGAGAAGACTCTAAGCAAAAAGATGCCTCTAAACATATTAAAGATTTAGAATTTCACCGTAGCTTAAATGGTAGTGCTGTATTTGAAGTGGCTTTTGAAGAAAATATAAGTGGCTTTTCTAGGTATAAAACTAAGATCTCACAAGATGGTTATACTCTTACTATCACATTTAATGATACAACCATCTCTGATAAGTGGGTTAGCAATATAGATACTAAAGTATTTAATACAATAATTGATGGTATTAAAATCCATAAAGAAGGTCAAAATGTAGTATTTGTAATACATTCGCTTGATAGGATAGCACTTACAAACCTAAAAGAAGGTGATACTTTCAAATTTAAAATTGATAGACGTAAAAGTCGAGTAGAAGGTTTCAATATTAATGAGCCAATTTCAATCTCATTTAATGAAGCTCCTGTGCAAACTGTACTCCAAGTACTATCAGAATTTGCGGGTTTGAATTTAGTAGTTAGTAGTAGTGTAAGAGGTAATCTATCCATAGATCTTAAGAATGTGCCTTGGAATGAGGTGATGAATATAGTGCTAGTGAGTAAAGGTCTCGCTACTAAAAAGATGAATAGTATCTTGTATGTGGCTACTGCAGCTGAGATAGCTGCTCAAGAGCAGCTAGAGCTTCAAACAAAAAGATCATTAGAAAACAATGCAACTCTTGTGACAGAGTTTATCCCGCTTAACTATACTACCGCACAAGCGGCTCAAACAGTTGTTACATCTATGGCTAAGCAAAATGGTGGCATAATGTCTCCAAGAGGTAGTATAACTTCTGATGCACGAACAAATACTCTTATAGTGACAGATACAGAGGAGAAGATACCTCGTATAAGAGAAGTAGTAAACGAAATTGATATACCTAATGATCAAGTTCTAATTGAATCTCGTATCGTAGAAGTAAGTAGAAGTTCAGCTTTAGAGATAGGCTTTAATTATGGTCTTTCTGATGCTGCTGGTGTCAGTATGATAGGGTTGAACACATTTGGTAAGGCGGCTAAACCTGCACCTGATGCTGCTATACCAGGGACAGGAGCTACTGCTAATTTAGCATGGACTGTATTTGGTGGTATGAAACTTAATGTTGAAATTAAAGCCTTAGAAAGTGAAGCTTTAGCTAATAGTGTAGCATCGCCACATCTTATAGTATCAAACAATGAAACAGCATTTATCAAGCAGGGTGAACAGGTGCCATATAATCAGTCTACTGCCTCTGGTGCAGCATCTATTGCCTTCCAAGAGGCTGTTTTAGAGCTACAAGTTACGCCGCAAATAGCCCCAGATGGCAATATTGTGCTAGATTTGCTTGTAACTAAGAATTCCGTTATAATAAATACAGCTACAGGAGGAGATACTCCGTTACCTCCTAGTATTGCAACTAGAGAAATTACTACCAAAATTATGACTAAAGACGGTGAGACTATAGTGGTAGGTGGTATATATGAAAAGACTGATAGTGAAAAGAGAGCAAAAATTCCTTTATTAGGAGATATCCCTTATATTGGTTATTTATTTAGTTATACTGAAATTAATCAAGACGATAAAGAGTTGCTAGTTTTCATAACTCCTAAAATTATTGAATCACAAGTTGAGAGATAAGATCCAGGGCAATTGCATTAAAATAAAGCCTAAGTAAACCCTCTATGATATAAGGCTTGAGTTTGGTTTAGTCTTCTTATGAAGCTGATAAAGTAATTTATTTAACCTTTCAGATAGATTTTTTTGAAGATCCAATAATGAGTAGGTAAGTGTTCTTTCTGCATTTAAAAGTTGAAAATACAACTACTTTTTAATGTAATTGCCATGAGATAATGTCAGATAGTTCTTGCAAAAACCTGAGTTTTTAGGTAATATATATAGTTATAATTTTTATAAATAAAGGGTGATTAGTAGATAACTATCACAGTGTATAATTAACTTATAATTTTGAGTCAAAAATGATAAGAACTAAAAATATCTTCTTAATTGGACCAGTCGGTGCTGGTAAATCTACAATAGGCAAACAACTAGCTAAAGAATTGAAACTTGAGTTTGTAGACTCAGATGACATGATCGAAGAAAAATGCGGTGTCGATATAAACTGGATCTTTGACCTTGAAGGTGAAGCAGGTTTTCGTGATCGTGAGAGAGAAGTCATAGCAGAGATATTAGCTGAAAAACAAAATATAGTATTAGCAACAGGCGGTGGAGCTATAAGCGACCCAGATACTCGTTCATTGCTATCTTCTCGTGGTAAAGTGGTATATCTTGAAGCAACTATTGAGCAGCAACTACAAAGAACAGCAAAAGATACTAAACGACCGTTACTTAGAGTTGATGACAAAGAGTCAGTGCTTAGAGAGTTAATGGTTGAAAGAGAGCCATTATATAAAAGTATTGCCGATGTTGTCGTTGAGACAAATGGTGCAACTGTCAAAAATATCGTAAATAAAATTTCTACATTTCTTGTAGAAGAATCTATGCTGTGATACAAAAGTTACAAGTAAACCCTACTACAAGTCCAAGTTATGATATAGTCTTAGACTCTGGACTTGACTATTCTTATATAAATCAATTTATCAAAAACAAACAGGTTTTAATAGTTACAAATACAACTGTTGAAGAACTATATCTTACAGAATTAAAAAGCCATATAGATGACATTGCTAATGCTAGTATCTGCGTTTTAGAAGATGGTGAGGAATACAAATCACAAGGTAGTCTTGATAAAATTCTTACTACTCTATTACAAGATAAGTTTACTCGTAGTTCAACGGTACTTATAGCATTAGGTGGTGGAGTGATAGGTGATATTACAGGATTTGCAGCTGCTATTTATCAGCGGGGTGTTGATTTTATCCAAATTCCGACAACGCTGTTATCACAAGTTGATTCATCTGTTGGTGGTAAAACTGCTATAAATCATGCTCTAGGCAAAAATATGATAGGTGCTTTTCATCAGCCTAGACTTGTCTATACGACTATAGAGTTCTATAAGACCTTACCTCAACGAGAATATATCTCTGGAATGTCCGAAGTTATAAAATACGGATTTATAGATAAAGACTTTTACCGTTGGTTAGAAAGTAACCGAGATGCTATAGTAGCAAAAGATACTACTACTATAATTGAGATGATTAAACGAAGCTGTGAAATAAAAACTCAAGTTGTAGCAGAAGATGAAAAAGAGCTTACAGGTGCTAGAGCTATATTAAACTTTGGCCATACTTTTGGCCATGCAATTGAGAAGTGTCACGCTTACAGAGGTTTAAAGCATGGCGAGGCAGTAGGTGTGGGCATGGCTCAAGCTATAAATTTTTCATGTTTTTTAGGGGCTATTAGTGAATCTCAAGCAAAGGTATATAAAGATTTTATCGTTAGTTTTGGTATATCTATAGACTTCCCTATGGATATAGATCGCAATCAGTTTATAGATGCTATGCTTGTAGATAAAAAAAATAGTTTAGATGAGTTGAAGTTTATTTTATTTGATAAAAATAGTACACTTGGATTAACTAAAATATCCAAAGATAAAATAGTAGATTTTTTAAGAATATAGCTTTACTGCTTTTAACGGAGATATTATGAAAAATATAATTATTATAGCTTTAACTATATTTATAGCTTCAATCTCAATATCAAATGCTAAGTATTATGTGCTTGATGATTTAGGTAAAACAATTGGAACTTGTAATAATCTTGAAATTAAAGAAGATAGTGGACAAAGATTCGAGAGAGCAGTATTTTCAGATTGTTTGAATAATATGGTTTTTTCTTATGGCAGAGATTTTCATTATAGAAATACGAAAAGTTAATAGTGGTAAGGACAAGTCGTGACTTGTCTACTGTGCGATGTAATGTTTTCAGCAATCAACATCTATTCTTCTGTGCTAATACTACACTTATAACCACTAAATTTACGAATATTAATCACACCCGTATCAAATATAAAGTATTGTCCTTTTATGCCCATAAGTTTGGCGTTGATTAAAGGGTCTTTGTCAAAATTAAATGATTTGATTTTTTCTGGATACTCTGTAACAGGAAAGTTGATTTGTTGAATATCTGTTTCTATAGGCTCAACGCTATTCTCACCAAATTTTTCTTTGATAACGGCTATTTTATCTTTTGATTTTTCAATTAGCTCATTTCTAAGTTTGATGAAATCAACATCCATATTAGGCATACCTTGAAGCATTTTACGCCAATTAGTTTTATCTGATATATGCTCCTTAATAGCTACCTCAACTAATCCTGAGAGTAATCTAGTCTCAACCGCAAATATCGGCACGGCTTGACTAGCACCTTGGTCAATCCATCGCGACGGAACATTTTTAAGCTTAGTAATACCAACTTTAAGGTCGCCTGTATTTGCAAGATAGACAATATGCGTTTTCATGCAGTTATCTTGCCCCCATTGAGCGTCTCTGCAGGTGCCTTCTGCAAAATGGCAGAGCTCAGGCTTAACTATGCAAATATCACACTCTGGCAGTCTACGCATACACATAAAGCAATGCCCTTGAGAGTAGCTTTTTTTGGTTTTATCGCCACAAGATACACAGTTGATTTCATTTAAAAATTCTATTGTAAGGTTCTTGCCAATAAAATCATTTAGCTTAATGTTATCAATATGGTAGATAGCGTTATTATCATTATCAAGTGAGGTAGTCATTTTGCGTAAATTTAAACTTTTCTGCATAATTTGGCTTAGGTATAAAATATCTCTTTAGAATAACAAACTATTTTAAAAGTTAAAAGATTTATGCAGATTGTTATACCTAAATCATCTCATACCTAATTTAATCCTTTAATATTTGTTAATAGTCATTGCTATTGCCTGCACATTAAAAAATTAAATTAGTCATAAACTCCCTTGTGATAAATAAACTAATTTATATTGGAGTCGGTATAAAGCACCAATTTGTCTTTAATTGATAATTTTAGCACTAAACTCATTCAAAAATACTTTGACGTAAATTCGGCTTTTCCAGGTGGTTTGCGTATATAATTACAATATTAATTACAAAGGTTTTAAAATATATGAGTGTTAGATTAGATAAGTGGCTTTGGGCTGCGAGATTTTATAAAACTAGAGTTTTGGCAAAAAAAGCTATAGAGGGAGGTAAAGTACATTTTCAAGGGCAGAAAACCAAAGTTAGTAAAACAGTAAATGTTGGAGATAAATATCAAGTACATCAGTCGGATATTAAAAAAACTATAATTGTAGAAATGCTCGGTGAAATAAGAAAATCTGCAACAGAAGCTCAAAATCTATATAGCGAAACTACAGAAAGTATTGCTCAACGAGAAAAAGAAATAGATCTTAGAAAAACATCTGGTTTTGTAAGTGTAGATAAGCCAACCAAAAAACAACGCCGAGAGATAATTGATTTCAAAAGAAAGTAAGTGATTATAGTTTAGCTACTTTAGGAACTAAATTCTAAAAATTATTGTTAAAATTTCATGGGGTATTATAATGCACCATTCTATATAAAGGTGCATGTATAGTTATTTAGAAGAAAAAGATTGTGTTTTTGTGTGGATGCTTTAGAATATATGCTTGTTATATAGCAAATTTATATATAAATAATAATTTTAAATCGGAGAATAAGCCACGATGGCAAAAGAAGACTGTATAGAAATGGAAGGTGTAGTTTTAGAATCACTTCCAAACACAATGTTTAGAGTAGAGCTTGAGAACAAACATCTTGTAACAGCTCATATTTCTGGTAAGATGCGTAAAAATTATATCCGTATTCTTACTGGTGATAAAGTCGTAGTTGAGATAACTCCTTATGATTTAACAAAGGGTCGCATTAAATTCCGTAGTAAATAATCTTTTAAAAATGCTTCTATCTTATAACTGACCTTACGCATTCATGTGAGTTGGGATTGGTATACGGTCAATTTACAATACTATATTCTCTATCACTAAAATAGCTGGCGTTATAATTGTAAATATAAGCCCTATAGATATGGCTAACGGAACCATCTTTGTACCGTAATTGTCTTTGATTACGGGTAGTGAAAAGTCCATGGCTGTATTGGCTGCATAGCCGACTAGCTCTACATTTAAAATGTTTCTTAGTACAGGTATAGCTGCAATAACTATTATCTCTCTTGCAAAATCTACCAAGAAAGTAACCATGCCATAGTACTTACCTATAAACTCAGTGTTTAGTATCGCAGATAGCGAGTACCAGCCTAGTCCAGAGCTCACCATTATACTTTCTTTTAGTGGGATGTTGAGACATAGTCCAACAATTATTGCTGAGACTATTGATGTAAAAATAATCACTGTGACTATCAGTAGTGCAAATCTGTTTTTGAATATTTCTAAGATAGTAATATTTTCTAATCTAAGAAGTATGCCTATTATAAGCATAAGCCCAAATAGCAAAATAAATACACAGTTATCTATAATGTGAGTAATATTTAGGTTAAAAATTTCACCAAGAATATAACCTAAAACTAGATAAGCAATATATTTAGATGATTGTATAACTACCATTAAAAAGTTTACAAACTTATTTTCGTGAGACTTTTTTTGTTTTGGAGTGTTGAATTTCTTTGCTTTTGTGATTTTAAGAAATAATCTCACACCAAAAATATTAGTAATGAAAAGTATTGTTATGTAAATTAGACTCAGTCCCATAACTTCAAATATAATACTATTTATTTGAGTAAATATACTGAAGTTATAGCCCATCATAAATATTATCAAAATGACAATTATATCTAGACTACGATTTGCTAGCTTGAAATATTTAGCAGGGTTTTTAAACCTAAAGAAGTAGTGACCTATTAAAAGCCCTACAAAAAGGATTAGTGATTCAAACATTTGTTTATAGAGACTTAAGCTTTTGCTTTCTGTATATCATAAATAAAACTACAGGAATAATAGATAACACTAAACATATAGATAGGGTTTGGATAAATTCAATTGGATTTTCATAGATATTATCTGGTGGAATAAAACCAACAGCCACACATAAAAGCGTACCTGCAATACCGGTGATACAAGCTACACTCATACCAACTTTTCCACCAGGGACATGAAAATTTTCAGTATTTTTGAGAACAGATTTGTTAGTAAATTTAAGTTTTAAAGCTGCAAAAAACATCATCAAATACATTAAAGAGTATATCTGCGTACTAAGAGCAGTAAGTAACCAATAGTAAGCTTGCACAGATGGTACTAGCTCAAGTAGTAGGCAAATCACAGTCATAATTATAGCCTGTAAAATCAAGATACCACTTGGTACATCATGTTTATTTGTCTTATCTAACACACCTGGCAAGAAGTGATCATCGGCTGCTTGAAGTAGACCTCTAGCTGGCGAGATCATCCAATTAATCATTGAACCGATAGATCCGATGACTATCATAATGCCTAACACATAATAAAAGAAATGCGGTATGCCCATGTTATCTAGGTATATTCTAAAAGTTTTGATAGTGCCATGAACCACATCTATTTCTGATGCAGGAAATATAAGTCCTACAGCCAAAGCACCTAAGATCATTGTGAAAATGATAAATATTACAGATATCAAAAGAGCTAGTGGAAAAGTCTTTTTAGGATTTTTGACATTTGTAATATGAACAGTTGCAAGCTCTAATCCTAAAAATGATGCAATGATAGCAGTCAAGCCCATCCATGATTCAGTTGAGTCAAAATTTGGAATAAGGTTGCTAGTTTCAAAATGGATGTGTGTAGCACAAAGTCCACAGCTAAGAAGTACCAGTGCAAATACCACCATAAGTATCATTGGTATAACCATACCAATAAAAGTACAAATGCTTGCAAAAATGGCTGAGACTTTTAGACCTTTTAGATTTAGTATAGTTAATGCCCAAAAAACTACAGTTATAAAAATAATTGTAAATTTGATGTTTTGAGTAAAGTCAGGGTTAAATAGATAAGCTACAGTACCTGCTAAAAATGTAAGTATACTCGGGAACCAGATAAGAGTGTTTACCCATTGAAACCATATCGCAAGCATAGCGATATTTGGTCCAAAAGCTTTTTTAACCCAACCATATACGCCTTCTTCACCTTTTTCTGTATAAGTGGCAGTCATTTCAGCAGACACTAATGCTACTGGCGCTAGGAATAGAACTATGGCCACAGCAAAAAAGAAGAATATATATGAGCCTGAAGTAGCCGTTGATGGTAGGTTTCTGATATTGTCAATAGCACCAGTCATTAGAAGCACTAATAGAATCAGTCCAATTTTTTCTTTAGGGGCACTTTTTTTCATATTGGTTTACTAAAATTTATGTACATAAATAAATATAATACGCAAGCTCTCTGCATTAGGCAATTATTAATTAAGCGATGTTACGCATAAAACATAATTTTGAGCAAAAAGAGAACTCGCCAGATGCAAGACAAGGTTTTATTAGGATAGCAGTAGCTATGGTAGTAAAGTTCTAATGCAGCCAGAAGTCGGTATTTTCATGTGTTTTATATATATACCACTCAAGCTTATGCTTGGTGTGTGATATCAGTTATTAAGCGATGTATAGAGGCATTACTTGAAAAAGTCTTTCTAAAACATTCATAGCTTGTTTATTGTCGGCTTTTATTACTAATCTATCGCCATCTGCTACGATAATGTCATCAGCATAAAAAAGAGGGGTGTTGTTTCGCATAATTGCTAATATATCTAAGCCTTTTGGTAGCTTAAATTCAGCTAGATTCTTACCCACAATGGTCGACATACTTTCTTCACCGTGGACTTTTAATTCAACTAAATGCTCATCAGTCCCCTCAATTTCATACATGCAAATCATATCTACTTGGGTAAGAAATGACTTGATAGTCGTGTAAGAAAAACTATGCGGAGAAATAGATATATCTATAAGATTTAAATCTCTAGTAATTGAGTAGTATTCAGCACTATTTACAGTGGCTACAGTTTTTTTAGCGCCTAGTTTTTTTGCCAAAATTGAAGACATGATATTTATCTCATCAGCATTAGTTAAAGCAAAGAACATATCTGCTTCATCAATACCTTCTGCAACTAAAAGATTGTTATTTACGGGATTATAATGAAGAATAGTTGATTTTGATAACTCTTTGATTGCCATGTCGCATTTTTTGGCACTAGGGTCTATCATCTTGATTACAAAACCTTTTGTCTCAAGTGATTTTGCAAGAGTAATACTTGCGTGGTTGATTCCTGCGATGAATATCTTGCGGATATTAGAGTTTTTAGGTTGAAATATTGAGAGGATTTGTGAAGAGTATGCTTGCTCTGACAGATACATAACTCTATCTCCTGACTCGACGAGTGTTTCAGTATTCTCTATATCTAATTTTAAATCACCACGATATACAGATATAATATCCACTTTAATATCACCTAGGCCAAGGTAAATATCTTTGGTAGCAAAACCGACCAACGGAGAGTTTTCTGCTACAGCAACACCGATAACCTGTACTTTTTTATCAAAAAAACTAGATATAAAGTAAGCACCAGACAAAAAAATAAGTTGCTCTAGTTGCTTGGTGGTTTCAAAGAATGATTTAATAACAAGGTCAATGTTGTTTAAAAGTTTAGGGAAACGATTATACTCAGACTCTCTAATACGAGCTATTTTATAAGGAGTTTTGTAAAGTTTATAAGCCATATCACATACTGCAATATTGGTAGTGTCATTTGATGTTACTGCAATAATCATATCAGTATCTTTGAAATTTGCTTCCATCATGATGTTTGGTTTTGTGATATCGCCTTTTACTGTTTGGACATCAAAAGCGGATGAAATAAAACCTAATTTTTCTTCATCCAAATCAATTACAGATACCTGATGATCTAAGCTTAACCGTTGTGTCAGATATATGCCTAATTGTCCTGCACCTAAAATAGCTATTCTCATACTTTAAACCAATATTTTATTTGTATCTATATTTGATGTAAATTATACCATCCTGAGGGACAAAAAATAAAGCATCATCTGACTGCGTTAGACTTTACTGCCATAGCTACGGCTATGCTAATCAAAATCTGCCTTAGATCTGAAGCGCTCTCTTTTTGCTCAAGATTATGTTGGTGCTTAATATCAGTACAGTAATTTAAGCTATTTTAATAAGTAATTTTAATTTACATTGAGGTCTTTTAATATTATCATACACCTATATGATACTAAATTGGTATAGTCACCGTTATGCTAAAGATAAGTAAGCTGTTAGATTATGGTTTGTTGGTAGTTGTTACTATAGCTAAAAATAGTGATTCTCCATACAGTGCTGCAAATATAGCTGAAGTTACTGGTTTGAATTTGCCAACTGTTAGAAAATTACTAAATTTATTGTCTATCAGAAATATAGTTGCTTCTAAGCGAGGTACTGAAGGTGGTTATGTACTTACAAAAAGTGCAAAAAGCATCAAAGTGCTAGATATAGTTAAAGCCGTAGAAGACAATGTCAGAATAACAGAATGTTGTGATGCTAGAAGAAAAGATTGTAGTGTTATGGAAAAATGTACAGTTCATAATTATTGGAAAATTATGAACAAACAGGTGCTAGAAATACTTTCTAATACTTCTATAGAAGATATTGTAAATAATAATGAAACCAATCAAAATTAAGAGTCAAACATTATGAATGAAAACTTAGATAGAATAATTGAACAAGACTATGAACATGGTTTTTCTAGTGATATCGAGAGTGATACCATTGCTGTAGGTCTTAACGAAGATGTAGTTAGATTTATATCGGCTAAAAAAAACGAGCCTGAATTTTTGTTACAATGGCGTTTAAAAGCTTATGCAAAATGGCTTGAAATGAAAGAGCCTGAATGGGCTGATTTAGATTATCCTAAAATTGATTATAACGGTATTAGTTATTATTCATCGCCAAAATCCATGAAAGATCAACCTAAGAGTTTAGCTGATGTAGATCCTGAAATCTTAGATACTTACAATAAGTTAGGTATACCTTTACATGAGCAAGAGTTTCTTGCTGGTGTGAAAAATATTGCTGTAGATGCTGTATTTGATTCGGTATCTGTAGTTACAACATTTAAAGAAAAGCTCTGGGAAGCAGGTGTTATTTTTTGTCCAATATCAGAGGCTGTACAGAAATACCCTGAATTAGTACAGAAATACTTAGGTACAGTAGT
The DNA here is from genome assembly GCA_047609165.1 of Francisella sp. GTDB lineage: Bacteria > Pseudomonadota > Gammaproteobacteria > Francisellales > Francisellaceae > Francisella. Next base: position 23,775 of record JBLFYO010000011.1, read on the forward strand.
GCCACAAGCTGATAACTTTTTTACGGCATTAAATTCTGCAGTATTTAGTGATGGCTCATTTGTGTATATACCAAAAGGTGTAACTTGTCCAATGGAGCTATCTACTTACTTTAGAATCAATGCTCTAAATACAGGGCAATTTGAACGAACTTTGATTATAGCTGATGAAGGTAGTTATGTAAGCTACTTAGAAGGTTGTACAGCTCCTATGCGTGATGAAAATCAGCTTCATGCTGCAGTTGTAGAACTTGTTGCTATGAAGGATGCAGAGATTAAATATTCAACTGTGCAAAACTGGTATCCAGGTGATAAAGATGGCAAGGGTGGTATTTATAACTTTGTGACTAAAAGAGGTGTTTGTAAAGGAGATAATTCTAAAATTTCATGGACACAAGTTGAGACAGGTTCTGCTATCACATGGAAATATCCATCAGTAGTATTACGAGGTGATAATTCTGTAGGTGAATTTTATTCAGTAGCTCTTACGCGTCATGCTCAAAAAGCTGATACTGGTACAAAGATGATACATATTGGAAAAAATACTAAAAGTACAATCATATCAAAAGGTATCTCAGCAGGGCGTGCTCAGCAAGCATATCGTGGTTTAGTGAGAATATCTCCAAATGCAGATAATGCTCGTAATTTTTCGCAATGTGATTCTTTACTAATTGGAAATAAATGTGGTGCTCATACCTACCCATATATAGAAAATAAAAGTAATAGCTCACAAATTGAGCATGAAGCAACTACTTCAAAGATTTCTGAAGACCAATTGTTTTATTGTAAACAAAGAGGTATTTTGGAAGAAGATGCTATTGCAATGATTGTAAATGGGTTTTGTAAAGAAGTATTTAAGAAATTACCACTTGAATTTGCAGTTGAAGCACAAAAACTTATGGAAGTAAGCTTAGAAGGTGCTGTAGGTTAGTTTGCTACAGAAAAAATGGTCATGCTTAATTTATTTCAGCATTTTTTGATGAATATTTATTTTATTGAAATCTTGAAATAAATTAAGTATGACTAATGGGTTAAATTAGAACTAATTTAGTTGTTTTGAAAAAAGAAAAGGTTTTAGAAATGTTATTAGAAATTAAAGATTTACATGTGAATGTTGGCGATAAAGAGATTCTTAAAGGTCTTAGCTTATCTATGAAAAAAGGTGAGATTCATGCTGTAATGGGTCCAAATGGTGCTGGTAAAAGTACACTTAGTAACGTATTAGCGGGTAAAGCTGGATACGCAATAACTAAAGGTGATATTAAATTTGATGGTAAAAGTATTGATGATTTAAGTATCTCTGAAAGAGCTGCAGCTGGAATATTTTTAAGTTTACAGTACCCTATAGAAATACCAGGTGTTAGCAATGTACAGTTTTTAAAGACAGCTGTAAATAGCATCAAGAAGCAAAAGGGTGAAGAAGAAATTGACGCTATAACTTTTATGAAAAAACTAAGATCAACTATGCAAATTCTTGAGATAGATCAAAAATATATGTCGCGTGGTGTGAATGAAGGCTTTTCTGGCGGTGAGAAGAAGCGTAATGAAATGCTTCAGCTTATGATGCTCGAGCCTAAATTAGCAATTTTAGATGAGACTGATTCAGGTCTTGATATCGATGCATTACAAGTAGTTTCTCATGGTGCAAACAGCATGAGATCAGCAGAAAGGAGTTTTTTAATTATTACGCATTATCAAAGACTTTTAGACTATATTGAGCCTGATTTTGTCCATGTTTTAGCTGATGGTAAAATCGTTAAAACTGGTGGCAAAGAGCTAGCTTTAGAGCTAGAAGAAAAAGGTTATTCTTGGATCAACAGCTAAAAGGCTTTAATCATGCAAATAGATAAAAATGCTTTACCTAGCATCAAACAAGAAAGCTGGAAGTATACAAACTTATCAGCTATATATAGTAAAAACAATATATCTGAGATTTTATTGGAATCGCAACAGACTAAAGATTATCTACAAGGTTTTCAGCTTGATGCAGAAGAAAATATTATCATTATCTTAGATGGTGTGTTGGCTATTGATTATAATAAAAGATTGAATAATATTTCAAAAGCTGAATTTAATACTGATGCTAGAAATATGTCTGTACTGGCTAAAGATAATGCAAAAGCATTTAGTATAACTATTCCAAAAGATACTAAAGATAGTCTTACTTTGATATTCGTTAATACTCCAAATGCTAAAAATAAGCTTACAAATATTGCTCTTAAATTAAATATTGAATCGTTTGCTAGTCTTGATTTAGATATGGATTTTGTCAATTTGACAGATGAGTCAGCTATGAATGTATTCTTAGATATAGATGTAGCAGAATCAGCAAAAGTAAACTTTACAAATAATGCTGATAATCCTAATAGTATAAATCTTTTAACTACAGCAAATTATTTAGTGAATCTAGATAAATCATCTGAGTTTAATGGCTTTAGTCTGCTAAATAAAGATGCTCTTCTAAGAAATGATTTTGTAGTAAATCTTAATGGTGAGCATTCAAGGTTTGATGTGAGAGGATTGTATTTGCTTAATGATAATGCTGTTGCGAATGCTTGCTTCTTAGTCAACCATAATGCTTCTAATACTTATAGTAATGTGAATTTCAAAGGTGTGGTAAATGGTAGTGCTAAAGCATGGTTTAATGCTAAGGCTATCGTAAATAAAAATATCGAGCAAATTCAAGCATACCAAAATAACAAAAATATACAACTTAGCAAAAAAGCAGAAATCAATACTAAACCAGAGCTAGAGATATATTCTGATGATGTGGTTTGTACTCATGGTGCAACTATTGGTGAGCTTGATAAAAATGCTTTATTTTATTTGCAATCTCGTGGATTGACATTAGAAGGTGCTCAACAGCTATTACTTGAAGGTTTTGTGAAAGCACAACTTACATCAGAGGACTTTCCTTTTTCTAATGAAGTTATAGATGGTGTGATTGATGATTTAGATGAAGTGTTGGAAACTATTATTTAGTTAGATTAACCAAAAAAATTACTCTTATATTTTTAGATATGAGTATCTGTCTAGTTTGGGGAGGTTTTCCCAATAATTTTATAAGCTTTAGCCTTAAATATATCAGGCGTTTCATTAAAAATCTCAGGTTTAACTCTATACCATTCTACGGCAGCGTCAAATGGTGTTTTCACTTTTAGTTCTTTTTTAAGGCTAGAATGCCTTCTCTCAAAGTTATAAAAAATTAAGAACCCAAATAAGTGCTTGGCCATTTCTTCAGGG
>JBLFYO010000012.1:0-26259 GCA_047609165.1 Francisella sp.
CTTATCAGTTCATAAGCTACATCTGCTTTGAATTCACCTTCAACGCTATTGTTTTTGATACACCTATAGATACAACTCTTATCTTTAGAGAGTTTTATCGCTATTTCAGTTGGCTTAAAATCTTCTTACATAAGTGTCTCTATCTTAACTAAATCTTCAAAACGCAATTGTTTATATTTTTCCATACATTCTCCATCTTGAATAGGTTATATGAAAAATATTAGATTTACTAAATCAAAACTGTTGCACTTCTATTTGGAATCGAAGTATTAAGCGTGAAATACAAAGTGAGAAAGTGGGAATATGTATCGAGATTGGTATAAGACAGTATCACTTGAGACTAACAATTTTGTCACAAAAAAATTGCTAAAAAACACAAATATTGATACATTCAAACATCTAAACATAAATATACTAATCATACTAATCATGAAAAAATTATTACCCATAGTGGCTTTTATCTATATTTTTGCCTTAACAGGTTGCGGACAAACCGGTGCTTTATACCTACCTGAACAAGATGATGCAACATCTGAATCAAGTATTGCTACATCAGGATCAACATTGATAGAATCTGGCTTAAGCCTAGCATCTGGTAGTACACAAAAAATAGATAATGATCCATCTAAACCAGATAGATCTAGCGATCCTCATGCAAATGAGCTAGTTGATAGTGGCGATAACTTTGGCTTCGACCAAAATATCCAAGACTCATCAAATGCTGGTGGAACTCCCTCATAACATCAGTTACTTACAATTATCACTAGTTTTAGGTTTGCTTTTTACTATAAAAGTACTATAATTAGCGAGATATTTTGTAAATAATAAAATTTAAATACGCCCAAGGAGGGTTTCTAAATGTCTAAAGTATGTATGATTACAGGTAAAAGACCTGTTACAGGAAATAATGTTTCTCACGCTATGAACAGAACTAAAAGAAGATTTTTGCCTAATCTTCACACACATAGGTTTTGGGTAGAAAGCGAAAACAAATTCATCAAATTGAAAGTAAGTGCTAAAGGTATGAGAATTATCGACAAAAATGGTGTCGATGCAGTTCTTGTTGATCTAAGAGCTAACGGTCATAAAATTTAATTATAAAAAGGATACTTTAAAAAATGAGAGAAAAAATCAGACTAGTTTCTTCTGCTAAGACAGGACATTTCTACACTACTACTAAAAACAAAAGAGAAATGCCTGGTAAGATGGAAATTAAAAAATTTGACCCTGTAGTGCGTAAGCATGTAATGTACAAGGAAGCAAAGATCAAATAAGATCTGCCACAATCATTAACTTAGGAACCTTCACATGAAACAAGCTTTTCATTTCAAAGGTGGTAACTACACTATAAGTGCTATTAGCATTAACGTTACTGAGTTTACTCAAATTGAGAGTTTACTCAATTCCAAAGTTGCTCAATCTAAATCTTTTTTTCAAAATACTCCTTTTGCTATTGACGTCCGAGATGTTGATCAAGAAGAAAAGTGCACCCTTAAATTTTTAGAAAATGTAATTGCTTGCTTTAAAGCAAGCGGCATGGTGCCTGTTGGGTTTGTAGTCAACAATCAGGAGCTAAAAACACGATTAGCAAAAGCTGGCTACAATATTCTTAAAAGCGGTAAAGCAAAAGAAGCTGTAGCTGATGAAGCAAAGCATACTTTTGCGAAAATTATCACTACACCAGTGCGTACAGGCCAGTCTATTACTGCTCGCGACTCTGATGTAATTGTAACAGCAAATGTAAATAATGGTGCCGAGATAATTGCTGATGGTAGTGTAATAGTTTACGGCAGAATTGGCGGTAGGGTTCTAGCAGGCAGTTCTGGCAATAAAGATGCACGAATTATTTGCAAAGACTTAAAAGCTGAGCTTGTATCTATCGCAGGTAAATATGTAACTTTAAATAACGAAAGCATACCCATTGATGGAAAAAGTACTGATGGATATGTAGTATATTTAAAAGATGATAAAATCCATATTGAAGGGTTTTAAGTAGAATATAAAAATAGAATATAAAATTTTAATATATAAGGCTTGAGGCTAAAAATGAGTGAAAAAAAACAAGGCAAAATATTTGTAGTTACATCTGGTAAAGGTGGTGTTGGTAAAACTACTTCCAGTGCAGCTATTGCTTACGCATTTGCAAAAAGAAATATGAAAACCGTTGTGATTGACTTTGATGTTGGTCTAAGAAACCTTGATTTGATTATGGGCTGTGAAAGACGTGTTGTTTATGATCTTGTAAATATAGTTAAAGAAGAAGCTACTGTAAACCAAGCGATTATTAAAGACAAAAGAATTGATAATCTGTATATAATTCCAGCTTCTCAAACTAGAGATAAAGATGCTCTTACTGAAGAAGGCGTAGATAGAGTGATGGAAGAGTTGAGAAATACTTTTGATATTATCCTGTGCGACTCACCTGCTGGTATCGAAAAAGGCTCACTAATGGCTATGAGATGTGCAGATGCTGCAATCATAGTTACTAACCCTGAAGTATCTTCAGTTAGAGATTCAGATAGAATCTTGGGTATGCTTGGTAGCAAAACTATCAAAGCTCAAAAAGAAGGTGAATTTAAAGAGGTTTACCTGATTCTTAATAGATATGATTCAGCTCGTGCTAAAGCTGGAGCTATGCTAAAAGCTGAAGATGTCAGTGAAATCCTGTATACTCCTATTACTGGTATAATTCCAGAATCAAGAGAAGTTTTAGAAGCTTCAAATAGTGGTCATCCCGTTACTCATTTTAGTGACTCTATAGCAGCCAAGGCATACTTTGATGCTGTAGACAGAATCTTAGGTAAAGATATACCAATGAGATATACTGAGCAAAAAACTAGTTTCTTTAAAAAACTAATAGGTAAATCATAATTATGTTTGCAAAATTTTTTGGATTTGAGAAAAAACAAAAGAGTGCTTCTTTAGCTAAAGAAAGGCTTCAAATTATTGTTGCACATCAAAGAAATGAGCTTCAACCTCGTAACAATCGTATTAGCAGTCACTTACTCGCTGAGTTAAAAGATGAGATAATTGAAGTGGTTAAAAAGTATGTTGCACTATCTGAAGATAATATTAGAGATATAGATCTAAAAGTAGAAGATAGTAGCAAAAATTCTACAATCGAAGTAAACATCCCGTTTAACTAAAATTTTATGAGCGATATTACTTTTAAGAATATCTTTTTTTATAGAGATACTCGTTGTATCTATGATGATATCTCATTCACAATCCCTAATGGTAAAATTACCACTATTCTTGGCCCATCTGGTGCTGGTAAAACCACAATTCTGCAACTAATCTCTGGATTAATTAGACCTTGTTCTGGCTCTATAAATTTTGATATAACTAGTATAGATAGAAAAACAAAAGAAAAAGATCTAGAAGAATTACGTCGTAGTATGGGGTTTTTATTTCAGTCTGGTGCGTTATTCACTCACTTGAATGTCTATGAAAATATCGCTTTTCCCTTGCGTAAAAACACTAAACTCAATGAAAACTTAATCAAAATAATTGTACTAATGAAACTCCAAGCTGTTGGATTAGCACATACTGTTGAGATGATGCCAAGTGAGCTTTCAGGTGGTATGGCTCGCAGAGTTGCATTAGCTCGATCAATCGCTCTTGATCCTAGCATCATGATGTATGACGAACCATTCACAGGTCAAGACCCTACTTCGTTTAACAAGCTTCTTGAGCTTATAATCACACTAAATAGCTCTTTGAATATGACTTCTATTATAGTTTCCCATGATATTGAAGAGTCTTTGAATCTCTCTGATCATATAATTATAGTTGCGGACACTAAAATCTTAGCTAATGATACACCTGAGAATATCAGAAAGAGCAAAAATCAAAGTGTGCAAAACTTCCTCAAAGGCAGATCACTAAACTCTAAGACAAAAGATGCTAATGATAACTTTTTTATAAGCAAGGTTTTGAAGGACTGATATGAGTATATTTAATAAAACCTACGAATTAGTGATGTCTCTTATATTTAGTACAATTAAATCTCTACAGCTAATTTTTCATATTGTTATGAGTAAACTGAGCATTAGAGACTGTGTCACTCAAACTAAAGCTGTTGGTGTAAACTCATTGGTTATAATAGTAACTTCTGGTGTCTTTATAGGGTTGGTCTTGAGCCTACAAGGCTATTACACCCTCTCAAAATTTGGTGCTCATTCACTACTAGGTGTAATGGTGGCATTAAGTGTATTACGCGAGCTAGGCCCTGTAGTTACAGCTATGCTTTTTGCAGGTCGAGCCTGTAGCTCAATCACTTCTGAGATCGGTCTAATGAAAGCAACTGATCAGATAAATAGCCTCAAAATGATGAATGTAAATCCAATTAGTTTTATACTTACAACAAGATTTTGGGCTTGTATGATAAGCGTACCTATATTAGTAGTGATATTCTGCTCAGTATCTATCATTGCATCATTTATTTTGGCATCTAGTCATCTAGGCATTAGCTATGGTGAATTTTGGAGCAATATCCAATCTTCTGTTACACTTACAGATATCGTTGATGGCATTATTAAAAGCATAGTATTTGCATTTGTGATAGCATGGATTGCTTTGTATCAAGGCTATTATTGTATTGCAAACTCAAACGGTATCGCACAAGCTACAACAAAAACTGTCGTATACTGCTGCATGAGTATATTAGCAACTGACCTTATATTAACATCTCTCATGTTTGGAGGAGGGTTTTAATGAAAAATAAATATTTTGAAACATCAGTTGGTGTATTTATTATAATCGGTGTTTTATGCCTAGTGTTTTTAACTTTTAAGGTAAGTGGTAATTCACTCAAATCTTTAAGTTCTAATAGCTTTACCATACAAGCACAATTTAAAAATGTTGGCTCACTCCGTACTAATGCTTCGGTTAAAATAGCTGGCGTTGAAGTTGGTAAAGTCACAAAAATTGCTTTAGATAAAACTTATAACGGCTTTATGGCTGTAGTTAATATTTCCATCTCTAGTGATGAGCAAATTCCTGGTAATTATTCTGCGGGTATAGCCATGTCTGGAATACTTGGCGATAATTATGTAGCTCTTAGTCCACCAAAGCAAGATATAATGGCTATAGCTGGTATAGCTGGTATAGCTGATGATAGTGATGATGTTAAGGATAAGTTCCTACACGAAAATAGCGTGATAGAACTAGAAAACACTGAATCAGCTATTGATTTAGGCTCTCTCATCAATACTTTTGTCGCAAACAAAGACAGTGATGATAGTAACGATAATAAATAATACACCTATTAAACCTCTGTTTTTTGTATTAAAATTTATAGTTATAAAACAAACTTAAAAGGAATAAATATGTTACGCAAAATTTCATTTATATTATTATCGCTATTAATAGCAATATCAAGTGCTTGGGCAATTCAAAATCCGGTAGACATGCTCAATAAAACTATCGTTGTTACGCAAGATAAGCTAATGAAAAGTTCAAAAATGTACCAAGAAGACCCATACAAACTTTTAGCACTTGTTGATCAAAAGATTATACCAGTCGTAGACCCTAGCGTAGTAGCTCAAGTCATTGTTGGAACCAAAAAATGGTCAGCATCAACTCCAAAAGACCAAAAAGCATTTATAAAATCTGCTACTGAAATGCTAACTTTCATGTATGCTAAAAATGTAGCATCTGCTGGTAAATATAAACTTACTCTATTTCCATTTGATAGTGAAAACACTAGCTGGCAAAAGAAGAATATTGTTGTAGTAAATGGTAAAATTACCAATATTGACAATAATCAAAGTTCTGATTTTGCTGTTAAGATGTTTAAGAAAAATGATCAATGGCACATATATGACTTTGATGTAGCTGGCGTGAGTATATTAAGAACTTATCAAGAACAATTTGCATCTTTCAAAACTGTCGCTGATATGACTAAAGCTTCTGAAAAAGTAACTCATAAAATTAAGGAAAAGAGTTACCCAAAAATACTCGATAAAGATTACGAACTTAAAAATGTCTAATGATTGAAGTAAAGAACAATACTTGGATTATGCCAAGTCACCTTGATGCATCTATAATATCTATTCTCACGAAAAAAAATATTAAACAAATTTCTACTGATAGCTCTTGGATATTAGATTTTTCTAAGTGTAATAAAGTCGATAGTGCCGGATTAGCAATGGTTATAGACTGTATTAAACACGCAAAAAAAACGAAGGTGAGCTTGAAAATTCTTAATCTTAGTGATGATGCCATATCCTTAGCAAAAGTTCATGGTATCGAAGAGATACTATCTAAACACACAAGCTAAGGAACTGATAAGAAAAGCCTAGGTTTTACTCAAAGTACTTATAAAAACATCGTTTGAGTGCTACAACCTCCCAACAAAGGAATAAAAAAAATGACAAAAGAACAACTAAAAGAAATCTTGGAATCATCTCTAAACAATTGCTCTGCAACTGTAGAAAGTGATGACAATGTACACTTCTCAGCTACTATAGTAGCTGAAGAATTCAATGATATGAAAAGCAAAGTAAAAAGACAGCAACTGGTTTATTCAAAGATAAATGAGTTTATAACTTCTGGCGAACTTCACGCTCTTTCTATGAAAACTTTAGCAACGACTGAAGCCTAAAATTTTTTCATCATAAGAGCTATAAAGAAAAACATTGGTATAATCGCCATCACAAGCTCCATAGAAACTCCATAGAAACTCCATAGTCAAGCATCATACCAATAATCAACTGCACCAATTATTCCACACAAATTTACAAATGCAAAAACTGCTAAGATAACCTTCTTATCGGTATGATTATGAACATAAGAAAAGCTCAATATATGTGATGACTGACTTGCTCCTATGCAAAGAGCTAGTATGCACAACACACTAAAACAGGTAACGAAACATACAAATACAGACAGCTTGCTACCAAACCAAGTATTGCTCCAAGAGAGAAGCTTTGCCGTATGTATATAGCCTGCTAACAATCCCCAAATAGGTGCTGAAATAGCTATACCTATAAATATAAGTGAATTCCCTGTCAAAGCTGCATAAAAACCAGAATAGCCCAGAGATTCAAGAAACTCCCTACCCCACAAATCACACAGTGCAAAAGTCGCTCCCATAGTTGCCGCACAGAACAATCCATTTGCAATTATGTCGACACTACAGATGCTTTTTGATACATCTCCAAATATTATTTTCTGATATGATCTATTTTGTGATAATCGGTTATCTCTAATTATTATCCACCCTAAAACTAAAATGATGATGCTAATCACAACAAAACCAAAATAAACTGCTTGTATACCTTCTTCTTTAACTAGCAAAGTCATTGGTAAACCAGACAATTATCCACCTAGATAACCAAAGAAATTAGTTAGTCCTGCTAGCAGGGCAAATTTCTTGACTGAAAACCACTGGACAGCCAAGGTTATAACACAGATAAATCCAAAAGCACCACATACTCCCATCAATATTCTTGCAAGAAACAAAAACTCATAACTTGGAGCTAAACTAAAAATTAGTGAACTAATAAAAGCAGCTATAACCGCAAATGGAAACACTCTTCTGACCCCAAACTTATCTACAAGTAGACCTGCAGGGATTTGTAAAATTATATATGTAAAATAAAATGCCGAACTTAAACTAGCTAGCTGAGTGCTATTTAAAAGAGAGTTCATGACTAAGGTTGCTAGCTATCGCTCCCATTGAAGATTTTAGTATTATTTCAAATGCATAAAAAATTGTAGCTACACCCCAAATAACAGTAGGGATTCGTAACAACTTAATCAAATTAGAAACTTTTTGAATACGATAAGATTTGATAACTATAGACTAGCTCTGCTCATCTAATGTCTTAATAGCAGCTTCTCCACTATTTGCATCACCAGGAAGATCTGCGGCTGCATTTTGAAGCTGGGCACCTATGCTCTGAGTTTCACTTGCTGATTTCTCATTGGCTTTATCAAGGCTAGCCAAATCAATTGCAGTACTATCATCAGAATAATCAGTATCAAAAGCTTCATCGACTTGAGATGCTTTGTTTATTGTCGCAAGTTTACTTTTCAACATAATCGGAGGCTCCGATGATACACTCCCACCGCCATTTGTAGCAACTTGATTTTCTGCATCCGCACTATCAAGACCAAGCACACCAAGTACTGCTTTATCATTTTCTATAACACTGTCATCTGCACGCAATTCTTGCTTTAAGACTTTAGCCATACCATAATCATAATTCTGTAGATAAGCATTCCTCATCGCAACATACGGATCGATAGAGACTTCCTTAAGATTAGTATAAGCAGGTAAATAAGCAACACCTTGGTTTACATAATATGTTCCAGTTACACCCGCACTTACACCCCATGAAACTACAGCTCCAACAGGGGCAAAGAAAAACACATAAGTAAGAGGGTTAAATAACACATCTACACCCATAGAAGCATCTTCAAGAGTACCTGGCCCTGCTAATGGCCATACAACATAAGGTGAAGCCTCACCTTCGTCATAAGCACCCCATTTATGAAGCGTAACAGCAAAACTTTGATGGTATCTCATTTCTTTTCCAAGCATGCTATCTGCAGGATCAAAATATCCAAGCAAGCCAACCGTAGTATTTGTTAAGAAACGGATACTGTCATCACCTGCATAGCCCCATTCACCTTGAAACATATCATTTACAACACGAGCAGGCTCTCTTAGGTTATTCATTATATTAAAAATACCTGTTTGCACAGAATCTGGTACAACATTGTCATAACCATGTGCTAAAGGTGTAAGAGTTTCGTAAGCACTATCATTAAAGGCATACATTTTTCTATTGTAGTTTTCAAAAGGGTCTCTATTATCAGTAGTTGTTTTCATGCTAGAACAACTAGCCAAAGTAGTTGCAACTATTGATAATAACAGTGCAGATTTGTTAAGTTTCATTAGATATATCTCTTTTATTAAGTTAGAAAATAATTATAGCCTCATCATTATATTAGATTAAACAACAAAACTCTAATAAAAAATTATCTAACTCCCTATATCTTTGATATTATTTAGGTAATATAAAGTTATCGACCCAAATTTGACAGATGAGTAATGTAGATAATAACGAAGTTGACAAATTTTCTCGCCTAGCAAAGAACTGGTGGAATCCTAATGGTGAGCTAAAAACACTTCACCAAGTAAACCCTTTGCGTTTGAAATTTATACAAAAATATACTGACCTAGATAGTAAAAACATCATAGATATTGGTTGTGGCGGTGGCATCTTGACTGAGTCTCTAACTACTACCAACAATAGCGTAAGTGGACTAGATGCTTCTTGTGAGGCTATCACTATCGCGAAAGAACACGCCAAACAAAATAACCTAAACATTCGTTATATAAACTCCACTATTGAAGATTTTGTCGCAATTGAGAATAAAGAGTTTGATGTGATTAGCTGTATGGAAATGCTCGAGCATGTGCCTGATCCTGAAAGCATAATCGCGTCAATAGCTAAAATCATCAAAAAAAATGGTTATTTCTTTGCATCAACTTTAAATAGAAACCTAAAATCATACCTACTTTCTATAGTTGCTGCTGAGCATATACTAAAGATAGTTCCTAAAGGTACACATGAATACGCTAAATTTATAAAACCTTATGAACTAATCAAAGTAGCTGAAAAATATGGTTTCAAAGCATTAGAAATAACCGGTATACACTACAATCCCTTAAATGATAGTTTCAAGCTAGGCAAAAATGTAGATATAAACTACATAATAGCGTTTAAAAAGGTCTAAGAGACTGGATATAAATAAGTTAAAATAGTAAAGTCGAATAGTTTTTCATAGTTAAGGCGTTCAAATATAATCATAGCAGTGCTTATGGTATGTTTTAACAACGCAAAGTATGGGAAAACAAGCAAGTTAATCATTTAACCTTATTTAAGGAGCGTTCCTAAGATGCAATATAACTATTTTAATTATCCTAATCAAAAACTACCAAACTATGGTAGTGTACAATACTTTGCATACCGTAAACTTAGCGATGAAAAAAAAGAAATCCTTTACCTACTTGATCAAATAAAATCTCAAATCATTTCATGCACAGAGCTATACAATAATATTGAAGTCGCTAATGAAAAGATGAACTGGTGGTTAAAAGAATTAAATAACCTCAAAGTTGAAAAAATGGTTTCATCTCCTCATCTAAAAAAACTAAGCACCGTTTTTGATAAAGATACTCTCTATAGCTATCTAGTTGAAGATATAAGCCACACTATAGAAAACAGTAGCGTCACCGAAAGAGCTTTTATTGACCATATCTATAAAAACTTCATTGGGATAGAATCGTTAAAGGCATTATATCTAAATGATTTTAATGAGCCAGACTTAGCTACTATAAAACAGCTAAATGCTAATAATGAAATTGCTAGAAACCTTTTTTGTATACCAAAACACTTTTATAATCAAATTGTTTTTGATACTAAAATCACACCTTCAATGACTAAAGCCAATTTTGATGAAATAGCTAAAAAATGGGTGAATAACTACAAAAAAATTAAAGGAAATAAAAATCTAAAACCATTAATAGTAGCAAATGCTATTCATTACAAGATGGCAAGAAAGTTTATCAAGAGAGTTGACAATCCATTTAAAGAAACTATAGATTTTAGTCCTTTGACGCTATTATTTTATTCAGTGTAAAAATAGTGATACTATGTTGAAGAAATGTAATACCATTATAATGCTTACACTTCTTCTTTTAGTTAACCCTTCCTACTCATTCTCTTCAATCATATATGTAAGCGCTATACTGTCACCTTTTGTCAATACCAGTTATAAACTTGCAAAATACACAAATCCCAATATATCAAACAACTCATCATCTGACTCTAAAAAAATCATTTAATAACACTTTAGATCTATACACAACAAATATTAGAACTACAAATATATCTAATGAAAATTTCTATGCAGGTATTAATAAAAACTTTTCTTTTTAAAAAACTTCCTCTACTAAGGCATTATTCCTTGCTTATACAATAAAAATAGATGTATATTGTATGTATAAGCTTTTTTCAATCACATACTACCGGAGTAATAAAAATATGCAAACTAACGCTACCAAAAAGATGGGACTGTTTAGCGCAGTCTTAATCGGTGTAACCTCGATGGTTGGCTCAGGCTGGCTTTTCAGTGCTCAATTAACTGCAAAAAATGCTGGCAACTGGGCTTTCCTATCATGGGCTTTAGCAGCTATCTTGATACTGATGGTGGCTATGTGCTTAGCAAAAGTCGTATCTGTATACCCTGTGCGTGGTGCAACTACCCGTTCAAGCGCCCTTTCTCATAATAGCGTATTTGCTATGCCTTTTGCTTTTGCAAACTGGTTTGGTATCGTCGTGATGATCTCAACCGAAGCTCAAGCTACCACACAGTATCTAACAGGCTTAGAAAATTTTCATTGGCTAATGATTGACGGTGCCATGTCTACTTATGGCATTATCTTTGCATTGTTTATATTGACTATATATTTGGCGATAAATTTCTATGGTGTGAAATTATTAGCAAATATAAACAATGGCATAACTATATTTAAAATGTTTGTGCCAGCTCTTATTGTCATAATTTTCATAGTCTATGCTTTTACACACTCAGCAGAACATCAAAGTTTATTATCAGCTGATATTCCAAACAACAACTTTGAAATATCCGATGCTTTTACAGCGATAGTAGCTGGTGGACTTATATATACATTCAACGGCTTTCAAATTGTTGTAGCTTATAGTAGTGAGATCAAAAATCCATCTCGCAATGTACCATTAGCCATTATTTTCTCATTATTGCTAGTTTTGGTACTTTATATGGGCTTACAGTACGCTTTCATGCAAGCTATACCTCATGATTACTTAGTAGCTAAAGGTGGCTGGGGCGGATTAGACTTTGACTCTCCTCTACTACAAGTAGCTGGACTTATTGGTTTGGGATATATCTCATTTCTACTAGTAATTGACAGTATTATCAGCCCATCAGCTACAGGGTATAGTTATCTTGGAGCATCTTCAAGAATGCTATATGCAATGTCCGCCGAAGGTCAAATGCCACGCTATTTTGCAAAGATAAACCAAAAAGTAAATATTTCACGCAGAGCTTTACTAGCAAACTTTGTGATTTGCGCAGTTTTTTTAGTATTCTCAAAAAACTGGGCTGCTCTTATGCTTATAGTTACAGGATTTAACATTATTGGCTTCATGGCTGCTCCAATCAGTATGGGTGCTATAGCTCCTAAAACTCGTTTCTTTGGTATGATAGTTTTTGTACTATTAACGATGCTTCTAAACAGTGTTGAAGTCGCTACAAATATTCATCTTAGCATTATATTAGTAGTCTTGATGGCTATATTTGGAGCATTTGAATATCGCAGAGTAGGTTTTAGAACACTTATGGTGCTAGTATTACCTTTCATTATTTTTGTATGTATAGTTTCACCTATTGATCATACATATTTTGAAGGGCTTATTGGAGCTATATTTTATATAATAGTCACAAACAAACGCTATGTAGCTTTTTGTAAAAAAACGGCTAATGAACAAAATTTACTCGTTGATTAAATAGAGAGATTTGCAAGATTATCGAAATTATTTTTTTTCGGCAATATAAGCACCAGTAGCGGCTCCAACCGCACCGGCAGCCATTATCCAACAGCTATTTAACGATATTGCTAAACCGCATGCCATCAAAACATAAACTAACTTTTTCATCTAACATTCCTCTATAGAGCCTACAAAATATCAACAAATTGTATCATATCGTTTAAACAATATCTTTTATAAAAAGTTTCTATCACTCAATTAACTATATTTTATTTGAAGATAATATCTCTTAATCATATAATGTTTCAACAACAATTTTTTTACAAGCTCACTTTATGTACTTTGGTGTTGACTACTACCCAGAACAATGGGACTACTCTCTAATTGATGATGATTTAAACCGTATAGCTAACTCTGATCTAAACTGTATCCGTGTAGCAGAATTTGCTTGGCACTTGATGGAGCCAAATGAAGGTGAGTTTGATTTTAGTTTTTTCGAAATTATTTTAGATAAAGCCCATAAACTAGGGCTAAAAGTAATGCTTGGAACTCCAACTGCTACGGCACCTGCTTGGCTTTATAAAAAAGATCCTAAGATTTTTTCAGTAGCTGAAAATGGACTCGAAAGACATTTTGGTGGTAGGCGCCAAATGTGCCTAAACTCTCAAACTTTTAATAAATATGCAGATCGCATCACACAAAAGATGGTCGAGGCTTACCATAAACACCCTGCTCTTTTACCATGGCATATAGATAACGAACTAGGGCATGAAACTAGTGATGTATGTTATTGCAGTCAATGTGAAGTTGAGTTTAGAAAATACCTTTGTACCGAATTTAATAATGATATCAAATCGTTTAATGATGCTATTGGTAGTGTGTTTTGGTCTCAAACTTATAATAGTTTTGATGAGATAAACCTACCTCGCCCTACTATTCCAGCTCCAAACCCTGGTATGATGCTATACTTCAATCGTTTTAGAGCAAATACTACTACCAAATTTTTAGCACGACAAGTAAAACTAATTCAAGCTATTGCACCAAATCAAGATATCTTAAATAACTTCACAGGAGATTATTTCTCAAAAGCTCAAGATCATACTGATTTAGCCGAGCAGCTTGATGTAGTAGCTCTAAACAACTACCCTGTATGGGGCGGGTTAGTAAAGCCTGTTGATGCTTACAAGACAGCGATGAAACTTGATCAAACTAGGGGCTTCTTGAATAAAAACTACTGGATAACGGAGCAACTTATTGGTGCTCAAGCTCATAATGTGATGGGCTTTGTGCCAAGACCTGGTCATGCCAAATTATGGTCGTTCCAAGCTATGGCTCGTGGTTGTGACAACCTTATATACTTTAGATGGCGTACAGCTACAAAAGGTGCTGAGCAATTTTGCTACGGTGTGCTAGATCATGACAACAAATATAATCATCGTTATGCAGAAATGCTAGAAGTCATTAAACTTGCAAAACAACATAAAGATGCAATAAAGGCTCCTACAAAATCTAAAGTTGCTTTACTATACTCTATGGACAATATCTATAGCTGGCGTATTCAACAGCAGTCTACGGCTTTAGATATCCAACACGAACACGCTAGACTTTATAAACCATTCTATGACAATAATGTAAGTGTTGATGTACTTGATATTCGCCATGATTTCAGTGATTATTCAGTTGTGCTACTACCAGTAAGCATGCTTATTACTGATACTAATATAGTTAGAATTGAGCAATTTATAAAAGATGGTGGTACTGTTATAGCTACATTCAGAGCTGGATTAAAAGAATATCACAATGAAATCCGCTTCGGTGTTGAAAATCCGATTCTAAAACTAGCCGGTGTAAAAGCTGATTATTTTGAGCCATTACCACTAGATATAAGTTGTGAAGTTGACTACAAAGGTAGCAAAATATCAGCTACAGTATGGCGAGATATGCTAACACCTACGACTAGCAAACCGTTATGTAACTATAGTGATGAGTTCAAAGACTATAGTGCCGCTACGGTAAATACCATTGGTAAAGGTAAAATCTACTATATCGGTACAGGTATTGATGATAGTAGCTTCTGGAATGATTTAGTTAATGATATATCTGCTGACAAACAAATTTCTACTTATTCATCCCCTGAAAATATTGAAATAGTTATAAAAGGTGAAGGTAGCTCTAAAATAGCAATTATATTGAACCATAACTCTTATGAGCTTGAATATATTGGAATCAAACTAAAACCTTTTGATACTCAAACCTTGATTTTTGTGGATTTTGAAAATAAGTATATTCAAAGTACCTAGGAGTAACAAATGCAAATATGTCATCTTCAAGGCAAGAACTCTTCTTTTATAATAGCTTATGATACAAATCATTTACCAGAGTGTCTTTATTGGGGACAGAAAATAAGTATAGAAGAGAGCATACACTCTCAACCACTACTGCAAACTCAAGCTATTCCACAGGGTACGATAGATTCGCCAAGCTTAGGATCTTTATTACCTATTCTAGCTGAGGGTGACTTTAGCTTAAATGCTATAGAAATTATTGGCAATAAGAGTTGGTCACCTCGATTTAAAGTCAAATCTGCAAATTGTAATAATGGACAAGCTATTTTTGAGTGTATTGATGATATTGCAAGACTAAAAGTAAATATAAGAATCTCTCTCAATAGTAATGATGTAATTGAAAAATCGCTAAATTTAACAAATTTAGGCAACAAAGAAATCATTGTTACAAAACTTTTGAATACGCTAATCTTACCTGCAGAAATCAATGAAATAACACAGTATCACGGTCGCTGGATTTGCGAAGCTCAAGAGCCTACAACTAAATGGTCCCAACCTCGCTATCAGATTGAAAACATAAAAGGTCGAACTTCACATGATAATCAGACTATGCTTAGAGTACAACAACTCGGCACTAACAATAACTCTGGATTATGCTATGGCTTTAGCTTAGCTCATAGTGGTAACCATACCTATACACTTACTCGTTTAGATAATAATCATAAAGCTGTCCAATGGGGTGAGCGACTTATAGCTGATGAAATAGTTTTATCAAAAGATAAGATTTACACAACTCCTTCACTATTAGTAAGTATATCTTTTAATGGCTTTAACGAGCTAAGACAAAACTATCACAACCACATTCGCCAAAGCAATCAGCTTGCCATTCATCACAAAAACTACCGACCAGTGCAAATAAATACTTGGGAGGCAGTTTATTTCGACCATAATGTTGATACTTTCAAAAAGATGATAGATAAAGCTAGTGAATTCGGTATTGAAAGATTTGTACTAGACGATGGTTGGTTTAAAGGTAGAAATAATGATAAGGCAGGTCTAGGCGACTGGTTTGTTGATGAGAATAAATACCCGCAAGGCTTGCACCCTCTTGTAGATTACACTATTGCTAAAGGCTTAGAATTTGGACTATGGTTTGAGCCTGAAATGGTTAACCCCGACTCTGACTTATATCGAAACCATCCAGAATGGATACTTGCTTTACCCGAGTATCAACAAAAACTTGGTCGCTATCAGTTTGCACTGAACCTGGCTAATAAAAATGCTTATAACTATATCCTAAAATGTATAACTGATATTTTAAATGAGTACAAAATCTCGTATGCAAAATGGGATATGAATCGCGACCTAATTCAAGCAGCAGGCTGTGATAATAAACCAAGCTACCACAATCAAGTACTAGCTACTTATAGATTACTAAGTATTGAATTTGGTATCTTGAGATATACCAATCGTTTCTGGAGCTCCGACTGTAACGATCCTCTTGAAAGACAATCAATCCACAAATCACTAAGCCAATTTTACCCACCAGAAGTACTTGGAGCTCATGTAGGTCCATATATGGCACATACTATAATGAGGGTTAATAACTTTGAATATGCTCTAATAACTTGTTTTGCCAGTCATCTTGGCTTTGAGCAAAATATTCTCAATTTAGATAATCAACAATATGAGCTATTCAAACACTATATAGCCTTGTATAAAAAACACCGTCCTTTACTTCATAATAGCGATCATTATTATCTTGACTATAATGATGAATCCATCGCACAGATTTTTGTAGCAAAAGATAAATCCAAAGCTTTGCTTATGTTCTTCCAAAACTCTATGCCTGCCAATATGTCTGCAAACAACCTCAAGATAAATGGATTAGATAACCATAAACTCTACGAAATTAAAGCTCTTAATGAGATACAAGATATCGGTTACGCAATGAAAGCATTATCTTCAATATGCAAAGTTGGAATAACCCTATCTGGTGAAATTCTAAATAGAATAGGACTAGCAATCCCCATCATGCACCCACAAAGTGCTTTACTAATAGAAATTACAGAGAACTATAAAAATGATAAAATATAACACTCGCCGTTGGAATCCCTTTTTAATTGCTATCCCAGATATTGGAATTGGGATGTTTTGGTCACTAACTGGAACAGTAGGCTCTTGGATAGCATATCAATACACAGATTCTTCACTGTTAGTAGGCTTACTACTATCAATGGCAGCATTCACAGGGCTCTTTATGCAAACTATAGCAGGGATAGTGTCTGACAAGACTTCTAGTAACAAGTTCTTAGGAAAACGCACAACTTGGGTATTATTGGGGCTTTTTGCTACATGTTTTTTTCAAATGCTATGGCCTTTTGCAAACAGTTATTTTACGCTCTTTATAATTGCTTTTCTCACTTACTCTAGTATAAATTTTTATCAAGGTCCTTACTATACAATGGTTGTTGAGGTTGTAGATAAAGATCAGATACCTTTTGCTACACTTTTAGCTAGAACTACTGCTCAAATTGGAACTATAATAATAGGTCTATTTAGTGCATATATTTGGAGTCTTGGAGGTGCCAAGTTGACATGTATTTTTATTTGTATTTTACTGATTATACCAACAATCTCAGTAATTCCTTTCCTTGTAAAAGAAAGACCAGAAAATCAAATAACTTCATCATTTAAATTAAGCTTTGATATCTTCAACAACAAAAACATCAACTATCTATTCTTAGCAACTTTTTGTATCTTAACTGGGTTTGGTGCTTTTATGCCAATGATGGGCGGATATATGAATCACTACTTAGGTTTCAGCAAAAGTTTTACCGCCTCTCTAGTAATGTTTTTTGGGATTGGCTCAGTTGTTGTTGGAATTTTTACAACCTTTTTTATCAATTCTATAAAGGTATGCTCTTTATTTAAAGTTGGGACTATTGTTTTTGCTGTATCTATATTTTTAAGCTCTTTTTTAACTACAGAAACATATCTTTGGTATGTTATTACTCTAGCGATTGCTACGGGGTTTATTTTATCTCAAGTATGTTGCTATACTTTAATTGCTCAGCTAGCCCCGACAGATAGATTGGGAGAGTATATGGGATGGCTAAACATGTTCTTTTCATTACCACAACTAATTATACTGATATTTGGGGGACTACTTATAGATAATGGCTTTGCTCCATACCTATACATAACAGCGAGTATTATATTATTAATAGGCTTTGTTGCTGTAATGCAAATTAAGCTACCAACAACTATCCATCAAGAAAGCTAGCTTCTTTTTTAGCTTCACGAGTGTAGAGATTTCTATGCTTTAATATCTCTTTTTTTTGAGCTTCTGATTTTTGTGGATTAGCCTTATCAAACTCTTTTAAAAATTTACCCGCTTCACTTACATAAGCTCTATCTTTTTTATTGTCAAATAAATGCGCTAATCGCAGTATAATTTTCATCATAATTAAAACCTCTTCTTTGGATATTCAATTTATCTTGTAGCTTGATGGTAATTATACTAAACTAAACGACAAAGTCATCTATAAACTATTATAGGTTTGAGCGTTTTATCATGGGGTTAAGTCAAAAACCAAAGATTATTGGTATCTTTTTAATGTTTTTAAGTCTTACTATGCTTAGTCCTGTTGTGATTAACAGTATATATAGTGAGCATACTTCATACCCTTTTATTATTAGTTTTTTGATTACATTTTTATCTGGATTTTTATCGTGGTTTGTAGCTCGAAATACTACAAAAAGACTTTCTAATCGCGATGGCTTCTTAATAGTCGCTTTAGTTTGGGGGTTTGTAACACTATTTGGCTCCATACCATACATGACATTTCCAGGATTAGATTTATCCTTTAGTCATGCTGTCTTTGAATCAGCATCTGGTTTTACTACAACAGGTGCTACTGTCATCGAAGGCTTAGACAACCTACCTCACAGCATACTTTTTTACCGTCAACAATCAGAATTTTTTGGTGGTATGGGGATTATCGTACTATCTGTAGCTATACTACCACTACTTGGTGTAGGGGGAATGCAACTCTACAAAGCTGAAATCGCAGGTCAATGGAAAGATGAAAAGATTGCACCTAAAATATCTAGCACTGCAAAAGCTCTTTGGTTGGTTTATTTATTATTTACATTCTTATGCTTTTTAGCGTATATGCTTGTCGGCATGAATCCATTTGATGCAATATGCTATACATTTTCAACAGTCTCAACAGGTGGCTTTGCTCCTAGCGATGCTAGTATGACAGACAAATCTACAGGCGTACTTGTCGTATGTGCAATATTTCTTTTTCTCGGCGCCACAAGCTTTAAAGCTCACTACATAGCTCTTTCTGGACTGAAGATAAAACACTATTTCAAAAATGTAGAATTTAAAGCTTATTGCTACTTACTATTTTTTGCCTCTGTAATAGTTTCAATCACAATGATTTCTTATGCAGATGATTTGTCACAGATATCCAGCATAATCACAAATAGCATATTCCAAGTAATCTCATTAAGCTCAAGTGCTGGCTTTGTCTCTGATAGTAACTTTTATTTATGGCCAAGCTTTTTGCCAATATTACTGATGTTTTTAGCAATAATCGGTGGTTGTGGAGGCTCTACTGCCGGTGGTTTAAAGGTTATCCGAGCAATTCTTTTCAAAGAAAAAGCTCTACTAGAAGCTAAACGAGTAATCCACCCTCAAGGTGTATTTAGTGTAAAACTTGGAGACATTCATATATCCGAGCAAGCACTTAATCGAGTATCTGGCTATATCTCTGTATATATACTCATATTTGCTGCTGCATGGCTTGCATTGCTTGGCTGTGGTTTGAATGTTGAAACAGCCTTCTCTACAGCCGCTACGACCCTCTCAAATGTAGGACCTGGTTTAGGTGATATTGGTACTACATTTAAGACTTTACCAAATGAAGCTCTATGGATTTGCGACCTTACGATGATAGCAGGAAGGTTAGAGATATTTACTATACTTGTATTATTTATGCCAGAATTTTGGCGAAAATAGTTTGTTTCCTAGAGACTGATAAGTTGCGAGTTGTTACCACAAAATATCCAGATTTTTAAATATCAGAAGCTTCTTCTAAATACGACAAATTACCAACATGCGTATATTCAACACCCTTAGCCTTGGCTATTATTTTATAATCAATATTTGAATCTTTACCTGCACAGATGACTTTTAGCAAAATGTTTTGTTCAGAAAGATAAGCCTTGAATGAAGCGCTCCTAGTCTCTCTATCTTTTTTACCATTTTTTGATTTCACATAAAGAAATTCACAGTTATCATTATTGCCAATAAATAAATTCACTCCAAATTCTGTTGGATTGATACCTGCGATATTTTGTACACTT
The DNA here is from genome assembly GCA_047609165.1 of Francisella sp. Lineage (GTDB taxonomy): Bacteria > Pseudomonadota > Gammaproteobacteria > Francisellales > Francisellaceae > Francisella. The sequence goes on from JBLFYO010000012.1 coordinate 20,213, forward strand.
GCTGGTATCGCATCATAATCAAAGCCAAACTTTTTGTAGGCTGTAATTTTTGGTTTAGTAAAATCACTATCTACTAAAGGCAAGTCCGTAAACTTTGCAGTTGCACAACTTGTAACAAGTGATACTAGTAAAGATATTGAGATAGTTTTAGGTATAATTTTTAATAATTTATTTGTCATACAAATCTCCAATAAAATTAACTATTCTAAGCTAGCTCATCATGGATCTGTAATGTTGAGATTATTCTTCGCTTTGAGTATCGACTTCTTCTGCTTGTTCTTGCTCTTGTTGCTGCTTTTTATGCTCATAGTAATCTTTCATAGTAAGACCCTTCGCTCTAAATTCAGCTTTTTCAGCGATTTCATCTAGCCTTCTTTTAGAATAGTCAATATGCTCAGAAGCATAGTCATCTACAGGCTGACCTTGCAGGTTAAATCTCTGCTTAAGCTCAAACACTGCTTTATGGTAACGAGTATCACCCACATATCTTTTTAAGACATTTCTAAGTACCATTTTGTCGATAGGAGCAAAGTTTTCATTTTGATAAATTACTTCAATCTCATCACTTATACCAATTTTTAAAGGCTTTTTGTTGATAGGATCAAAACATTTTGAAAAACGAGTACATAACCATTTGAAAAGTCTAGCCTCTTCTTTTTGTCTTTCCTTTTCCACATCAACTGTAATGATTAACTCATCACTACCTTGAGCATTGGGATTTTCTAATTCATTAACAATATTGTTGTTTATTCTATGTCCATACTGCGGTATGCGAATAAATGAACCATCACTATCATCAACTATTCTTGATGGAGCTTTAGGGGTGTTTTTATCTCTAGTGATGTTTTTATCTCTAGCTTGCTTCATTCTTGATGTTTTTTCTTCTATCTTAGAAGAGCCACCAAGTAAAGATTGCAATAATGAAAAGTTGTTTAATTTATTTCTACCATCAGACATAGTTTTATAATACTGTTTTTATGTAGCTTGTGAGCTGTTTATATAATTAATTAATATCCTACTACAAAAACGCCCCTTTTAGCAAGTAATAAAGCTTTTGTAAGGATTTTTTTATTATCCTTATGATTGCTATTGACAATAGCTGTAATTTAAATATAATATTCTACATCTTTGTGGCTATGTAGCTCAGCTGGTTAGAGCACAGCATTCATAATGCTGGGGTCGATGGTTCAAGTCCATTCATAGCTACCACGAAGATTTTCTTAAAGCTTTTATGTAAAAGGCTTTCAAAAAAAGTTATTCCAAAATAGTACAGTTATTAGTACAGCTTGCTACAAAACAAATTATTTAATTAAAGTCAGAACTTTATTTATCAGCAATTATTTAATGAAGAAATCATAAAAAAGTAGCCAAAAGAGGTTTATATTTGCTAATACTACTAGCTAGATTATTTACTTACTTTGATAAAGGTAATAAGTCACTTAAAAACAATAAGCAAAAGCATGCTTTCTGATGTAGTTTTTATATAAGAGCTTCTACTGCTTTATATAAGTTCTGCTGAAAATATATAAATGATTTCCTAATACTTGGGATATCGCCAAGATGTTTTTTAGCATCGGCTATTGTGCTATATTTAAGAGTTAAAAGTGGACTTAGTTTTTCGACATATAATTCATCAACGCCCTCTTCAATATATTGTTCCAATACGAAATTCAAAAATTCTCGCTGATTTTCACTATAGTCACCCAATCTCATTTTAGCCATCTCTGCCCTTTCAAATCTTGGTACCAAATCTTTGTGGTATGCTATGTAGTTCAATACGTCAAATAAATCACTGTCATGCCCATTTACAAGATTTTTTAAATCTGACAATTGTTCATGTGAATAGCCTTTTTCATTTAATTCAGACAGTAGTTTTTTACGAGTATCTGGCAGACTCCATAGCTTTCTTAGCTCATCTTCACTTGAAAAGAAATTTGGTAAGTCGCCATAAAGTTGTTTTATAAACTCTGATGCTGATATAGGAGTGCCTGAAGGGCTCCAAAACGATGTCTTGATCATCGAGTCAAATTCTAGTACTACACTATTTGGAAGTGTAACTGTAACTATTTTCTTTGGTTCATCAGTACAAACACAAGGATCATTATTGCACTCTGCGCATGCTTCTTGAGTATCTTTTTCACAAACACAAACTTCTTGTAGACATACCTTGCATGGTTTCTTTTCTTTTATAGTTGGGTCTACTGGATCTACTGGCTCGCCATCCCAATCAGGATCTTTAAAATGCTCATGAGCATTAACAAAATCATAAACTGTAAAATAATCTTTACCATCGTACAACCTTGTACCACGACCAACAATTTGCTTAAACTCAATCATTGAGTTAACTGGTCTCATTAATACTATGTTGCGTATTTCAGGAGCATCTACACCTGTGCTTAGTTTTTGTGAGGTTGTCAGCACTGTAGGAATGCTTTTTTCATTATCTTGAAAATCTCTAAGGTGGTTTTCACCTATAGCACCATCATCAGCAGTTACACGATGACAATAATTAGCATTTTTGCTTGTAGAGTATTGATTGATAAGGTCGCGTACTGCTGCTGCATGTATTTGAGTAGCACAAAATACTAGTGTTTTTTGTTTTTGGTTAATACTATTCATAAATAGCTTAACTCTATAAGCTTCTCTTTCTTTTATCTCAATTATTTTATTAAAGTCCGATTCTGTGTAAGTTTTACCATATTCAAGATCGCCACTAGCTTTAGCATCACCGGTATAAGTATATTCATCAATAGTTGTATGAATTTCTTTGACTTTAAAAGGTGTTAAGAAACCATCATTTATACCTTCTTTTAGCGAGTAAATATATTCAGGCTCACCAAAATACTTATAAGTATCTGCATTAACATCTCGTTTTGGTGTAGCTGTAAGACCCAACTGTACTGCTGGGCTAAAGTATTCTAGAATCTCACGCCAAGAGCTTTCATCTTTTGCACCACCACGATGGCACTCATCAATGATGATTAGATCAAAAAAATCTTTTGGATAGTCGCCAAAGTAGCCATTTGAAGTTGCAAGCTCGGCAGATTCACTTAGCTCCTGCATATCATAAGCTTCTTCTACATCGCCAGTTGATTCACCAGCAGTAAATGTCTGAAATATTGTAAAAAATATATTACCATTTTTAGGCACTTTACCTTTTTTCTTGATTTCTTTTGGTGATATACGCACTAGAGCATCTTCTTCAAAAGCGTTGAATGCGTTAAATGCTTGATCTGCTAATATATTCCTATCCGCTAAAAAAAGTATGCGAGGGCTTCGCTTACCATCTCTTCTTAGATTCCATTTTGCGTGAAAAAGTTTCCATGCTATTTGAAACGATATAGCTGTCTTTCCTGTACCTGTTGCTAGTGTAAGCAGGATTCTATCTTTTTTGTTTGCTATAGCGTCTAGTGTCTTGGTAATCGCATTATTTTGATAGTAACGAGGTTGCCAAGTACCACTTCTATCTTCAAATGGTATTGAAAATATCCTTTTTTTCCAGCTGTCTATTTCTAGCTGATTTTCATCTACTGGGGTTGGAAATGTCATTTCCCAAAGCTCATCTGGTGTGGGGAATCTATCTACATCACGCTCAGTGCCTTGCTCCATGTCTATAGCATAGATTTTGAGACCATTTGTAGCATAACTAAAGCGGATGTTTAATCTCTCTGCATAGTCCTTTGCTTGCCCTACGCCATCTGTATAGTATAAGTCTGCTGATTTGGCTTCTATAACTGCAAGTCTACGATTTTTGTACTCTAGTACATAATCTGCAAATAGTGGCTTTGCTCTACGACCTTGCCCAATTAGGCGACCCGCTGTGATAGGAAACTCTAAGCGCACATGGCTATCAGCTACTACACCCCAGCCGGCTTTTTGCAATGCGGGATCAATATAGTCGTATTTTGTTTGTGATTCATTCATTATATCTGCAATCCTATAACTTAGTATTTATTCGTATTACTAGTGTTGCTTATTTGGTGCTTGTTGTAGCTTAACACTCTACAACCTTTGCAAATACTAGGTTTAGTCATTAAAAATCTTTGTAGCTTAAATAATACTAATGTTTTTTAACTATCAAATCACTAAGTATTTAACTACTTTTGTTTTGATTTCTCTATTAGCTTATCAAAATCAGATTTTATGTTTTGATGTTTATTAAATTTATCATGTGCTTTTGTTAAAGCTTGGTTTCTTGATACGCTACCTTTATTATCTAAGACTTTAAAATCATTAAAATCTAAAAACTTATTCACACTATTAGCTAACTGCTCCATAGTAAATGTTTGTCTAATCTCTATTTGATTTTCTATATAGTCAAAGTAAGATGAGATTGTCCTTTCTAGTCGACTTATATCTTTCTCATCTAAATAGTTTTTAGCCACTTCTGTATCTGATTTTATAATTCTTCCACTTGGGCTATTTTTCCATGTAGTTAATCCCATGAAATCTTTTTGACTATCCGCATTTTCATGAATAATTTCAGCAGCTGTTTTACCTGTAATAGCATAGTGAAATTTGTTTTGTACCATAGCGTAAAAACTCTTAGTTATATCACTACTAGTATCATAATCTATACAGCACTCTGCAAATATATCTGTAATCTGTTGATATATGCGTCGTTCACTAGCCCTTATTGAGCGTACTCGTTCTAAGAGTTCTTTAAAGTAGTCTTTACCAAAGTGTCTACCATTCTTTAGCCTATCGTCATCTAACACAAAGCCTTTGATAATATACTCTTTTAATACATTAGTTGACCAGATTCTAAATTGAGTAGCTTGCTTTGAGTTGACTCTATATCCTACCGCTATAATTACATCTAAATTATAGTAATTAACTTCTTGAGTTTGAGTCTTGTCCGCTATAGCTCCATGCTTAGTGGTTAGTTCCATTTTGGAACACACCACATTTATGTCTAGCTCACCACTTTCAAATATGTTTTTTAGATGTTTTGTGATCGCAGGTCTTTGCACTCCAAAAAGCTCGGCTATTCGCTGTTGTGTAAGCCATAGAGTTTCATTGTGCAAAAATACCTCAACCTTTATATCTTGGTTAGGTGTTGTGTAGAGTAAAAATTCAGTTAGCTGATCTTTTATGGTTAGTTTCATGTTTTGCCTTTTGTCATTTATCGTCTTTCAAAGCGTCGCTTATTTACACCATAGCGTCGCTTAAGCTTCTACAAGCCTTATAAAATATAGCTTTTTATAAGTAAAATTAGCGTCGCTTAAATTATTACAATGTTTCTTAGCTCGCCAATCACTATATAAAACTACCCCGTCAGTCTACGACTGCCAAGTATAAAACCACCTCCCCTTGCAAGCAAGGTACTCCTCCAAGGGAGGAGAATTATCTTGAGCTAAGCTTTGAGTCATTCCCCTCTGTGGAGGGGTGCCGACTTTGTCGGTGGGGTGGTCTCTTTTAAATCTCAGAATTTAGCAATATAATTTCTAAGATAATCAAACACACCTAGAAAATTATTTTTAACATCACTATCTAAAAAATGAATTATATTTAACCCTAAACCCTTTAAATAATCATCTCGTATATTATCATATTCTTCTTTTTCATTGTGACTGCCACCATCGATTTCAATCACTAAATTTTTCTCTGCACAATAAAAATCAACAATATAATTACCTATGATTTTTTGCCTATCAAAATCTAAATTATAAAACTTTTTCCTTTTCACTTCGTTCCAAAATAAAACTTCTGCCAAATTTCCTGCTTTTCGTAATTCTTTAGCTCTTTGTATTAGCTTAGAATTATATGGTAAAGAGTAGTAGTCTTTGGTTGCTCTCATTATTAATGTCCTATTTTATGGTTTTATAGTTTCAAAGGTACAAGTTTAAAACTACCTCCCCTTGCAGCAATTTTAAAACCACCTCCCCTTGCAAATTACAGGTTTAAAACTACCCCGTCAGTCTACGACTGCCACCCCTTCAACGAAGGGGAATTTACCACTAGCCAAACTTTGAGCCATTCCCCTCTGTGGAGGGGTGCCGACTTTGTCGGTGGGGTGGTCTTCAAAGCTAATAAACCAACTCACC
>JBLFYO010000013.1:0-26224 GCA_047609165.1 Francisella sp.
GCCTTTATTTCTAGTATATGAGCTGCTGTAAGCAAAGCTGAAGCTTCCATTTCAAAGTTTGAAACATTGATAGCTTGCCACTCTTTCATAGCTCCCTGAAGATTACGCAACAAATAACCCGAAAAATTATCAAGTCGCTCTTGACCTGGCCAGAATGTATCTGATGTAGCTGTAATCCCAATATGGTGTGGGACATTATGCTCCTTAGCTGCCAATACAAAAGATTGTGTAAGGCTATAAGAAGCAATTGCAGGATACGCAACATCAATATATTGCTTTGATACACCATCAAGTTTAACCGCAGATTTAGTAAATATAATGTCACCTAAGTTAATATTTGGCTTGATAGCTCCACAAGTACCTATGCGAATAAGGTATTGTAAACATAAACGGCTTAATTCTACCGTTACTGCATGAATAGCAGGACAACCCATTCCTGTACTTATCACAAGGATAGGAGTTCCTTCTAAATACGCTAAATAGCTAGCGTGTTGACGATTTTCTTTAAGTTTTGTAGCCTTTGGATCTATACATAATGCTAGCTCTTTAGCTCGCTTAGGGTCACCAGGTAAAATCGCATATTTTGCATTATCGATACAATCGATAGTTAGTTGTGTGAAGTATTCCATATTTAGTCTAATTAAGATTATTAGAGTATTTATTATAAACTTTATTTTTTAATCTTAAAAATGCTATTAGCAAAATTATTTATAATTCGGTTTTGAAAAAACATGATAGTTGGCAAAAAGAAATAATTTAGTTAATATATTTGATAAATACCATATTGATACTTTGTCAAAACCACAAAACTTAGGTAATACCATGAGCAACGAAAATATAATCCAAGCAACACAAAAATGGGTTGAGACAATAGTTGTAGGGATGAATCTATGCCCATTTGCTAAGCGTGAAATAGTAAAAGATAGAGTTAGATACACTATCTCAGAATCTACATTACAAGAGCAGCTACTTATGGACTTAAAAACAGAGCTAGAGTTACTCAATGCAAATGCAAATATTGAAACTATACTACTTATTCACCCCAATATTCTGAATGATTTTTATGATTATAATGATTTTCTAAGTTTAGCAGACGCTTTACTTATAGATATGGAACTCGATGGTATTTATCAGCTAGCTAGCTTTCACCCAAACTACCAGTTCGGTGGCACAGAATTTGATGATGCAGAAAATTATACCAATCGTTCGCCATATCAGATGCTACACCTTATCCGAGAAGCTAGCCTTGAAAAGGCGGTTGCGAATTATCCAGACCCTGAAAACATTCCAGAGCGAAATATAAATTTAATGAATAAGCTAGGGACAGATAAAATGAAAGTATTATTGGAAGAGTGTTATTAACTGATGTTACGCACTTTAGTTTTTTGTTATTAGAATAGTAGTACACAAAAGGAACCGTCATTGCGTCGGGCTTGACCCCGCAATCTATTGATAATAGTCTATCAGCAAGCATGACAAATTTTTTATAGATTTAACTCTTCCTCTCTAGAAAACTGTTTTTTTCAAAACTAATTGCTCTAATAATTAAGAACGAGGGACAGCACAATGTGCTATATCTACAAAAAGTCCGTAACTCCAGTAAGTAAGGAGACTCAGAATAGGTATCCAGAGATACGGAATATTTTTATATTGGTATTATTTAAAAAAACTAAAAGAGTGTAAGATCAGTTATTAAAAGTAAATTTGTATAATTTTGTAAAAATATAGTACAATTTTAAAAAACAAAAAAGGATCTAAACCATGTCAGTATATGTTTTCGGACACAAGAATCCAGACAGTGATTCAATCGTAGGTGCTATCTCTATATCGTACCTAAAAAATCAAGTTGAAAATGAAGAGTATATCCCAGTAAGATTGGGTGAGATATCTAATGAAACAAAATTTATTTTAGATAAGTTTGATGGTCAGTTGCCTGCATTGAAAACTTCAGTGGCAGGTGAAAAGGTTTATATTGTTGATTCAACAGATAAGGCTCATTTCCAAGATGATATAGATGATGCGACTATACTTGGTATCATAGATCATCACAAACTTGGTGATCTGATGACTTCTACTCCACTTGAGTGCTGGATAAGACCCATAGGATGTTCTAATACTATTGTAAAAGAGGTTTATGATGCTCTAGGTGTCAAAATACCTAAAAACATTGCTGGTATGATGATGTTGGCTATTTTGAGCGATACTGTAATATTCAAATCTCCAACATGCACTGAAGTTGACATCAAAGCAGTTAAAGAGTTAGCTAAAATAGCGGGTATAGAAGACTTTAAAGCTTTAGCTATGGAAATGTTTATCGTTAAGTCTGCAACAGCAGGTGCAACTGCTAGACAGTTAAATACTAAAGACTACAAACCGTTTATGATGAATGGTGAAAAAGTAGGTGTTAATCAGTTGGAAATGATAGATATTTCAGCTATTGATGACAGAAAGGATGAAATATACGCAGATATGATTGCTATGAAAAAAGAAGAAGGTCTTCATACTATGTTAGTTCTTATAACGGATATCATGAAGGAGGGTTCGCAACTTCTTTGTGTAAGTGATGATGCAAGCAAAATCGAAGCAGCTTTTGGCAAAAAACTAGTAAACAACCAAATGTGGTTAGATGGAGTTCTAAGCCGTAAAAAGCAAGTTATACCTTTCGTACAACCTAAATTCTAGGTTTCTAAAACTATATTCAAAGGATTATAATTTCACGAATTCCTCAGCTTGACTGGGGATCTTCTAAAGATTATCAAAAATTATTTTCTATTTATAAAACTTTCTCCAGCTCATATATCCATAGATAGCATTTACTAAAGCAACTATCTTGGTTATGGCTACTGGTATGATTGCTATTGTTATAGCGTTATCGATTACACCATCCATCCAAATTGTGATGGTTAAAATATCTACAATTAACCACAAAATCCAAAGCTCGCGATATAGTAGCACAGTCAATATAAATGCCACTATAGTTGCCACTTCAGCGATAGAGTCTGCAAACAAGCCGATGTTTTGTCCAAAGTATAAATGTAATACAAGATAGCCGTAGACAGCAGATATTACTAATATAGCTAATATCAGAATGTTAAACTGAACTAGTGACATTTTTTTGACTTTTATCTCGTGCTTATCAGTGTTGTTTTCTGGTTTTCTCCAATTGTACCAACCATATATTTGCACCGGTACTAGGAAAAATACAGCTAAAATCAGCTGACCAAACACATCGTATTTATACGATATAAAAGCATACATAATAGCGCTGATAAAGCCAAACACATAGGTAAGAATTTTACCTTTAGCTGCCAAAATTAAGCTTATGATATTAAGCAAAGAGAATATAAGTATCAAAGCACTACTTTCGCTAATAATGCCTGCAATAGTAGTAAATACAAGACAAAAGCATAGCCAATAAATTTCTTTTTTATTCCAGCCAGCAAAAGTACTTTTTATGATAGTCGTTTTAGGAGTCATTTTAGCTGATTAGTTTCTAAGGTTGTTGCTTAGTTGCTGCAATTACAATTTCTCGGATACAGACATTTTGCGGTTGTTTATAAGCGTATACAATAGCATTAGCAATATCATCAGGGCTTAGCACTTCGCCCATATCTTTTTTCCAATCATTGTAGTCATCTTTGATTTTTTGTGATGTTGTGTGACCCAATAATTCTGTCTCAGCAGCCCCAGGTGCAATGGTTATCACACGCACATTTTTATCAGCGACTTCTTCGCGGACATTTTCACTTATAGCATGTACAGCAAATTTAGTACCACAGTATGCAGCATGACTTGGGAATGTCTTACGACCAGCTATAGAGCTAATGTTGATGATAGTACCACAATTGTGCTTAATCATATCGTCTAAGACTATGTGCATGCCATTTAGTAAGCCTTGTACATTCACATCAAGCATTTGCTTAAATTCTTTAGGATCTTGTGTTCTTATATTGCCAAGAAGCATTATACCTGCATTGTTTATAAGGCAATCTACAACACCAAATTTATCTTCTGCCTTATGAATTGCTTTTTTGAATGAATCAAAATCTGTAACATCTACTTTTTCACATAGAGTGTTCGGTAGGTTTAGTTCTTTTAGTTTTTCTACTCTACGGGCTAAAAGCAAAAGTGGATGCCCTAAAGCACTTAATTGTATAGCTGTAGCTCTACCAAACCCTGAGCTTGCACCAGTAATTACGATTAATTTTTTCATGTTGAAACCTTGAGTACTGTTTTGTAAGTTAATGATATAACTATTTTGAGAGCTATCCAACGATTATTATCGTATGCAGTTTAACAATACCTTCGCCAATTTCCTACAGCAAGAACACTTATACCATAAGAACTTACTTATATAAAAGGCATTAATAATTAGAATGGCCAATCCAGGTATATTATTATTAATAAACTAAAGTCGATATATAAAATTTATAGCTTGAAAAATATAAAATAGGCCTTAGCTTAATATGTATAAGAACATTCAAAGGGGATAAAAAGAATGGACATAAATAAATTTACAACGAAGCTGCAAGAAGCAATAGCAGAAGCGCAGTCTTATGCGTTTCAGCAGAAAGCTACAGAGTTTAGTTCAGCACATTTGCTTAAAGCATTACTTGAGCAAAATGACAGTGTGATAGTGACTATTTTAAGTGTCTGTGGTGTAGATATGCAAGCGTTTTCAAAAGCTCTAAAAAACCAAGTAGATAATGTGGCAGTATTAGGTGGAGCAGGCAACCCTCAAGTTGGGGCGTCAAGAGAGTTGATAACTACGCTACATAGAATGCAAGAATTGGCAGATAAAAATGGTGATGAATTTATTGCTAGCGAGATATTTTTGCTAGAATCATTAAATGATAATAGTCTAAAAGGTATGTATAGTAACCTTGGAGTTACAAAAGATAAAATCACAAAAGCGGTAGCAGATTACCGAGGGGGAGAGAAAGTGAGTAGTCAAAATCAGGAAGAAATGCAAGGAGCACTGGCTAAATATACGGTTGATTTAACTGAGTTAGCGAGAAAAGGCAAGATTGATCCTATCATTGGTCGTGATAGTGAAATTCGTAGAACTATACAAGTTTTACAACGCCGCACAAAAAATAATCCTGTACTAATTGGTGAGCCTGGTGTAGGTAAAACAGCTATAGTAGAGGGTCTTGCTCAGAGAATAGTGAATGATGAAGTACCAGAAGGTGTGAAAGGTAAGAAAGTACTATCACTAGATATGGGTGCTTTGCTAGCAGGTGCAAAGTTTCGAGGTGATTTTGAAGAACGATTAAAAGCTGTATTAAAAGAGTTATCTAAACAAGATGGTAATGTGATTTTATTTATAGATGAAATACATACTATGGTAGGTGCTGGTAAATCAGAAGGCTCAATGGATGCTGGTAATATGCTAAAGCCTGCTTTGGCTCGTGGAGAGCTAAAGTGTGTAGGTGCAACGACTTTAGATGAGTATCGCGAGCATGTCGAGAAAGATCCTGCTTTAGAGAGAAGATTCCAAAAGGTACTTATAGAGGAGCCAACGGTTGAAGACACTATTGCGATACTGCGTGGACTTAAAGAAAGGTATGAGCTACATCACAAGGTCAATATTACTGATTCTGCGATAGTTGCTGCAGCGACATTATCACATAGATATGTGACAGATAGACAGTTGCCAGATAAAGCTATTGATCTAATGGATGAAGCAGCTAGTCAAATTCGAATGGAAATAGACTCAAAGCCAGAAGTGATGGAAAGTTTATATAGAAGAAATATTCAGCTCAAAATGCAACGCGAGCAACTCAAAAAAGAAAAAGATGATGCCACTAAAAAGCGCCTTAAAATACTAGAAATAGAAATAAGAGATTTAGATTCGCAGTACAAAGGTTTAGAAGAAATATGGAAGGCTGAAAAGCTGAAGATGCAAGGTACTAGTAAAGTTAGAGAAAAGCTTGAGAAAGCAAAGTTTGAGCTTGAAAAGTATCAAAGAGCTGGCGATTTAAACAAAATGTCAGAATTGCAGTACGGTAAGATTCCAGAGCTTGAAGCGCAGATTAAGCAGATTGAAGCTACAGCATCTGATCCAAGTGAAAACAAGCTTGTCAGAACATCTGTAACAGAAAATGAAATTGCGGATGTAGTTTCAAAAGCTACAGGAATTCCAGTGTCGAAGATGATGGAAGGCGAAAAAGACAAACTTCTACAGATGGAAGAGTTTCTGCATAAACGCGTTATTGGTCAAGATCAAGCGATAGTAGCTGTCTCAAATGCGGTTAGAAGATCTCGCTCAGGCTTGTCTGACCCTGATAGACCTATAGGTTCATTTATGTTTCTAGGCCCAACGGGTGTAGGTAAAACTGAGCTTACAAAAGCATTGGCAGAATTTTTATTTGATGACCAGGATGCAATGCTTCGTGTAGATATGTCTGAGTTTATGGATAAGCATTCTGTAGCTAGATTGATTGGAGCACCTCCTGGGTATGTGGGTTATGAGCAAGGTGGTTATCTGACTGAGCATGTGCGTAGAAGACCATATTCTGTAATTTTGTTTGATGAGGTTGAAAAAGCTCATCCGGATGTGTTTAACATACTACTACAAGTATTGGATGATGGTCGTCTAACAGATGGACAAGGTCGTACAGTTGATTTTAAAAACACTGTGATAATAATGACTTCAAATCTTGGTTCGCATAAGATTCAAGAGATGCAAGGTGATGATTATGAGACTGTAAAATCAGCAGTTATGGAAATGGTACTAAGCCACTTTAGACCAGAGTTTATCAATCGAGTTGATGATGTGGTAGTATTTGAATCACTGGATAAAGAGATGATAGCATCTATTGCTAAGATTCAAATCAAACGATTAGAGAAACGCTTGGCAGATCTGCATATTGGTTTAGAGGTTACACCAGATGCTATGAATAAACTTGCTGAAGCTGGTTTTGACCCTGTGTTTGGAGCAAGACCACTTAAGCGAGCTATTCAAAATAGCTTAGAAAATCCTCTAGCCATGAAATTACTCGATGGTGAGTTTAAGGCAGAGGAGACTATAGTTGTAGGTGTTGATTCTGATAATAATATTTCTTTTTCTAAATAAATTTCTTTATTGGTATGGGTTTATATATTATGATTACAGTATATAAACTTTACTAAAACTCAGATGAAACAAAAAATCATTGCACTAATCTTATTAACTATCTCAATTTCTATTTATGCAGGCCCTACCTATCAAGATATCCCAGGAATATCTGTTAAAAATAATCAACTAATAAAGCATACTTTAGAAAAATATGAAAACTCTAAAGATAGAAAGGTTGCGACATTTGATGCTGATGGAACCGTTATAGGACAAGTTCCATATTATCTTGCAGATGAGGCTTTATATGATTATGCACTTAATCATACGGGAAAAAAACTTAATTTAATAAAGAATATGACTTCTGGTTCAAACACATCAAATGATTACCTTACACAAAGAGTAGATTATCTTTCTGGGTTGACACCTCAAGAAATTTCTGATTTAGGTAATAAGACTTTTAACAAATATTTTAAAGGTAAAATCTATCCAAATATCAAAGTGCTTATTCAAAACCTAAAAAAATATGGTTTTGAGATTTGGGTAGTAAGTGCTTCACCAGAGCTTTTATATCAGGGAGTTTTATCAAGAGAGCTAGGAATACCTGTTACTCATATCATAGGTGTTAAATCTGTAGTAAGTAATGGAGTTACTACAAATAAAATAGTTTTACCAATTTCGCAGGATGAAGGTAAGGCTGATGCTATAGAGACTATTATTAAGGTGAAGCCTATTTTAGCAGTAGGTAATAGTACTAGTGATGTGGAAATGCTTAATTATAGTAGTGCCTTAAAAGTTATCGTAAACCCTAATGATAGTGAAAAAGAAGATTACCTTGGTGGTAAAACATTAAAAGAGTATGCTGAAAGTCAAAATTGGATAATAGCAAAGGCAAACGATACGGTAGATGTTGCTAATTATAAGGATATGGCTAGCTATAAATTTCACATTAAGCAAAATGAAGTAAATAATGTACAGACATATAGCTAAGAAACGATCAGAACCTCTAATATTAACTTCTTTTCCTAAAAAAACTGATCCTAAGCTCTTTAAAATTATTCACTTATTTTTTTTAGGTTGTACCTTAAGAAGACATAGATTCTTTGTTTAACGGGAGTAGGGACAACTTGTCTGTCATAATAAAAATACATAACATTAGTAAACTATTTAAATGATGGTAGGAGTTTTTGAAAATGAACCTTAGTCAAATAAAAATAATGCTTCTTGGCTCAGGCGAGCTTGGTAAAGAATTTATTATAGCTGCTCAAAGGCTGGGTATCTATACTATTGCTGTAGATCGTTATAAAAATGCTCCAGCAATGCAAGTAGCTCATGAAAGTTGTGTAATAGATATGCTAAACAGTGATGAGTTGGAAAATTTAATTTTAGAAAAATCTCCGACTCATATTGTTCCAGAAATAGAGGCAATAAATACAGATATATTGGTTAAACTTGAGAATCAAGGTTTTAATGTAATTCCTTGTGCAAAAGCTACTAAGCTTACTATGGATCGTCAAGGTATAAGAGCTTTAGCGGCACAAGAGCTTGAGCTACCAACATCTAAATTTGCATTTGCAAATAGCAAGCAAGAATATCTAACAGCTACTGATTCTATAGGACTACCATTTGTTATAAAACCAGTAATGAGCTCATCTGGTAAGGGTCAATCTATAGTTAAAGACTCTAGTGATATTGAAAAAGCTTGGGAGTATGCCCAAAGTGGTTCGCGTGGTAATGCAAATGGAGTAATTGTAGAGCAGTTTATCGATTTTGATTATGAGATAACTCTACTTACCGTAAAGCATAAAGAAGGTACAAGTTTTTGTGATCCGATTGGGCATATTCAAAAAGATGGTGATTATCGTTACTCTTGGCAACCACATATTATGTCTAAAAAAACTTTGATAAAGTCTCAACAAGTAGCTAAGAAAATTACAGATGCTTTAGGTGGCTATGGTGTTTTTGGCGTAGAGTTATTTATAAAGGGTGATGGTGTTTACTTTAATGAAGTTTCACCTCGCCCTCATGATACTGGTATGGTGACTCTTATATCTCAAAATATTAATGAATTTGAACTACATCTACGAGCAATACTTGAGTTACCAATCCCACAGATAAAAACTCTACAACCCTCATCCTCAGCAGCTATTTTTCTTGAAGGTGAGTCAGACAATGCAATCATTATAGGGGTTGATAAAGCTTTAGAAATAGAGAATATCAACATCCGTATCTTTGGTAAAAAAGAAATACACGGCAAGCGTAGAATGGGTGTTGTGCTAGCAAAAGGAAGTAGCGTAGAAAGTGCAAATCAAAAAGCACAACAGGCTCTTGATTTTATAAAACTTGATTGTAAGTGAATGAGTTGAGAGTACCGTTATGTTTTAAAGAATGGATGCTTTTATCAAGTTGTTGTATGATAAAATATTGCTAGTTACCCAGTAATCCATTCATCAACAGTTTTAACTTCAAAAGAGTTATTTATCTTTTTCATCTCTGTGACAGCTTCTACAAATGCTTCAAATGCTCCAATAGTAGTCACATAAGGCACTCTATTCATGATAGCAGATCTTCTTAACGCTAGACTTATTTTGAGCTCTTCACGCAAAGAAGTATTCACAAGCATATCAATCTCTCCATTCTCTATAGCATCTACAGTACTGGTTTTATCTGAGCTTTCGACATTATCAGAAGTTTTATCAAAAAGCTCACAAGGGATATTATTTTCTCTCAAAAAGCTTTCAGTACCTTTGGTTGCAAATAACTTAAAGCCATGTATTACAAGCTCTTTGATAGGCTTAAGTGCTTTAGCTTTATCATTATTTTGGATAGAAATTAGGATATTGCCTTTTAATGGAAGTTTGTTAAATGCCATTTCTTGAGCTTTGTAAAAAGCCACACCAAATGTTTTATCAATCCCCATTGCTTCGCCAGTAGACTTCATTTCAGGACCTAAGTAGCAATCAACTTCGGCAAATCTACCAAATGGGAATACTGCTTCTTTCACAGAGAAATGAATAGGTATAGGACTTTTTAAATCAAAATCTTTCAGTTTGTGACCAATCATTAGTTTAGTCGCAATATTTGCAATGCTGTTACCTGTAGACTTAGCTACAAATGGCACAGTTCTTGATGCTCTAGGGTTTACTTCGATTACATAAAGCTTGCCATCTTGGTAAGCAAGTTGCACATTCATAAGACCAACTACTTCTAGCTCTTTTGCAAGTCTGATAGTACTTTCAGTAACTTCAGCGATTTGAGCATCAGACAATGAACGAGTAGGGATAGAGCAAGCCGAATCACCAGAGTGAATACCTGCTTCTTCGATATGTTCCATAATACCAGCCACAAATACTTCATCGCCATCAGCTAAAGCATCTACATCAAGCTCGGTAGCATCTGTAAGGTATTTGTCTATGAGAATAGGTCCATCAAGGATACATTTACCATTTACTTTGATATAAATATCAAGCTCTTCTTTTGAATGTAAAATCTCCATTGCTCTACCACCTAGTACATTAGATGGTCGTACAACTATTGGGTAGCCTACTTTTTCGATACTTTTTGTCAGCTCATTGATGCTGTAAGCAATAGCATTTTTTGGCTGTCTTAGACCGACTTTTTCAAGTAGCTCTTTGAATCTTTCTCTATCTTCTGCTAGATCAATCTTATCTGGATCAGTACCTAGTATTGGAATGTTATTTTCAAAAAGTGCAGAAACTAGTTTCAATGGAGTTTGTCCACCAAATTGAACAATCACACCGAGAAATTCGCCTTTTTTCATCTCATTTTGGATTATATTTAGTACATTTTCAGCACATAATGGCTCAAAATATAGCTTATCAGAAGTATCATAATCTGTTGAAACTGTCTCAGGATTACAGTTTATCATTATAGTTTCGATGCCTTCTTCAGCTAGAGATTTAGACGCATGTACACAAGCATAATCGAACTCAATACCTTGACCAATACGGTTAGGGCCGCCACCAAGTATCACAACTTTTTTGTTATCTGTTACATCTGATTCGCAATCTCTTACAATCTCTTCATGACTGAAATGCTCGTAAGTTGAGTACATATACGCAGACATAGATTCAAACTCTGCTGCACAAGTATCTACTTTTTTATAAGTAGGGAATATGCCCTTACCAAATCTATAGTTACGCACATACTTTTCAGTTCTACCAACAAGAGTAGCAATTCTAGCATCAGAAAAACCAAGATTTTTGTAGATAGAAAACTCTTCTTTGTCATTTGGTAAGCCAGACTTTTGAAGCTTTTGCTCGGCATCAACAATATTTGCAATTTGCTCGATAAACCAAGGGTCTATTCGACAAGCATCAAATATTTCTTTTTCACAAATACCAAACCTAATCGCTTGTGCTACGCGTAATATTCTAAGTGGAGTTAGCTCTCTTAGAGATACCAATATAGCTTCTTTATTTTGCTCAACAGAGTTTGTATCGCTTACACCGTCTATCTCTACTTCATCTAAACCTGTTAGGTCTATCTCTAAAGAAACTAGTGCCTTTTGTAAGCTCTCAGAGAATGATCTGCCGATAGCCATTGCTTCACCTACAGATTTCATTTGTGATGAAAGCCTGTTTGAAGTTGTTGGGAACTTTTCAAAAGTAAATCTTGGGATTTTAGTTACGATGTAATCTATAGTCGGCTCAAATGATGCAGGTGTAACCTGAGTGATGTCATTGTCGATCTCATCAAGGGTATAACCAACTGCCAATCTTGCAGCAACTTTAGCGATAGGGTAACCTGTGGCTTTTGAAGCAAGTGCAGATGAGCGAGATACTCTAGGGTTCATCTCAATCACAACTAGCTTACCAGTATCAGGGTTTACCGCAAACTGTACATTTGAACCACCTGTTTCTACACCTATCTCACGAAGTACCGCGATAGAAGCATCACGCATGATTTGGTACTCTTTATCTGTAAGAGTCATAGCGGGTGCAACTGTTATACTGTCTCCTGTGTGGATACCCATAGGGTCAATATTTTCTATCGCACAAACAATGATTGAATTATCAGCTTTATCGCGGACAACTTCCATTTCGTACTCTTTCCAACCAAGGATAGACTCATCAATCAGTACTTCATTAGTCGGTGAAAGTCTTAGGCCATTTTTTACAATACCTACAAACTCTTCTTTTGTATAAGCAATACCACCACCACTACCACCTAGTGTAAATGATGGGCGTACAATTGCCGGTAAGCCAATATCTTCAAGAGCAACTAAAGCTTGCTCCATAGTTTGCACCACGACATTTCTAGGTACTTCTAGACCTATCTTTGCCATAGCCACATTAAATCTAGCTCTATTTTCAGCTTTGTCGATAGAGTCTGCTTTTGCACCAAGCATTTCTACATTGTATTTCTCAAGTATGCCATCAGCATCTAGAGCTAAAGCACAGTTAAGAGCTGTTTGCCCACCAACTGTTGGTAGTATTGCATCTGGTCTTTCTCGCTCGATGATTTTGCCTACACTTTCACTAGTGATTGGTTCGATGTAAATCTTATCCGCAGTTGTCGGGTCAGTCATGATAGTAGCAGGGTTTGAGTTTACTAGATAAACTTCATAGCCATCTTCTTTGAGTACTTTACATGCTTGTGTACCAGAGTAGTCAAATTCGCACGCTTGCCCAATTACTATCGGACCAGCACCTAAAACTAAAATACTTTTAATATCGGTTCTTTTTGGCATTGTCTATTTGCTCCCTTTTTTACTAGCTGTAATCATTTCAGCAAATTCATTAAATAAATACTTACAATCATGTGGGCCTGGAGAAGCTTCTGGATGGTACTGTACTGCAAAAGCTGGTCTATCTTTAAACCTTATACCCTCTACCGTTCCATCAAAAAGTGAGCTTACACTTATTTCTATATTGTCAGGGACATTTTCATCACAAACTACAAAACCGTGGTTTTGGCTAGTTATGAATACTTTCTTTGTTTGATTGTCTAAAACTGGTTGATTCGCACCACGATGACCTTTGTGCATTTTCTCTGTTTTCAAACCACCTGCTAATGCTAAAAGTTGATTACCAAGACATATACCAAATATTGGCATTTTATCATCCAGAAGTTGTTTAATTACAGGAGCTGCGTACATGGAAGTAGCATACGGGTCGCCTGGGCCATTTGACAGAAACACACCATCTGGATTATGCTTCATAATATCTTCATACGGGCTATCCGCGGGTACAACTATAACTTTAAAGCCAGAATCGACTAGGTTTCTTAGGATGTTATACTTCACACCGTAATCAATCACTACAACTGTATACTCAAAGCCATCTTGCTTTCTGTAGGATTGTTGACCTAACTCGTAGGTATGCTCATTCCATTCGTATTCTCTGTTTGTAGTCACAGATATTGCTAAGTCTCTACCACCTAGTGTAGATTTATTTTGGATTCTGATTTTTGCATAGTTTGCATCGAGAAATTCACCAGGTTTTACTGAAAGTATTGCAACTCTTACGGCACCTTCTTTACGAATTTTCTTAACTATTGCACGAGTATCAACACCACATATACCGACTATGTTTCTATTTTTAAGCCAGGTATCTATGTGCTTGTTTGATCTGAAATTTGATGGGCTAGTTAAGTTTTCTCTAACAACCAATCCTTTTGCAAATACACCAAGCGATTCATTGTCGTCGTTATTTATTCCAACATTACCGATGTGTGGGAATGTGAATGTGATGATTTGACCGGCATAAGATGGATCTGTGAGTGTTTCTTGATAACCTGTCATACCTGTATTGAAGCAGATTTCGCCATCTGTCCAACCACGCACACCAATTGATCTACCGAGATAGTAAGTTCCATCAGGGAAAACTAATAACGCATTAGTCATTTCATTAGCTAGTATCATAGAACAACCTTATAAATATAGTTTTGAGAGCTTAAAGAGAGTATTTCTGAGATAGTTTTTTTCATCACTACTTGTACTTTTAATGGACAAATTAAACTATTGTAGCTTTTTTAAAGGTGGTATGTAAAGGTTGGATTGCAACTTTTTGAAAAACTGAATTTTTAGCTAGTTTTATCATCTTTTTTGTAATAGAATTAACCCTTATTCGTATGATTTTCTTACTTAATTCACTAATTTATAAGTCACTAAATTTAATTACTTTGATTGCTCTGCCTAGTATTATAGCTTCGGAAGGGTTTTTGATACCCTCATTATCCTGATAGTTAGAATTTAATGGCATTAGGCAAAGTTTATTTTCATCTTTATATAGTAGCTTAACAGTTGCACCATCAGAATTTTGTGCCACTACAACTTTTCCAATTAGGTTATTTATATCTATCTGATTTGGGTCAACGATTATTGATTCGCCTTCGTGAAGAGAGTATCTTAGATATCTATCACTAAGAATTTGCCTTTCGGAATGATCAAAGGTCATACTTTTTCCAGTTACTTCAAGAAGATAACCATTTTTAGGAATCATATCAGCAGGCAATTCTAAATAGCCTATTGGGTCAGCATCCTCTACTGACTCTGTAAATTCGCCAGCTTGCACTAAGCTGAGAATAGGCACTTTAATGGCTAAAGTAGTTGAGCTATCATCTTCATTATGATTTATCAAAGTGTCTATACCTAGTATATCCATTACTTGCTCATGTCTATTCATAGTTGGGCTTGCGGTACCTGCAATCCAGTTTCTGATAGCTTTTGTGCTAATATTAAGCTTTTCAGCAAGTATCTTTTGAGTCATGCCGATAGCTTTTAACTTAGGTTTTAATTCTTTTGTATAATTAAACATAACCAACCTCATTGAGATTTATATTTATTATTATATATCTAAATTCAATAAACTACAAAATAAAGCGTAACTAATAGTTGTAAAAAGTAAAAATATAGATTATATTTTTACTCCAAAGAGGAATATATAGTTCCGATATATCAAGGAGAAATATTATGCTTAGAAAAAATATGCTAATAGCAAATAATGAAATGAGACTTTTACTGTCAGTTATAAAGGCTAATTATTTATCGGATAATAAAAACACGCTTCAAGAAGCTAATAAAAATTATGTAGCTAATCGTATAGTTGATATGAATATTAGAAAATACATCATTGATTGCTGGGATAATTTAGAATCGAAAATAGGTTACGAGATTGCATTATTAGAAAATAACTGTAAAAAAAGTATTATAAATAAGCTTTATGCTAAAGCTAGCAACCTTAGCTTTGTAATTAAAACCAATAAAACTAGTTTCTCAAAAGAGTTACATGATTCTATAAAGAAATCTTCAAATATCAATGTAATGATAAAAGAATTTAAATTTTGATGATCGCTTGTATTTGCATTAAGTTTTTTTGAAAAAATGCTAAAATAACCACAGTTTAAAATATCTTCAAACAACCTATTAAAATGAAAAAAATAATTCTAACATTTATGCTTTTAGCATCACTTATTCCTGTTGCGTACTCGCAAGGTAAATTAATTTTTGTATCTCTAATAACTCGCCATGGTGATAGAGCTCCTTTTGCAAATATTAAAAATGCTGATTATAAGTGGGGAACATCTCTATCCGAACTGACACCTATTGGTATGAATCAAGAATTCAATCTAGGGAAAGACTTTAGAGGTAGGTATGTAGAGCATTTTAAGTTGCTATCAAAAGATTATGCAAATCAGAGTGTTTCTGTGCTTTCTAGCCATACAAATAGAACTGTTGTGAGTGCCCAAAGTTTGCTTATGGGACTTTATCCTGCTGGAACTGGACCTGTGTTGCAAAACAATGAACCCGCGATACAAGGCAGATTTCAACCCATACCAATCATGACTCTTACTGAAGATTCAAAACTTATAGGTTTCCCTTATGAGTATTATCTGAGTGTTTTGAAAAAATATATTTACAATTCTCCCTCATGGCTTCAAAAAACCAAAGAAATCGAGCCAAATTTTGAAAAATGGCACAAAATACTTGGTAATAAGATTTCTAGCCTGGCAGATATTATCACTGCAGGAGATGTTTTGATTGTAGCTAAAGCTCATGGCAAACCTCTACCAAAAGGGTTATCTCAAGCTGATGCTGATAAAATTATAGAGCTTACAGATTGGGGGCTTGCACAACAATTTAAATCTCAAAAAGTTGCTTATACTTTAAATGGTGAGCTTACAAACAAGATAGTTCAGGATTTAAATGATGCAGTTTCTGGTAAATCAAAATACAAGGTGACATATTACTCAGGTCACGATCTTACATTGCTTGGTATTATGGGTACTTTAGGAGTACCTTTAAATGAAGCCCCTGGTTATGCAAGTCATATAGAGTTTGAGCTATATAAAGATGATAAAAACTATACTGTGAAAATTAGATATGCTGGTAAGTATGTTAAATTACCAATAATGAATAATGACAAGACTTGCAGCTTAACTGCTTTGAACGATTATATGAAAAGTATAAATAATAAACACCTAAAATAGACTTCTTAAATCTGAAAATGTACTAAATATTTTGCTATACTTGTTATTGAAAAAAAGAGTCTGAGGAAAATATACAATGTCTAATCAAAGCTTACTTATCAAAAATGCTACAGTCGTCAACGAAGGTAAATCTTTTAAATCTGATGTCTTAGTTGAGAATGGCAAAATAGCTCAAGTTGCTGAAAATATCACAAAAAAAGCAGATAAAACCATCGATGCTACGGGGCTTCATTTGCTACCTGGTATGATTGATGATCAGGTGCATTTTAGAGAGCCTGGTCTTATGCACAAAGGCGAGATTGAGACAGAATCAAAAGCTGCTGTGATGGGCGGTATTACTTCATACATGGAGATGCCAAATGTAAACCCTGCTACTACAGTAGTGGAACGATTGGCTGAGAAGAAAGAGCGAGCTGCTGCTAGGTCTCATGCAAACTATGCTTTTTATCTAGGTGCTACAAATGACAATGTCGAAGAACTAAAGCGCCTAAAGCCAAATGATGCTTGTGCTATCAAGATATTCATGGGAGCTTCAACTGGTAATATGCTTGTAAACAATAAAGAAACACTAGAAGGCTTCTTTAAAAACAGTCCATTGTTAATAGTTACTCATTGCGAAGATACTCCGATGATAACTATCAATGAAGACAAAGCACGCGAAAAATATGGCGAAAATGTACCTTTTGATTTACATGGAGATATTCGTTCTCGAGAAGCTTGCTTTAAGTCATCCGACTTAGCCGTTTCATTAGCTAAAAAATACAATTCAAGACTTCATGTACTTCATCTAACTACAGCTGAAGAAATGGTACATTTTGATAATACCATCCCACTTGAAGAAAAACGCATTACAGCTGAAGTTTGTGCTCATCACTTATTTTTCTCGCGTAAAGATTATGAGAAAAAAGGTGCTTTGATAAAGTGCAATCCAGCTATCAAAGAAGAAAGCGACCGTCTAACTCTACTAAAAGCTGTAGCTGATAATACTATCGATGTAATCGCGACAGATCATGCACCACATACTTGGGAAGAAAAGCAAGGTACTTATTTTAAAGCACCAGCAGGCTTGCCATTAGTTGAACATGCACTTGTATCTGTACTTGAGCATTATCATAATGGTTTCTTTTCTCTTGAGCAAGTAGTACAAAAAACAGCTCATGCCCCAGCGATAGTCTACAAAGTCAAAGATCGCGGCTTTATCCGTGAAGGTTATATGGCAGATTTGGTATTAGTAGATTTGAACGACCCGCATACTCCAACGGATGAGTGTAGCCATTACAAATGTGGTTGGACTCCGTTTGCAGGTATTGAATTTAAGTCAAAAGTTCAAACAACTATTGTGAATGGTGTAGTGAAATACCATAAAGGCAAGGTTATCAGCGATCAAAGAGGTCAGTGTTTAGAATTTAATCATGAGTTTTGATCATTGAAAAATTTTATAGCTGTTTTATGAGCTAATAATATGTATTTTTAAAAAATAACATCACAATTTGGTGAAATATATGACAAGTGTTTTTGAAAAACTAATAAGTAAATTTCTAAATAACAAATTTAATTTTATTTTTCCAGCTATGATTATTGTAGTCTTTAGTATTGCTTTTAAAGGTAAATACTTGGAAACAAATAATATAAGCGATATAGTATCATTTTCAGATGTTCTTTGGTTTATTACAACAATTTTTTCATTTTACTTTTTTGTCAATCTTGTTATTCTTGGTTTTTGGGCGATATTCCCTATTTTGGATCGAGGCCTTTATTTGTTTGTTTTAAGGTGCGTTATAATAATATTTATTTCAGCTTTTTTATATAGTTTCTTACAATATCAATCATCCCAAACAATAAATACTAGCAGCATATTTTCTTACATAGAAGGCAACCGTTTCTATATAATAACTTTTTATATTTTAGTTCACTCTTACAAAACTATCTTATTATATAGAGACACAAATAACGATGATTTTAATATTTTAATATAAATATTGAAATCCATAAGTCTCAAAAGATATCATCAGCAGATGAAAAACATTTTCGCTACTTATTTCGTAAGTTATAACGACATACTTTTTTCATGGCAGAAAAAGTATGCAAAACTGCCTAGCACTACGCTATCGTCATGCTGAATTTATTTCAGCATCTCACGAGATATATAGATTTTATTGAGACCCTGTACTTTGGCTCCGCTCAGCAACCGAGAGTTCAAGATGAGCAATATTAATAAGATATTCCACTATTTTACATACTCATCAAACCAAGCAATTTGATTAGCTAGTATTTTCGGTAGTGTGCAGAGAAGTGTGTCTATAGCTTTTCGATTTTATCCTCTAATTTATCCTTTACTACCGAAAAAATAGTTACAGAATCAGTATCTGAAGCTGTTATTAGAATAAGGATTTTTAGATCACCTCACAGCAACTATAATCTCATTAGTACGCAAAAAACTAAACACTTTCCTATAAAACCTCACAAAGTTCGATATTTATAAAGTACTTATATTTACCTAAGATATTTTATCTTTTAGCTATACGCTCCAGCAGAGTAATGTAATTCATAGCTATGACTATAGATTTCTAAGATATTTCCAAAAGGATCTTCCATATAAATCATTCTATATGGTTTTTCACCAGGATAATAAAATCGAGGTTTAGCCATTCTACGCTTACCGCCAGCATCAACTATTTTTTGAGCGAGTCCTTCAACATCTGGATCTTGGACACAAAAATGAAAAATTCCTGTTTTCCAATATTCAAAATTATTTTCAGGATTTTCTTGGTTCTTAAATTCAAATAATTCTATACCAATACGGTCTCCTGTAGATAAATGAGCTATATTGAAAGATTCCCAGCCTTTACCAAAGACATCTGTACACATCTCTCCAATAGGACTATCATCTTCAGCAATTTTAGTTGGCTCCATAATCACATACCAGCCTAAAACTTCAGTATAAAATTTAACAGCAGCTTTAAGGTCTGGAACAGATATCCCTATGTGAGAAAAATTTCTTGGATATGGTTTTTGCATTGTTATTTCCTTTTTGGTTTTGGTTATTAATTTATGAGACAATTATATTTATTATAATTAATAATGTAAAATTATTAAAAATAATGATTTTGAGTACAAAAAATGATTAACAGTAAATTCTTAAATACTTTCTTAGAATTAGTTGAAGTAGGACACTATACAAAAACTGCTAAGTTGCTGAATATGACTCAGTCTGGAGTTAGCCAACATATAAGTAAATTAGAGCAAAGTGTAGGAAAAACTATAATAAACAATACTGGCAAAAAGTTTGAGCTTACTCAAGCCGGCTATTTGCTATATAAATACGCTATTGATATAAGGGATAAAGAATTAGAATTAACTTCAAAGATTGGGCATGATTATCCTTATGAAGGAAAATGTAAGTTTGGGTGTTCAGGAAGTATTCTCATACAGATATATAAGCCTTTTCTTGATTATCAAAATAAGCATCAAAATCTTAAAATATGCTTAGAATCTGCACCTAATAAAAGAGTAGTAGAGATGATTGTCTCTAATAATATTGATATTGGTATTGTTACTAATAAGCAAGATTCTGAGCAATTTATTGAGATAGAAATAGGTGCGCATGAACTAGTATTAGTAACATCTAAAAATCAAAAAGAAATTTATTTAGAAGGTATTTTAGGTACTGGATTTGTTAATCATCCTGATGGAAAGTATTATCTTGAAAAAGTACTCAAAAACAATAATAAAACCTATAGTGATCTAAAAGATCTCAAAGAGACTGGCTATGTGAATCAGTTAAGTCAAATCTTATTACCTGTATGTTTGGGATTGGGGTTTACTATACTACCTAGATTTACTGTAGAAAGTTCAGAATATTTTGATAAATTAAAAATTATAGATTTAGATAATTCAACATATGAAAATATCTATGTTTTATATAAAAAACAAAAAGACTTGCCTCTGAGATATGAGTGGTTTTTAGATTACTTAAGGAGTTTTTTGTAAAACCTCACAAAGTTCGATATTTATAAAGTACTTATATTTACCGATATTTATTTCTTTAAGTATGCCGATACTACAAAGTTGTTTAAGATACTTTGATGCAGTCTGTCGTGTAATACCTAGTCGATGAATCAAAAAATCTATTTTTGTGTATGGATGCTCAAATATTATATCTACTAAATCTCTACTGTATATTTTAGGAGCTTGAGCTTTGATATTATTTTTTGTGCTTAATATTAGGTTTTTAATTTTGTTTATGAGAGCTATAGTAGTTTTTGCTGTACTCTCAACACTATCTAGCATAAACAATATCCAACCTTCCCAGTCACCTTTAGTTTTAACTTCTTGTAATAGCCTGTAATAATCTGCTTTATTTTTGATAATGTAATGACTGAGATAAAGGATTGGTATATCAAGCAGGTCTTTCATTATCAGATAGAGTAGGTTTATAATTCTACCAGTCCTACCATTACCATCATAAAATGGATGTATACTCTCAAACTGATAATGAATAATCGCCATATTTACCAATTCATCAGTCTCATGGTTATTGTTTATATACATTTCTAAGTTAGTCATTAGGCTTAGTATTTCATTATAATCCTGAGGGGGAGTGTAAATTATTTCCCCAGTTTTTTGATTCTTTAAATTAGTACCTGCTTGAGTTCTAAGACCTGCATTATTTTGCTCTAATCTTTCTTGGATATCTTTTATAAAGCTGACAGTTAAAAATCCATTTTCTTTTATGAGGTTAAATCCTGTCAATAAAGCTTGTCTATAGTTTTGTACTTCTTTAGCATTAGGGCTTGTTATATCATTATCAACGCTACTTCTATAAAGTTCATCATGAGTAGTTATGATGTTTTCTATCTCACTACTATCTTTTGCTTCTTGTAGCACTAGAGAGTTGATTAGAATGCTACTATTCGGTACAACATTCGATAAACCATTTAACTCAGCTAGATATCTATTGGCTTGTATAGACTTTTTAAGTATAGCTGTAGTTTCTGTATACTTTGTATCTATAGGTAGTGTTGATAGTTTAAAACACTTCATCTCAAAACCCATGTTACTTTTTTGCATTATTTTTAACATATTACCATGGCATGTTAATTTTTTCTATTTATTTTAACATGACGATTTGGATCATAAGCTTTAAAACTACTTCACAGCCACCATAACTTCATTAGTACGCAAAAATGGTATAGTCCAAGGAGGGTTGTAACCAGCTGCTTGAGGTTCGCCTATTACTTTTAGATTATTATCTTTTATCCAGTCTTTTAGTTTTTTGGTATTTGACTCTATCTTTGGTTTATCCAAGAAGCCACTAAATTGAATTACAGCTACTTTGTTTTGAGGCTTCTCAACTAGCTTTACATTTTCATTAGTTGGTTTTGGTGCATTTTTGATAGTCATATCTGCAGGCATTACAAATGCTATTGTCCAAGCATTATCATCACTACCGCTTATAAGTACAGGAGCTGTCATTGCTATATTTTGTGATTTCTGTTCGGTTAAAACTGGAGCAGTCATCGAGATTTTTTGATTTACAGTATTTGCACCTGTAATGTATTTAAATAATTGCATAAAACCTTTATTTACCGCAGATTTGTAGTCTTTATCTGCAACTGTAATTTGTGCTTCGACTACTGGATCATATACCCTTATAGAGAAACTGTTATTTTTTTCGATACTTTGGTATTTAGCTTGGGGAGTGCTATTTATTCCGATTACACTACATGATGATAAGCATATTGCTAGCCCTGCTGAATATATTTTTTTAAACACCTGATTTACCTTTATCTAGTTTTAACTATAACAAACACTATATTCTCTCTAATGTCAAAACACCAATTAATATTTTGTAATATAGCTAACAAGCTATAAAAGTAATACAAAATTATTCCGCTGTAAAAAAATTGCTTAAAACAAAATACAGGAGTAGTATCGACAAGTTTTAACTAAACCCTTAAATTTGGAGTAATACAAAATGCTTTGGAATATAATTTTTGGAAACCCTATTTCTAAAACAAAATTAGAACAATACACTTTACCTAAGAAATTTGCCTTACCTATTTTATCTTCAGATGCATTATCATCAGTTGCTTATGCTACAGGAGAGATTTTATCTACATTGGCTGTAGCTGGAGCTGTAGCACTGAGCATGTCATTTCATGTATCGCTGTTTATCGTCGCTTTGATAGTGATAGTAGGTATTTCTTATATTCAAACTATAAATGCTTACCCTAAAGGTGGTGGTGCTTATATGGTTGCCAAGGAAAATCTTGGTGTACCAATGGGGTTGATAGCCGGAGGGGCTTTATTAATAGACTATGTTTTAACTGTTGCTGTAAGTGTCTCTGCTGGGATATTGGCTATTACATCAGCAATCCCTTCATTAATCGAATATAGAGTCGAAATGGCAGTTTTTGCGATTATTGTAATGATGTGGATCAATCTGCGAGGAGTCAAAGACACAGCAACAATACTAGTCTGGCCTACATATGCTTTTATTCTAATAATTTTCACAATGCTTGGGATTGGGCTTTATAATCTCATCACAGGACACTTACACCCGATAGATTACACAACTACAACCAATCATTTAGTCGCTGTAAACCAAGCTCTGACGATAACTCTGATTTTGCGAGCATTTTCATCAGGATGTTCTGCTATGACGGGTATCGAGGCTATTGCAAACGGTGTATCGCTATTTCGTCCAGATAGAAAAAGAAATGCTATATTGACGCTCATGTTGTTGATAGTCCTTTTGATAATAATGTTCGCAGGAATTGGGTTTTTATCTTATAAAATAAACATCCATCCTTTAATAGATCAGAGTGCTCTTTCTCAGCTTGGGCATAGTATTTTTGGTAATGGAATGACTTACTATTTCTTGCAGTTAGCTACTTGTCTTATTTTGATAATTGCGGCAAATACTTCTTTCTTGGCATTTCCTATTTTAGCTTCAATTTTAAGCAAAGATGGTTTTCTACCTGCTCAATTTAAAAACAAAGATGAAAGATTAGCATTTAGAAATGGAATCATAATGTTAGCTTTATTGGCTATCGGGCTGATATTTCTCTTTGATGCTGATACTAGCTCACTTATCCCTTTATATTCGATAGGTGTATTTTTAGCTTTTACTCTTTGCCAAAGTGGTCTGCTAGTATTTTGGTATAAAAAAAGAGCTACAGTAAAAAGATGGTATCTAAAGGCTGCTATCAATTTAATCGGCTGTATCGCAACTTTTATTACTGTGCTGATAATCGCGGAGTCTAAATTTATGGAAGGTGCTTGGATAGTTGTGGTAGCTATTCCTTTATTGATAATGTTTTTTTATGGTATTAGAAGGCACTATATTAGTGTTAATAAAAGTTTAGAGCTTAATTTCTGTGATGTTATTGAGATATCACAAAAAGCGACTAACAATATCAAAATAGTTATGCCTATCTCAAGCTTACATAAAGGAACATTAAAGGCTATTGAATTTGCTCAATCGATATCTCATAACATAGATATGGTAACTATAAATATGGATGAAAGTGAAACCCAGAAGCTAAAATATGACTGGCAGAAGTTAGGCATCAAGCATGAGTTGATTGTTATAGAGCCTAAGATTGAATCTTTTGTTTACTATTTTATCAAGTACATTAAATGTAGTGATAGCAGTAATGATGGGTTATCGACAGTAGTACTTCCAAAAGTGCAGAATCGTAAGTTTTGGCATAGTATGTTACATAACCAAAGAGTATTCCTATTAAAATGGGGACTTAAGAATATTAGTAATAAGGGTGATACGCGAGTAATAATAGAAGTGCCTTATCAAATTTAGATTTTTGTTTTAGAGTGCTTATAAAATAGCTTAAATAGAAAAATATCGTTTACTATGACACTAAAGTACACTATCATTTTAATAATCTAACTCTTCCAAACATTTTATGAAAATAATGTTCTCAGCTGATGGTATCTCAAAGTCAGCACTAGAAAAAACAGCTACTATAGCAAAGCATGTTGATTGTGTGAAAATAGGGCATATCCTCTGCTCTACTCTTTCTTTCAAAGAGATAAACGAGCTTGTTGGCGATAAGGATATATTCCTTGATTTTAAACTGCATGATATCCCAAATACAGTTAAGACCGCTATCGAAAATTATTCAAAAGCGATACCAAATTTTAAATACTTTACATTTCATGGCACAGGTAGCGATAAAATGGTAGAAGCAGCCCTTACTGCAAAGACAGATGCTATACCCCTAGCAGTTATAACGCTTAGTAGTGATGCTGATTTTGATAAAGCCGATAGCTTGGCAAAATTTGAAAGATGTGTAGGTTTAGGTGTTACAGACTTTATTTGCCACCCACATTTAGTAGCTGATGTAAAAGCTAAAT
Organism: Francisella sp.; assembly: GCA_047609165.1. GTDB lineage: Bacteria > Pseudomonadota > Gammaproteobacteria > Francisellales > Francisellaceae > Francisella. The sequence continues at coordinate 24,890 of JBLFYO010000013.1, forward strand.
TTGGTGGTAAAATTAAATTATATGTACCTGGTGTAAGGCTTGAGACTGATTTGAAAGATGATCATTTCAATGCTCTAACTCCACAAAAAGCAAAAGAATTAGGGGTTGACTATATAATCGTAGGTAGACCACTTTTAGCGGCTGATGATATAGTCGTAAAACTTAAGGAATATATTTAGTCCATGCAAAACCAAAATCTTAAAAATATCATCATTGCACCACCATTTGGTCGATATTTAAAATTTAAAGAAACATCTAATGTATACGGCTCATTTACACTTAAGCGTCGCAAAGGGCTTATTAAACAGTGCATAAAGACTATTCGCAAGGTTGGTAAAAATGCATGGCGTAATAAGATTGGTTTACGCAACCCAGGTTTAGCAAATATTAATCCGCTCAAGAGATCACAAGATATAATATCTCTAGCTGCTTTGGATATGAATGATTGGCAGAAATTTGCAGATATCTTAAATGATAAGAAATTCGCGAATTGTAAAAATATCGAGATAAATATCGGTTGTCCAAATGCGATGATTTGTGATTTTCCAAAAGAACTTGCGAGTATTTTCAAAGATAAAAACCTAATTATTAAATTTCCACCTAATATTGATATAAATGCAAAAATATCTGAGTATTTAAGCGTTGGAATAACAACTTTTCATTTATGTAATACGCTCCCATCTGATAATGGTGGTATATCTGGCTATCCGCTTAAAGCTCTTAGCTTACCAGCTGTTAAAGCTGCTAAAGATAAGTTTGGCGATGCTATTACTCTTATTGGTGGAGGTGGTGTATATACATTAAAAGATGCCAAAGAGTATCTTGATGCTGGAGCTGATCATTTATCTCTCAGCTCTATAATGTTTAATCCTTTAAGAGGCAGAAAGTTAGTTAAGGATCTTGATTTTAAACTATTAGGATAAATCCTTGGTGTCTTACTCTAATAGTACAACAAGTACGCTCAGCCACTATCGAATATCCCAAATGTGATCAGTTAACATATCACACTTTCTTTAAATAATTAGGAACCAAAAAACAGTCTTCGGGAATTAGTCTTTGCTTTAGCAGTACATTATTAATTATGTCATCATAGTAGTTAGTCTTTATATCATTTGTTTTAACATCATTAGAATTTTGATGTTTTTTTATTATAACTTTCAACATATCATTAGATGTTTTTTTACTAGCAGCAACAGTAGAATATTTAACATTCAAGCATTATCTCAATCAAATGGGTCAAGACAGCTTAACATCAATAGTAGGGCGCCTCTAAAAACTCATGAGCACGCATCTTAATGCCCAAATTCACCACATCTGCGTTGCAAATTTTAGCTA
>JBLFYO010000014.1:0-25648 GCA_047609165.1 Francisella sp.
CATAGTCTCAGCGATATCTTTGCGTGCAAGCTCAATTTTATGACTAACAATCTCAGCCTGCTCATAAGTCGAAGACCCAGAGTTAAAAAAATCATTTTGATTGCTTATAGTCTCAACAAGAGTACTTTTCACAGCTTCGCTCAATGGCGTAGTTGCTGCGTAATCTAAGTAAGTAAAACCCATTAAACTTTAATATTTCTTTTAATTAGTAGCTAATATTGGTATTATATCAAATAATTGCATACATAGTACTTTAACCGAGTTGTCAGTTAGGGACTGGAGATAAATAAGTTAAAAATAGTAACGCTGAATAGTTTTTCATACTCAAGGCGTTCAAATATAAGCATAGCAATGCCTATGGTATATTTTAACAACGCGGAGTATGGGACATAATCGTTTAACTTATTTAAGGACAGTTCCTTAGTTTAAGCGGTGAATTAGAGATGGTAAATCTAATCAGTTTCGATACGGAAATAGCTTACAAACCCACTACAACTTATTAAAAGCGGTCCCTTTTGACCACGAAACGAGTTGATCCGTTAAAAGATTAACTACGAAATACATTTATTTAAGGAATTCATACAAAATGAAAAAAATACTAATCAACAGTAATAGTAGCGAAGAAACTAGAATTGCTACTTTAGATAATGGCAAATTAATAGATCTTGATATCGAAAATGTCGATAGAGAGCAGAAAAAAGCAAATGTTTACAAAGGCTACATCTCAAGAATAGAGCCTAGTTTAAATGCTATATTTGTAAATTATGGCGAAGAAAAAAATGGTTTCTTACCGTTTAAAGAAGTTTCAGAACTCTATCTAAAAGATACTCCTAAGGGCGAGAATATTGCTCACCTTTTAAATGAAGGTCAAGAGCTAATAGTTCAAATTGATAAAGAACAGCGTGGCGACAAAGGTGCTGCTCTTACTACATTTATCACACTAGCTGGCTCATACATGGTACTGCTACCAAACAATGCTACAGGTGGCGGTATTTCGCGTCGTGTAGAAGGTGATGATAGAGAAAAACTAAAAAAATACCTAAAAGATTTAAACATTCCTAAGAGCATGAGCGTAATAGCAAGAACTGCTTGTGTTGAATGTACTTTTGAAGAATTAAAGCATGACTTTGATACTCTTGTAGAGCTATGGGAATCTATTGCTCGTGCATCTCACAAGATCAAACGCCCTGCTCTTTTACACAAAGAAAGCGACATCATAATCAGAACTGTAAGAGATCACTTAAAGGAAGATGTAAAAGAAATTATCGTTGACTCTAAAGAATGTTTTGAAGATGTAAAAAGACAACTTACTCTTTTAAGACAAAGCTTTGACATTAGCAAAGTAAAATTATACGATGATGATTTACCGATGTTTACTCAATTTAGTATTGATCAACAAATTGAAAATGCTTACAAAAGAGAGATTCGTCTACCATCTGGTGGCTCTATCGTAATAGATACTACAGAAGCATTAGTAGCAGTTGATGTAAACTCATCTCGTGCAAATAAAGCTGAAGATGTAGAAACTACTGCATTTAAGACAAACATGGAAGCTGCTGAAGAAGTTGCTCGCCAACTTAGAATCAGAGATCTTGGTGGTCTTGTGATTATTGACTTTATCGATATGAGCTTTTTCCCAAATAGAAAGCAAGTTGAAGACAAGCTTATGGAAGCTTTACAACAAGATAAAGCGCGCATCCAAATGTCGCGTATATCTAAGCTTGGTTTGGTTGAGATCTCTCGCCAAAGATTAAGTGCTTCTTTAAATGAAAGCGTAATGCAGAAGTGTCCCCGTTGTGAAGGTCATGGTTTTATCAAAACTACTCAAGCAACTGCTCTTACTATTTTACGCAAGATTCATGCGGAAGCTATGAAAGAAGATACTAATGAAATCCGAGTTCAAGTTCCTGTTGATATAGCTGCTTACATATTAAATGAAAAAAGAGATAGCATTGTCGATATCGAAAGAATTTCAAAAGTAAAAGTTATGCTAATCCCTAACTTTAATATGGAATCTCCTAAATTTCAAATGCAAAGAATCTGGGGTTCAAGCTACAAATCAAACCGTACTAGCCCAGAACTTATCGAAGAAGTTTATAGTGTAGAAATACCTAAAGCTGCTAAGAAAAAACAAGCTGTAGTTGCACTTGCGAAACTAGAAAAACCTGTAGCTAAGAAAGAAGAGACTAGCAGCGATGATAAAAAAATAGTTTCTGCAGAAAAGAATCAGTCAAAAACAGAAGTGAAAGTGAAAGATGCTAGCAGCGATGATAAAAAAATAGTTTCTGTAGAAAAGAAAGGTTTCTTTAGTAAACTTTCTGCTATGATTTTTGGCAGTGAAGATAAAAAAGAAGCCATAGAAAAAACTGAAAGCAAACATCACAATAAAAATGACAAGCTTCAACAAAAGCACAACAATGATTATAAAACTGATAATCGAGATAAAGGACAAAATGACAGAAAAGATTTCAACAAGAAACCTCGTCCTGATAATACTAATACTAATACTAATACTAATGCTAATGAGAATGAGAATGAGCAATCTCAAAAACAAGCTCCTCGTAATAACGAACAACAAACCAACAATCGTAACAACAATCCCAATGATAAAAATGGCATTAATAATGATCGTGATGGGGATCGTAACAAAAATAGAAGAAACGATAAATTTGATAAAAAACCTAGCGGTAATAGAAATAACTCAAATAGAAGCAGTAACATAAATATAAATAATGCTGAAGAAGTTGTAGATATTACAAAGGTAAAATATGAAGCTAAAGTAACAACTAGCCAAGTTGATAATATCAAAAAAATCATATCTAAAACTCCTGAAGAGTTTGTATCTGTAATGGTTAAGGATGTTTTAGAAAACTACGATAGCTTAAAAGATGATGGTTCTGCAAAAGTAACTACTGAAGGTAGAGTTAAAACTCACAAATATCTAAGGTTTGAAACTGTAACAGTAGATAGCGAACTTAATCCAAAGGAAAAAGAAGAAATTATTATTGAAACTAAAGCAGCTGAAGTAGAAGTTACTGCAGAAGCTAAAAAAGAAACCGTTATTGTTGAGAAATCAAAAGCTGCTGAAAAAACTAAAAAAGAGCAAACCAAGAAAACTGCTACTGATAAAAAACCTGCAAAGCAGACAAAAGCTGAACCTAAGGTAAGTACCGAAGTGAAAGTAGAAGTGGAAGTAAAACCTAAAGCAACTACTGAAGAAAAAACAGAGACAAAGCTTGAGACTACCAAAGCTAAAGTAGAGACTAAAATTGAGAGTAAAAAAGAAACTCAAGCTGAGTTTATAACTTACTCTCCTGCTGTAGATTTTGAATCTCAATCAATCAAATAGAACTCAAAGGTTATCTTAAAAATGTTACAGTACACTCATATTGACCCTGTAGCTATACACTTAGGTCCTATCAATGTTCATTGGTATGGCTTAATGTATATTTTCGCTATCTTTTCTGGTTGGTTTCTAACTAGCTATAGAGCTAAAATAAAACCTTGGGCCCCTATAAAACCTGAACAAGTAAGTGATGTAGCTCTTTATTTTGCTTTTGGTATAATACTAGGTGGTCGTCTTGGCTATATTATTTTTTATAATTTGAGCTTTTATATTCACAACCCTCTACAGATGTTTTACATCTGGGATGGAGGTATGTCTTTTCATGGTGGGTTCATCGGTGCTCTTATGTCATTTATCCTATATTCAAGAACAATAGGTGTAAATTGGATAGATTTAGGTGAATTTGTTGCACCTTCAGTTCCTATTGGCTTGGGTGCAGGTAGATTGGGCAACTTCATCAATGGAGAGCTATGGGGTAGAATTACGGATTCACCTCTAGGAATGATATTTCCTACTGGCGGTCCATTACCTCGCTACCCATCCCAACTCTTTGAACTTTTCTTTGAGGGTATTGTACTGTTTACAGTACTTTGGATTGTAACTATTAAAAAACGACCACGCTATTTAGTGTTTGGCTTGTTTTTACTTCTATATGGTTGTGCTAGATTTATATGTGAGTTTGTAAGACAACCTGATCCACAGTACGGCTTTATATTTTTTAACTGGATGACTATGGGACAGATACTTTCTTTACCGATGATTATCCTTGGTGCTGCTGTACTTATATTTGTTTTTATGAGAACAAGAAAAAAAAAGATTGTGAAAATAGCTTAAGTAGTTCGAAATAAAATAAAAAATAAGGTATAAATCTAATGTTACAATACCCAAACATTGACCCTATAGCTATAAACCTGGGACCTATTGAGGTTCATTGGTATGGATTAATGTATCTTTTTGGTATATTTTCTGGCTGGCTTCTTCTTATGTATAGAGCTAAAGTAAAACCCTATGCTCCTATAAAATCTGAACAAGTTGGAGACCTTACATTTTATATTTCTATGGGTGTAATATTTGGTGGACGCATTGGTTATATAATTTTTTATAATTTTGACATGTACATACACAATCCTCTACAGATGTTATATCTCTGGGATGGTGGCATGTCTTTTCATGGTGGTTTTATAGGTGTACTTATAGCAGTTATATTATATGCAAGAAACATTGGTGCAAATTGGATAGACTTAGGTGAATTTGCAGCTCCTGTAATACCTATAGGTTTAGGAGCTGGTAGAATAGGTAACTTTATCAATGGAGAGCTATGGGGTAGAGTTACAGACTCTCCTATTGGTATGATATTCCCTACTGGCGGTCCATTACCTCGCTACCCTTCTCAACTCTTTGAGTTTTTCTTTGAAGGTGTTGTGTTATTTAGTGTGCTTTGGCTTGTAACCCTCAAAAAACGACCTCGCTACCTAGTACTTGGTTTATTTATGTTTTTATATGGTTGTGCTAGATTTATCTGCGAGTTTGTAAGACAACCTGATCCACAGTATGGCTTTATATTTTTCAACTGGATGACCATGGGACAGATACTTTCTTTGCCGATGATTATTCTTGGTGCTGCTGTAATTGTTTTTGTATTTATAAGAACTAGGGGTAAAAAATGCAACAGTATTTAGACTTTCTAAGATACATACAAGATAACGGTGTCGCTAAAAGTGATAGAACTGGTACAGGCACAAAAAGTGTATTTGGTTACCAGATGCGTTTTGAGTTACAAAAAGGCTTCCCTTTAGTTACTACAAAGAAAACTCACCTACCAAGTGTAGTACATGAACTTCTTTGGTTTGTAAGTGGTGATACTAGTGTAAAATATCTCAATGAAAATGGTGTGCGTATATGGAATGAATGGGCTACAAAAGATGGAGAGCTTGGTCCTATATATGGCACGCAATGGCGTAATTTCAATGGTCAAGGTATTGATCAGATTGCAGAAGTTATCGAACTTTTAAAAACCAATCCTAATTCTCGCAGAATATTAGTATCTGCTTGGAATCCATGCGTCGTACCCTCTGAAAAACTTTCTCCTCAAGAGAATGTCGCAAAGGGTAATTCTGCATTACCTCCATGTCATGCTATGTTTCAATTCTATGTGGCTGATAATAAGCTATCATGCATGCTTACTCAAAGAAGTGCTGATGCTTTTCTTGGTGTACCATTTAATATTGCAAGCTACTCGCTACTTACTCACATGGTTGCACAGCAGTGCGATCTTGAAGTAGGTGAATTTATTTGGTCTGGTGGCGATTGCCATATTTATAACAATCATACAGAACAAGTAAAAGAGCAACTATCGCGTAAGCCTCTTGAACTACCTACATTAAAGATCATTAATAAAGCAGAATCCATATTTGACTATAAGTATGAGAATTTTGAATTTGAGAACTACAATCATCACCCTGCTATCAAAGCAAAAATCTCTATCTAAGGAAATAATATCTAATGAATAAACTTTCTTTAAATAAGAAAAAAATTCCTATATTACTGCTTGAAGGAATCCATAACAATGCTTTAGAATCATTTAAAGCTGCTGGTTATGAAAATATAGACCTCCTATCTACAGCACTTGAAGGTCAAGAGCTAATAGATAAACTAAAAAACTACAAAATGGTTGGCTTGCGTTCACGCACTCAGCTTACTAAAGAAGTTTTAGAAAACTCTACCCACCTTGCAGCTATTGGTTGTTTTTGTATTGGCACAAATCAAGTAGATATCAAAACTGCTCAAAAACTTGGTATCCCAGTATTTAATGCACCATTCTCAAACACACGAAGTGTAGCTGAACTGGTACTTGCTCAAGCTATATTACTAGTGAGAAATGTAGTTGATAAAAATGCCAAAGCCCATCGCGGTGAATGGCTAAAGTCTGCCGATAATGCTAATGAAGTTCGTGGTAAAACTCTTGGTATTGTTGGTTATGGTCATATTGGTATGCAATTAGGTATACTTGCTGAAAGCATGGGGATAAATGTAATATTCTACGATGTAGAAGAAAAACTACCTTTAGGTAATGCTACACAAGTAAGCTCTCTTAAGTTACTTCTTGAGCAATCTGATGTTGTATCTCTACATGTACCACAATTAGCTACTACGAAAAATCTAATCACAGCAAAAGAGCTAGCTATGATGAAAGATCACTCTGTACTTATAAATGCTTCTCGTGGTAATGTAGTTGATATTGATGCTTTGGTAAATGCTCTTGAAAGCAAAAAACTAAAAGGTGCTGCTATAGATGTGTTCCCAGTTGAGCCATCATCAAAAAACGAGAGTTTTGAAAGCCCACTTAAAAATTTTGACAATGTATTTATAACTCCGCATATTGGTGGAAGTACAATCGAAGCTCAAGAAAATATTGCAAATGAAGTTAGTGCTAAACTCATTAAATATTCAGACAATGGCTCTACTTTAAATGCCGTTAATTTCCCTGAATTATCATTACCATCTACAGATAACAGTTCACATAGAATTTTGCATATCCATGCAAATATTCCTGGAATTATGAATGAGTTGAATAAAATCATTGCTGAAAAAAATATCAATGTCGAAGGTCAGTATCTGCGTACTCAAGAGAATATTGGTTATGTTGTAATAGATATTCAATCAGCAGATGACGAAGCTAAAAATCTAGTTGAGGCATTTAAAGAAGTCAAAGCTACAATTAGAGCGCGCTACTTAGTTTAGATGAACATCGATGCCTCATTCATAGTCAAACAAATCCTTAAATATAATCCATCACATCTAATTATTGGCTATAGCGGTGGTATCGATTCAAGTGTACTACTCGATATTTGCAAAAATATAAACCTACCAGTAATAGCTATATATATAAATCACAACATCAATAAAGATGCCGAACAATGGCAAAATCATTGTGAAAATAAATGTGGCAGTTTAAATATCAAGTTTATAAGTCACAAACTATCTCAAGCACCAAAGGGAGAAAGTTTTGAGGCTTGGGCTAGTAAGCAGAGAATGTCTTTTTTTCAAGCTGAAATAGCTAACTATTCTAATCCCCTATTACTTCTAGGGCATCATCAAGATGATCAAGCTGAAACCTTTTTACTTCAAGCAGTCCGTGGCTCAGGACTTGCCGGCTTAGCAGGAATACCTAGATATAAAAAGCTACAAGCTGGTGCCGTAATAAGACCCTTACTAAGCCATACTAAAGCTGAAATTGAAACTTATGCTAAGCTACATAACATAAGTCATATATATGATGATAGCAATAAAGATATTAAGTATCGTCGTAACTTAATCCGCAATCAGATCATGCCTATTTTGGAAAAGATAAATCCTAGTATTAGCGAAACTCTCACGCGTAGTGCTAGCATTTGTGCAAAAAGCAATAATCTTTTGACTACACTTTTAAGTAAAGAATTAGAGAATATCGTTATTGAAGACAATATACTTATAGATAAGCTCATAAATCTCGATGAAGAATTACAACAAAGTCTTTTACATTTATGGTTTAAAAGTATCACAACTATAAGTCTAAAAAATAGTCAAATTGAAGATATCTCGCACTCGCTAAACAATCCAAATACCACAACAGGCTGGCAAATTAATATAAATTATAAATACTCTATTTATTTAGAATATAACCTACTTAAAATCAACACATCTCAAATAAATACTATTTGCGAGACTGATAAAGAAACGATTATAGCGTGGCTAAAAGCAAAGTTTGACAGCACCATAGATACTGACAAGCTAATAATTCGTGATCGTTTAAGTAGTGACAGATGCCGTTATATAGGTAGAAATAAACCAGCTAAATTAAAAATTCTTTTTCAAGAATTACAAATATCAGAACGAAAAAGAAAAAATATAAAAATCATAGAATTAAATCAGAAGATAATAGCGGTGTATCCTTTTTTTTCTTGTGATATAAACTAATTACCACTTCATCCTTTTCACAAATAATGCTATCACCAACCACAATATAATCATACCAACAATTACTAATGCAATATGTGTGAATAACGCTTCAAAGAGATGTGCTTGGGTTATCAGATCTGCATGCTCTGAGACATTTTTGAAAGATGCCATATTTGCCACTCGAGCACCAATAAACCCGGCTATACTTCCAGTAAACAACATATATATTGCAGCTAAGAAACTTGTATTATGATCACTATCAATTGATGTTATTTCAGATAGGGCAATAGGATCAATAAACAACTCAGATAATCCCAAGGCAAATATTGCAAATACCACCCAAATAATAGGTGCTTTTCCATAAATAGTTGCCTGATTAGCAGCTAATATTAGCATAATAAAGCATAGTAGCTGTAATATAAATCCAAACATGAACTTGATCATACGACCAAAATTGCCATCTAAACCTTTGTAGATCTTCCATAGCCAAGCAAAAAATAAACCGCCAACTATAATAGCAAAAGCATTTACGGAGCTTATTGCACTAGCAGGCACATGAAAACCTAAGATGGAAGTGCTGACATTTCTCTCGACAAACATTTCTACCGATGTAAATATCTGTTCATCAAAAACCCAAAACAGTATACCAAAGGCAGCAAATGGCAGCAACAACATCAGTTTTTTACGAGTCTTTTTATTTGAAGTAATACAAATCTTAATAAACCACAACACACTTGCTATAGTAACGAATAAAATCAAATATCCTTCATATTGATACTTAAGAGCATAATAACATACCAAGATAACAATAAAAGACACTACAAATGTATCTAGTGTTTTAACACGAAATGAAACTGTCTTATTACTTGGACAAGGTATATGTTTGCTTCCACTTAGAAATATCAATATCCCTATAATCATTCCCACGCCAGCTAGACCAAAACCATAATCCCAACCATAAATACTAGCTACCACCCCACAAGCTATAGGAGCAAGTAAACCACCGATGTTTCCACCTAAATATAAAAGTGTAAAAGCTGAGTCTCTTTTAGGATCATTTTTAGCATAAAGCTCTCCAACCAAACAAGGCACATTACTTTTAAAGTAACCATATCCACAAATAATAAATGCCATACCCAAATAAAGTAACTTATCTCCATCTATACCTATTATTAGATGGCCACAAGACATAAGTAACGCTCCTATTACAACTGTTCTCTTAAAGCCAAGAAGTTTATCCGCCAAAATTCCACCAAATATAGGTGTCAAATAAACAAGAGCCACAAATGAACCATATATAGCATAAGACTTACTATCCGAAAGCAATAGTTCTTGCGTTAGATAAAGTATCAATAAAGCTCTCATACCATAAAAGCTAAAATACTCCCACATATATATAGCCATTATGTACCACAAAGCTTTTGGGTGCTTACTTGGAAAGGTTTCTGACATGTTATTCCTATAAAAAAATCATATAATTATTATATTCTATATAAAACTAAAAATATAACTAGCTTACATATATACAATTTATGCTATTATTTTAGTATACAAATAATTTGGAGTAATATAGTGAAACTAAAAAGAAAAATCTTAAGTGCTGTATTAGCATTATCAATACACTTTTCACAAGGTTTAGCTTGTACAACTATAGCCTTAAATGGTCCAGATAATCATATAGTTTCTGGTCGTACTATGGAATGGGGATTTGACTGGGATTGGAAAGTTTTATACATACCGAAAGGCAGTGAACATAGTCTCACTGCTCCAAAAAATTTAGACCTACCTAGTCAGTCATATACTTCTAAATACGCTATACTTGGTACAGGTTTATCAAAAGATGGACAAACGCTTGTTATTGATGGACAAAATAGTCAAGGTTTGAGTTTAAGTGCAAACTATTTACCTGGTTTTACTACTTATCAAAATGTCACTAAAGATGACAAGAACTATGCATCAATAGTCGAGTCAACAATGTTTGTACTTAGTCAATCAGCTACAGTAGTCGAAGCAAAAAAACTTCTTACAAAGTACAAAGTTTGGGCTGATCAATCCACTATGGTTGATGGTGTTATGCCTGAAGTACATTTTATGATTACTGATAAAGGCGGCAAAGGTGTAGTTGTTGAATATGTTAAAGGCCAAGTTGAATTTTACGATGTAAATACAAATGTAAAAGTTATGACTAATGCACCAACTTATGATTGGCATACCACTAACCTAAGGAACTATCTAAACCTTAGTAACCATACTATTCAAAGAATTAAAGTTGAAGATGACCCAGATCAAACTCACAACCAATCTATCCAAAATATCAATGGTTTAGGCGAGGGTAATGGTTTCTTGGGATTACCAGGGGATTACTCACCGCCTTCAAGATTTGTAAAAACTGCTGTAATTGGATATTATGCCAATGAGAAGGGTCCTAAAGATGAGTCTACAGTTTCGAGAATCAAGCATATTTTAAATAATGTAGATATAGCAAAAGGTACTGTAGCTGAGAAGTTTGGCAATAAAACAATGTTTGATCATACTGCTTACACTGTCATTAAAGATCAAACTGATAATAAGCTATATATCACATCTTATGATCATCCGAATACTCCGGCTGAGATAGATTTAAACAAACTAGACAGCGAAGGCAAAAAAGCATTTGATGTAAATATAAGTGACCTACCATTTCCAAACAACGATATAACTTCTAAGCTTTGATTTTAAAGACTTTTCTCCAGATAAATAGGCTCTCATATTACCGTTCTGACCGAAGTACTCATAGATAAAAACATAATCAGATATAAATATAAATTCTATGATCAAGCCACAGAATGACATGAATTTACAGTAATATAGCTAGAAACTAATCCTTATACCACTGATCAAGCTTGATTTTGAACTTATCTAAACCCATTTTGCTATGTGATGAAAATAGCTGATAAGACACTCTACCTTCTGTCTTAAAGGTAGCTAAAAAGCTTTCAATCATTTTAGTAGCATCTGATCTTTCTTTGTTATTTAGCTTATCTGCTTTTGTAAGAAGTATATGTAGGTTTAGCTTACTAGCTATAGCAAGCTCGATCATCAAGCAATCATACGTTTTTAAATTATGGCGAGGGTCAATTAACAAAACTATGCCTGACAAACACTCGCGTGTAGTTAGGTATAGTTCCATCTCAATTTGCCATAGCTTTTTTATCTTTTCAGATACTTTTGCATAACCATAGCCTGGTAAATCTACTAAACGCTTACCATCTTCTAAGTTAAAAAGATTTATAAGCTGTGTTCTACCTGGAGTTTTACTAACTCGTGCTAGAGCTTTTTGCTCTGTAAGAGTATTTAATGCACTAGATTTACCAGCATTTGAGCGACCTGCAAAAGCTACTTCTATACCCGTATCTTCGGGAAGTTGAGATACTTTTGCAGCCCCCATAATATATGTTGCTTGACGATAAATCATAATTCATTCTCTAATTTAATTTTTTCAAAAAGACCATAGCAAGCAGTATCTATCATTAGAAATACTTTTTCAAAATTGTCTTCATAGTATGGATCTGGTACATCTGTCTGCGGAATACTTGGAGCATAACTAAGCATCTTTGTAAGATTAGCAAAATTAGCATAAGGAAACATAGATTTAATTGTATCCATATTTTCTTCGTCCATAGCCAATAGATAATCACAGTCTGTAAAATGCTTTTCTTCTAATTGTTCTGATAAAAGCATGGAAAGGTTGCAATCATATTTTTTAGCCATTTCTTGTGCTCTTAAATCAGCAGTATCACCTTCATGCCCCCATTTACGAGAGCTAGTACCAACCGATGCTACTGCAATTTTATCGGCCAAGTTATTCTTAGTTACAATATCTTGAAATATCCCATGAGCAGTTGGTGAACGGCAAATATTTCCTTTACAGATAAATAAAACTTTAATTGGACTCATAAGTTTATTCCTACTTAGCTTTTTTCATATCTTCAGCAAGCTTACTATCTGGCTCTAATTTGAAACCTTGGAAGAATTTACTATCTGGTTTAAGCATAAATACTACTTGATTTTTACCATCGAAACTCTCTTTATATGAATTCATACTTTTTAAGAACTCATACAATGGTACAGAACTAGAATACGTATTTGTAAATATTTTAGCAGCTTTACCATCAGCTTCAGCTTTTATAGTTTTTGATTCTTTTTCTGCTTGAGCCATCGTTACAGTAACTTTAGCATCAGATGCCGCTTTTATTTTTTCAGCCAACTGTATACCTTCAGCTCTTATAGAGGATGCCACTTTATGACGCGATGATCTCATTCTTTGATAAATAGAATCTGTAACAGTATCTGGTAAGTCTATCTGCTTAACTCTTACATCTATTATAACCACACCAATCTGTTTAGCTTGTTTTTCAACACTTTGAGTTAAAGCTATCATTAGCTTATCACGGTTGTTATTGATCAGGCTTTGAATGTCATTGTTACCAACTTCAGCACGCAAAGAAGACTCTAAGAATTGTTTCAATAAAGTTTCAGCACGATTAACATTACCGCTAGTACTTGTAAAGAATTTTGAAATATTTTCAATTTTCCAAACAACATAAGCATTGATTAGTACATCTTTTTGCTCTTTTGTAACTACTCTAGATGAATCTGCTTCTAAGATACGATTACGCATATCATAGTTTTTGACAGTATCTAGGAATGGTATTTTGATATGAATACCTGGTTCATACTCAGTCACACTACCACTCTTATCTTTAACTAGCTCACCCAGTCTAAGTAGAACTGTCTCTGTGCCTTGCTTTACAATAAATTTTGTACTCAAAGCGGCTATTGATAAAACAATAACAAGCACTAGGAATATTTTTAAAAACTTTTTCATATTTTAGTTGCTCCCCTGTGAATCTAAGTTAGAAGTTATAGTTTTTTTTGCAGCGCCATCTAAACCATAAAATATATTTTTAGCACCATGGCCATCGATAAGGAAAATCTTATTATGCTGTAATACTTTTGATATAGTATCGAAATACATCTGATTGGTTACAATATCAGGATTTTTCTTATAAATTGGTAATAACTGATTAAATTGAGCTATCTCACCTTGAGCTTCTAAAACAACTTTTTGCTTATAAGCGTTGGCTTGGTCAAGTATTCTCTGTGCTTTACCTTCTGCAATTGGCACAACTCTATTAGCATAGCTTTGTGCATCGTTTTGCTCTCTTTCTCTATCTTCACGAGCTTTGATCACATCATCAAAAGCACTCTTAACAGCATCGGGAGCTTGCGCTGGTTGCATAATCACTTCACTTACATATATACCCGTCTTATAAGTTTTCAACAAACCTTCCATCTCTTTACGAACTTGTTGAGTGATTACAGCTCTGTTTGTAGTTAGAATTTGCTCTAGCTTATTTTCACCGACAACTTGTCTCACTGCACTTTCAAGTGCTTGTTGTAAAAGCTTGGTTGGATCAGTATTTGCAAATAAATAATCTTCTAAATTAGAAATACGATACTGTACTGTAAATGATATATGTACAATATTTTCTTCTGAAGTCAGCATCTCTCTTTGCAAAGAAGTAGTTTTTAATTCTTGGACATTTTCTTTATACACAGTATCTATAACCATTGGATACCAATGCAAACCTGGCTCAACCATTTTTGAAAATTTACCCAGTCTTGTAATAGCTGCCTGCTCAGCAGGTTGTATTACATAAAAACCAAAGCCAATCCATGTAGTCACAATTACCGCTATAACTATAAAAGTAATTTTTTTAATTGGTGGATTTTCAAACATTGGAGCTACATTATTTGAGGATCCAGATCCATTTTTGCCAGCATTTTTGGAATAAATGCTTTCATTTTCACCACCACTATCTTTTTCCTTTTTTTTACCAAAGAATTTCTTGATCATTTCCTCAAGATCAGGTGGTCCTTGCTCAGAATTTCTATCCCAAAGCCATTTTTTCGTTAATTTGTTTAACATTTATATTCCCTATTTATTCAAATGTAGCCACTATTTATAAAAATAGTATGCCCTATTATTAAAAAATTCCCTAGTCAAGCTGAGAATTTCGTAATACTTTTTTGTGAAACCAACTATAAGCCCTATTTAGTCCCTAATAAGTATACTAGATTCTTTCACAAAAAACTCTTCTAAATCAAGCTCAAAATCTCTTTTAAACTGATCAAAATCATCTTCTGAAATCACTATATCTAGTAGATAATTTCCATCTTCAGATAAACTTTCTTTCTCAACAACTCCTAGCTCATACATCATTGCTCGGATTTTTGAGTATTTTGGTGGTAACTCAAGAGTTCGTTTTATCCAAGCAGTATTGAAATGTGTAGCTATGCTTTTATAGAACTTATCAATACCATCACCTGTCTCAGCCGATAAATACACTCTCGCTACAACCTTATCTTCTTCATTTTCTACCTTGATAAATTGAGCATCAACATTTTCAAGCTTATCAATTTTATTGTAGACAGCTACCATTGCTTTATCGCCGATACCTATCTCACCAAGTACTTTATTGACCTGTTCGATATACCCCTTATGCTCTTCATCAGCATAGTCAATCACATGCACAAGCAAATCAGATTCTATAGCTTCTTCAAGAGTTGCATGGAATGCCTCTACTAAATCATGAGGTAGGTTTTTGATAAAACCTACAGTATCTGAGAATATAACTTCTCCAAGCTTAGGTACATTTACATTGCGTAGAGTTGGGTCAAGTGTTGCAAAAAGCTGATCTTTTACTAGTACATTAGCATTAGATATTTTGTTAAATAATGTCGATTTACCAGCATTGGTATAGCCCACAAATGAAATTGTAAGGATATTGTTCTTGCGTCTTGAAGATCTACTCAAATGACGATGATGTTTCACTTTTTCAAGCTTTTGCGTAATCTGTTTGATACGCAGGCGAATAAGTCGTCTATCTATCTCAAGCTGAGTTTCACCCGGTCCACCACGCATACCGATACCACCCTTTTGTCTCTCTAAATGAGTCCAACCTTTTACAAGCCTTGTAGATTGATAATTCAACTGAGCCAGCTCAACTTGCAGCTTACCCTCATGTGTCTTTGCACGCAATGAGAATATCTCAAGAATAACTCTAGTTCTATCCATAATCTTACATTCAAGAAACTTCTCAATGTTTCGTTCTTGCGATGGGCTTAATGGGTGGTTGAATACCACAAGATCGGCACCTATCTCATCGCGCTTATTCTTAATCATCTCCATCTTGCCCATACCACATAAGTACTTTATTTCAGGCTCTGAATGATTATAACTTAGACTTTCTAGCACCGTTTTTTCAGCAGCAGAAACTAAACCCTCAAGCTCAGTCAAATCTGCATTCAATCCGCGATGATATTTAAAATTTATATTTACAAGCAGGCATTTACTACCAGCTTCATAAGATTCAAAGAATTCCATTAATTAATATTACTCCGAATGGAATGAATAGATAAATTCTTTAAGAGAATAAAGAATTTTATAAAATCTTGAACCATGCTTAGCCTCAGCTTAGTGATATGATTCAAAATAATGATATAGGTATTATTATTCAGCAGTGTTGCCAACATTTTCTTGCGATTCAAGCTCATCAGAATGTACTTCATCAACACTCTCATCTTGATTTTGATCTTCATTTTGATTTTGGTGGTATGGATTAAATGAGCTGTAAACCATTCTTACGCTTTTAGCTGGTACTATAGTAGAAATAGCATGCTTATAAACCATTTGGTTTACAGTATTTCTAAGTACGATACAAAATTGGTCAAATGCTTCTACTTGACCTTGTAATTTAATACCATTAACTAGGTATACAGATACGCTTACTTTCTCTTTTCTTAGAGCATTCAAGAACGGGTCTTGTAGAGATGATATTCTAGACATTGTTTCACTTCCTTTTTATTATTTTGTTGTTTTTATTATTTTATCAAGTTGGAACAATTAAACTTCCGCGTATATTTTAGCAAAATTTACATATATCAGCAAACATATTTGAAGATTTATAATCGCTCAACAGGTGCTCCTGATGTAGAGTAACTATTACCATTATTATCTACGCCAATAAGTAAAATTTGTCCTTTATGTTTTTCATCCATATCTACTGAAGCCCCACTACCATTATCGCAACTATCTTTATTTATAGGCAAACCCTCAACTTTCATATACAGATTAGGATTAGCATAGGAATTAAATAGTATCTTATCATGCCTACTTATATCTTTAAAATCACCACTACCGCAATATGTAACTTCTCTAACATTGAAACCATCATTATTTTCATACTCTTTCGATTCAGTAGAGATTAGCATAAAATTTTTATGGCTTGTCTTGGTTGAAGTATCAGTAGGCTTGCTTGCTTTAAAATTCAGGTTATATGTTTGCTGACCTTTTTGTACAGTTACAAAATTACTAGCTACAGTTTTTTCATTCTGTCTATCAGCATCATAAGAAATAACTTTTAAGTTAAATTCTTTACCAGTTTGATTATCTATAGTTACCGCATCATTAACATAGTCTATTTTAATATAAGTACTTGAACCAAATAAGTTTGTAATCTGTTCATACCAACTATGATCAAGTGGCGATTCCGTATTTTCACTATGAAGTAATGCCAGCTATCGTTATTGTTTTAGGAGAATCAACTATAATAGCAGTATTTAGTTCAGCTGTAGAAATTCCACCTCCATTATTAACTGGAAAAGCAACCATCTTAAAATAGTTATCAGTAAGGTTGGAATTGAATAAAACATCTCCTTTAGAATTGTCTGACTTCACATTTGAATAAGCGCTATAAGCTATCGCATAAGCATTTTCATAAACATCTGCATTTGATTCTACAGAAGTGTAGATATACATAGAATTTTCTTTTAGTTTAGTTGTATCTAAATTCGTAAATGATGCCTTATCATTTTCTGCAATATTTGTAAGCTTTAAATCATAATTATGCTTACCCTGCTTTATATCAATATAATCACTAGTTTTTAAGATCTCAACTCCATCAGCATTTTCTTCATCACTTACTATCTTCAAAGAATAATCATGCCCTGTAGTATTATTTACAGTAACATTATCATTTTTATAGTCTATCTTGATATATGCTTGTGACGACTCAGACCAATTATTCAAAATACTACAGCTTGATATCATCACTATGCTTAGTAATGCTAAAATGATTATTTTAATTTTTTTCATAGCTCTTCCTTTTTTATGAATTTAAATGGCCAAGTCACAGCTTGTCTCTACATTAAAAAATACAGAACCCTCAACTTGATTGGGGTCTCCTTACTTTTACCCACATTATTGTAGGGGTTGTGCCTTGTGCCAACCCACTCATAATATAGCCAGATTGGGCAAACCACAAAGGCTTACCACTACAACACTTTACTAGTCAACACTTTACTAAAAAATACTTCAATACTTCATTGGCTTTATTCTCATCTTCCATATTTACAAATAAAACATCACTCTTCCAATTTCTAAGCCATGTAAGCTGTCTTTTAGCGAGCTGTCTTGTAGCTACAATACCATTATGTAAGAATTCTTCATAAGACGCTCCACCATCAAGGTATTCCCAAGCTTGGCGATAGCCTACACTTCTAATAGAGGTAGTCTCTATAGTTAGATTAGGGTTTTCTCTAAGAGTTTTTACTTCATCTAAAAAGCCACCCTCTACCATCTGCTTAAACCGAGTCTCGATATTCTTATGAAGTAAGCTTCTATCATTTGGTACTATCGCACATAGTCTAAGCTCTTCATCTAGTCCGCCTATCTTTGAAGTCTGCACAAGTTCAGAATACTTTTTACCGCTAAGCATTATCACTTCTAAAGCTCTAAATACTCTTTGCTGATCGTTTGCATTTACCTTACTAGCAGCTTGAGGGTCTAACTGGTTTAATTGCTTATATAGATACTCTAATCCTTTTGACTTGGATTCTAGCTCAAGTGTAGCTCTAATTGCAGGATCACTTTCTGGTAAATCCGATAAGCCCTCTATCAAGCCTTTAAAATATAACATCGTACCACCCACGAGTAACACCTCTTTGCCTCTAGCCCAAATCTCAACTTTTAGCCTATTAACTTCTGTTATGAAATTAGCAACTGAAAAAGACTCTGTAGGTTCTATGATATCTATCAAATAGTGAGTGATACCTTCCATCTCTGCTATAGTTGGCTTAGCTGTACCAATATTTAGACCTTTATAAACCAACGAAGAATCGACACTAATAATCTCTGCATTGATTTTTTTAGCAATAGAAATTGAAAGTACTGTTTTACCTGAAGCGGTTGGCCCAGCGATGCCATAGATATATTTAGTCATTGAGGAGCTGCCTTTAATTATTTCATTTATCTCCAATCTCTTATATATTCTGATCGTTAATTTTTACAGGGACTTCTGTTCTTACAGTTTGTAAATAGTAATTTAGCTCTTCTTGCTTATAGTTTTGCGATACTACACTAGGTACTTTTTCTTTAGCATCTTTTAGTGGCTTAACAGCAGTAACTTTATATACGAACGAATTGTCATCTTGGTCGTTATAAAGTAGATACTCTTGGTTAGCATTTTCTATGATATAACTCACAAAATCTTTAGGTAAGTCTGTATAGTCATTTGTTACTTCTGCTTTTGTGAAACTAACGGTAGCTTTTGCATCTTTGTTTAAGCTAGTCAACGACTGATCGGCTTTTTGTTGTGCAAGCTCTTTCGACTTTTCAATAGTATAAGCTTGTATAACTTGCGATTTCACATCATCAAATTTTTGTTGTATCATAGATGTTAGCTTGTCTACTTGATAAACTAATGTTTTATCTTGAACTATAGCAATCGCTGCCTGCTTATCTTTATTTACAAAAAATAAGCTGTTTTTAACACCCTCGACAGTAGCCGTATCGTTATCGACAATATTAGAAGTTTTTGCTTTACCCATTTTCTTCACTAGATCTGTAAATTTCATACCATCTATATCTTGCGTATATGAGTTATAAGCAGTTAGTGCTTTTCTATTTTGAATAATGCTTTTAATTGAAGTTTTTGCTTTATCATCAAATGATGCGAATAAGTCTTTGTTCTCACTATAATACTCTTGTACTTGCTCATCTATAACTTTATCGTTAGATTTGAAGTCATCTTTTGTAATCACAAAATAGCTTATGCTAGCTTTTGCAGGACTTACATACTCCGACTTGTGCTGCGTGTAATATTGCTGCAATTGCTCATTAGTTGGCTTGATTTCTGACTCAAGAGATTTAGGAGTATACTTTACATACTCAACTGATTTACTAACCGCATAAGCGCTTTTAAGCAATGCACTTTCATCTTTTGTAACAAATGCCGTGCTTTGGATAGCATTTGGTATAGTGCCAGCGACGATATTCTGTGATAGCATCGCTTCAAGTTGACCCATACCACCTACATAGCTAGCAACTTCTGTAAGTTTTTCACTTGAAAACTTACCATCGTCGCCAAAAAACATCGGATTTGTAAATATCGCAGATTGTAATGCCAACTTGGGCACTTGTAAATCATGCTTCTGAGCATCCGCGAGTATCAGATACTGTCTAACCATCTGATCAAGTACTTGCCGTTTCTGTGCTTCTGTTGTAGCACCCTGATTTTGTGAATACTGCTGGAATTGTTGCTGACCAATTTCATTATCACCAACTTTTACTATATACGACCCAGTTCCCCCAGCACTTGTAAAAAGGAAACTCATTCCAGATATTACAAATACAAAACTTATTGTAATTACAATTATCCAAGTAAATGGACCTTTTAGTCTATCGTTAAAAGACTGTAGCATATTTTCAATCCTATTATTTTAATCAAAGTTTCTTAAACTGTTGCAATAAATTTATTCAAATAATTTTCGCGAATTGCTGAACTTGTTTCAGCATCTACTTATAGTATTATACTAGACCATGAAACAAGTTCAGGGATTCGTTAATTTTGAGATAGTGATTAAACAACAATCTACTCTAGCTTACAAGTATATATCATAGATAAAAAAAAGGCACACCTTTAGGCATGCCTTTTTAAAAAAATTAATTTATTAAAATTCAATTATTTCTGTACTGCTTCTTTAAGACCTTTACCAGCTTTAAAGCTAGGAACGATAGATGCTTTAATTTGGATAGTGTCGCCTGTCTTAGGGTTTCTACCTTCTCTAGCACTTCTTTCTTTAACTTGGAAAGTACCAAAACCTACCAAAGTTACATTGTCGCCAGATTTAAGCGCAGAAGTAACACCTTCAATAAATGCATCTAAAACACTTAAAGCATCACCTTTTGTAACTTCTGCTTCTTTTGCCATAAAGCTTACTAGTTCACTTTTATTCATTTTCAAACTCCTTTTGATTAAATTGACATATGTCACTAAAATTTATAACACTAAAAAAACTCTGTTTCAACAAAAAATACTAAAAAAATACTAAAAAACCTTAGAAAGTACTTCTTTTATGTTATTTACCGGCGTTATTAGCAAGTTTTCTGTTATTTCTTTATCGATATCCGCAAGATTTTTAACATTCTGTTTTGGTATCAAAACCTCTTTAATTCCACCGCGTAAAGCTGCTAAAAGTTTTTCTTTTAACCCACCAATAGGCAGCACATCACCGCGTAAGGTAACTTCGCCTGTCATAGCAATATCATTACGAATTGGTTTATTTGTATATACAGACACTAAAGCTGTAGTCATCGCGATACCTGCACTTGGACCATCTTTTGGCGTAGCCCCATCTGGCACATGGACATGAACATCTGTTTTCTCATAGAAATCTTCTGCAAGATTGTATTCTTTTGAGATAGATCTCACGACACTAAATGCCGCATCGATAGATTCTTTCATCACATCGCCTAGACTACCTGTATATTTAATCTTACCTTTACCTGGCATAGCTAGTGCTTCTATAGTAAGTAAATCTCCTCCAACCGAAGTCCAAGCAAGACCTGTAACTTGACCAACTTTTGGTTGTAGGTTTTTCACACCATAATCATACTGTTGTACACCTAAATAATCTCCAAGATTTTTCTGAGTGATAGATGCTTTTGCGGTATCTGGTGCTTGTAAGAGGTTTTTCACCGAACGACGGCATACACTATCAATCTTTTGCTGAAGATTTCTCACACCGGCTTCTCTTGTATAATATCTGATGATATCTAAAGTAGCTTTAGGAGTTATAGCAATCTCACGACTAGTTAAGCCATTATTTTGCAATGCTTTTGGTATCAAATACTGCTTTGCTATTGCTTGCTTCTCGATCTCAGTATAGCCTGCTAGGTGGATTATCTCCAATCTATCACGAAGAGCCGGATCAATATCTAATGAGTTAGCTGTGGCTACAAACATTACTTTTGATAAATCGTAATCTATCTCAAGGTAATGATCGTTAAATGTGCTATTTTGCTCAGGATCCAATACTTCAAGTAATGCCGCAGAAGGATCACCTCTAAAATCAGCAGAAATTTTATCTATCTCATCTAGCAAAAACAATGGATTCTCTGTCTTTGACTTGATTATTTTTTGAATAATCTGCCCTGGCATAGAGCCTATATAAGTACGGCGATGACCACGAATTTCAGATTCATCACGCACACCACCTAAAGCCATACGCACATATTCACGACCAGTAGCACGAGCAATAGAGCGACCAATAGAAGTTTTACCTACACCTGGAGGACCTACTAAGCAAAGTATTGGAGCTTTAGTGTTACTGTCTCGTTTTATCTGTACTGCTAAATGCTCTAGGATACGATCTTTTACTTTCTTGATACCGTAATGATCTTTTTCTAAAATTTTTTCAGCAGCACTAATATCCTTTTTAACTTTAGCTTTTTTACCCCATGGTAAAGAAAGTATAGTCTCAATATAGTTTCTTGAAACAGCTGATTCAGAAGATGACGGTGGCATAGCTTTTAGTTTTTTAAGCTCTTTAAAGCACTTTTCTTTTGCCTCATCAGACATCTTCGTAGTTTCTATTCTTTTCTTTATAGCAGAAACTTCTGATTCTTCATCAGCTTCACCAAGCTCTTTGTAGATAGCTTTGACTTGCTCATTGAGATAGTACTCGCGTTGATTTTTATCTACTTGTGCTTTTACTCTATCTTTTATAGTCGCTTCAAGCTCAAGTATCTCAAGCTCTTCTTCGAGGAAAGTCAGAAGTAATAGGGCTTTATTTTTTATGTCACTAGCTTCAAGTATTTTTTGCTTCTTAGGAACTTCTGTATTTAAGATAGTAGCTATCTCATAAATAAATACATCAGGCTGACTTGTATTTAATAACTTAGCCAAAGCTTCTTTTGTAATCTTAGGATTAAAATCAACAAAATCTTTTAAAGAATCAGAAATTGACAAAAGTATTGCTTTTAGCTCTTTATCAAGAACCTTTGAAGTATATTTATCATCAATATTTAAACTATCAAGATTTCCATAAAGACAATCTTTTTTCTCTAAATAATTAGCTACAAGCCTTTTAGATATACCTTCTACAATAATTTTCAAACTACCATCAGGTAATTTCATTATTTGTACAATCTTTGCTAAAGTTACTATATCGTAGATATTCTCTGGAGTATCTCCTGAACTTGAGCCATTTTTTTGTGTAGCTAAAATAATGTAATTATTAAAGTTGTTAGATGATTCTTTAACAGCTTGGATAGATTTTTTACGCCCCACATTAAGGGGAATGGTCATAGTGGGATATATAACCACATCTCTAAGTGGTATAACAGGAATAACAGTCAAATTTTCAGACATGTATTTATTAATCTCCTATAGTCAGATTATATCTTTTAATTGCTTTTGAGAATTATCTTGCATGACTAGTGTCGGATCTTCTTGCTCAAGTATAGTTTTATCACTAATGATAACCTTTGCAATACCCTCGTTAGATGGCACATAAAACATAAGCTCTAGCAATACATTTTCCAATATACTTCTAAGCCCTCGCGCACCAGTCTTTTTAACAATTGCTTTTTTTGCAATTTCAATAAGTGCTTTATCAGTAAATTCAATTTTAATACCATCAAACTCAAATAACTTCATATACTGTTTAATAAGTGCATTTTTAGGTTCAGTAAGAATCTTAACAAGATCTTCTTCTGTAAGCTCATTTAGCACACTAAGTATAGGCAAGCGACCGATAAGCTCAGGTATAAGTCCAAACTTAGTTAAATCTTCACTTTCTACTTTTTGCATTAGCTTTTGAGTATCAAGATTGGTCTTTTGCTGGATAACATTTGCATTAAAGCCGATGCTAACTTTGTCCATTCGATGCTTAACAAGCTTGTCGATACCTGAAAATGCTCCACCACAGATAAACAAGATATCAGAAGTATCAACTTCAATCATATCTTGGTTTGGGTGCTTTCTACCGCCTTTTGGTGGCACACTTGAAACAGTACCTTCTATAAGCTTTAGCAATGCTTGTTGGACACCTTCGCCAGATACATCACGAGTGATAGATGAACTTTCTGACTTACGCGAGATCTTATCAATCTCATCTATATAGATAATACCTTTTTGTGCTTTAGCCACATCAAACTCAGCATTTTGTAGCAGTCTAACGATGATATTTTCCACATCATCACCTACATAACCTGCTTCAGTAAGTGTAGTAGCATCTGCTATTGCAAATGGCACATTCAAAAACCTAGCTAGCGTTTGAGCAAATAGAGTCTTACCAGAACCTGTTGGACCTATCAAAAGCACATTACTTTTTTTAAGTTCTGTATCTGCATTGTCTTTACTTTCACTATCTTTATTGTCATCACTCTTACCTTCAGCAGTTTCATGCGCAGGTGAAGTGATTCTTTTATAGTGGTTATATACAGCTACAGAAAGTACTTTTTTAGCACTATCTTGACCGATAATATAATCATCAAGATGTTTTTTTATCTCGATAGGTTTTGGTAGTTTATCAAATGAAAGCTCATCAGCTGTTTCAATAGAACCAGCTTCATCACCTGTGTGCATCTTTGTAGCACACTTACTTACGCACTCATTACAGATATTGCCATCACGGCCTGCTATAATATTTTTTACTTCTTGTTGAGATTTGCCACAAAATGAGCAGTATAGAATTTTAGCCATCTTATTAAATTAGCTTCCTTATTTTTTGATTGCGTCACGAGAAGTTATCACATGGTCTATTAAGCCGTATTCTTTAGCTTCTTCTGCCATCATAAAATTATCACGATCTGTATGCTTAACTATGCTCTCATAGTCTTGACCTGTGTGGTGAGCAAGTACTTTATTTAACTTTTCTTTTATACGCATAATGTTTTTGGCATGAATCTCAATATCAGATGCTTGTCCTCTAAAACCACCTAATGGTTGATGAATCATGATTTGCGAACTTGGTAGACTATATCGTTTACCTTTTGCACCACCTGCTAAAAGTAAAGAACCCATACTAGCAGCTAAGCCGATACAAATAGTATTTACTTCAGGCTTGATGAACTGCATAGTATCATAAACACCCATGCCGGCTGTAACCATTCCACCTGGTGAATTGATATAAAAGAAGATATCTTTATCAGGATCTTCAGATTCTAAAAATAGCAATTGTGCGATTACAAGATTTGCTGACTGATCGTTCACCTCGCCATTTAAAAAAACAATTCGCTCTTTTAAAAGTCTAGAATAAATATCGTAAGCTCTTTCGCCACCAGCTGTTTTTTCTACAACTGTAGGAACTAGATTATTAGTTATCATATTAACCTCTTTAGCTTGGATTAAAATCCGCCTTGTTGTTGAGCTTGCATATTTTCATTAATTACTTCAAAGAAGTCTTCTTCTTTATCGGTAACTTTTGCTTGCTCTAATACCCAATCAGTTAGTTTATTTTCTATAACTACTGCTCTTAGGTTGCTCATTTCTTGTTTGTTTTTCTTGATGTCTTTTTTAGTTGTTTCAGCATCTTCGTAAGCTTGTACCATCTCATCTAAAAGACTGTCAACCTCTGCATCAGTAGCTTCAAATTTTTGAGATTGCATTACGCTATCAAGTACTAAGCTAGTTTCCACTTTCTTTTTGGCATTTGGCTCAAACAAGTCGTTTGGTAATTGACTTACATCAAACCCACCTTTGTCTCCACCCATTTGCTTTAAAAGTTTTTGCTTAGATGCTTCTATCTCTCTTTGAATCAAAGCTTTTGGCACTTCAAATTCAGAGATCTCTCTTAGACCATTAAATACTTGGTCTTTGATTTTTCTTTGAACAATGAACTTAAGCTCACGCTCCATATTTTCTTTGATTTCTCCTTCAAAGCTATCTACACCACCTTTTACTCCAAATTTTTTAACGAATTCTTCGTCAATAGCTGGTAGCTCAGGAGCTTGAATTTTCTTAACTGTGATATCAA
>JBLFYO010000015.1:0-23763 GCA_047609165.1 Francisella sp.
CATCTGCAAGATAGCTTATTTCTTGTGTGCTTAGTGCAAGCCCAAGCTTAGTATCTGCATCTTTGATAGCTTGCTCTCCAGACCCAAGCACATCTACCGACTCTAGCCCTTTTGGAGCAGCCACATCAAACAAACGGTGCAAGTCATCAGCATCAGCAAACACTTCTTCAATCATACGATCATGCACAAGATTTTGTATTTCAACCAATTCGCTCGTAGAAATTTCGCCCTCGATAGCAAAAAGCACCGCTCTCTCCACTCTAGCAACTTCCTTGATACCAGTATTTAGAATAATATCTGTAGCTTTAGATGACCACGGGGAGATAGTCCCAGCTCTTGGAGCTGTTATGAAATTTTTGCCTTTAAGTTCAGCAGAGCCATATTCTTTATTGTAATCAAGTAACGACTTTATTATCTGCTCTTTTTCAGCACTTAGCTCACTATTAAGCTCTACCACATGGATATACTTTGCAACTATAGATGTTACTTTATTAGATATTTTTTTAGCATCTACTAAAATTTTTTCTCTCTTAAATAGCGATAAGGCACTTAAGCCTTCAAAAATTCTTATCATTAGCTATCAAACCCTTTATATTTTTTCTCTTGCTCTTTTAGTTCTTTTCTATGTCTTTCTAACTCATCAAGATAAGCATCATCTACACCACCTGTTATGTAGTTACCAGAAAACACACTATCTTCAAATTCTACTATTGCAGGGTTTTGCATTTGCACCACTTCTTTCAAATCAGATAATGGTAGATAAATAAGCCCATCAACACCGATCCATTGACGAATTTCTTCTACAGACTTACCATGAGCTATAAGGTCAGACTTAACTGGCATATCAATGCCGTAAACATTTGGATAACATACCGCAGGCGATACAGAGGCCAAATAGACAGACTTAGCTCCAAAATCTCGTATCATCTCGATGATGCGTTGAGATGTTGTACCGCGAACGATTGAGTCATCAACAAGCAATACATTTTTATCTTTAAACTCTGCAGGAATAGGGTTTAGCTTGCGTCTAACGAAATTCTTACGATCAACTGATTCTGGCATAATAAATGTTCTGCCTATATAACGATTTTTTACAAAACCTTCACGATACTCAACACCTAAAGCAGTAGCAATTTCTTGAGCAGAAGCACGACCAGTTTCAGGTACTGGAATCACTATATCGATAGTCTTGTCTTTCCACACATCTTTGATTCGCTTACTTAGTAGCTTACCCGCATCTACACGAGCTTGATATACACTCACGCCATTCATTATACTGTCAGGACGAGCAAGATATACATACTCAAACAAGCAAGGAGCAAGAACAGGATCCTTTGCACACACTTTTGAATGAATCTTACGATCTTCTGTAATAATTATAACTTCACCGGGAGCTACATCTCTAACCACTTTAAATCCACAAATATCTAGCGACACACTTTCACTAGCAACCATGTATGATTTATCACCATCAGCTTCTTCTCGTACACCTAGTACCAATGGGCGTATACCATGAGGGTCTCTAAATGCGACTAAACCAAAGTTTGAAATCATCGCCGTACAAGCATAGCCACCGCGCGCGTGTTTAAAAACAAACTCACAAGCTTTGTATACAGATGCTAGAGTTGGACAACCATGCGTTTTATTCATACCACAAGCAAAAAAGTTTAAAAGCAATTCCGAATCAGAGGAAGTGTTTAAATGCCTTCTCTCTATATCATGAAGCATCTTTGCTAGCTCTGGGACATTGGTAAGATTACCGTTGTGTGCAAAAACTATTCCATGAGGATTATTGACATAAAATGGCTGACTATCTGCCGCACCTAAGCTACCAGCAGTTGGATAACGCACATGACCTATACCCATATTACCCAGTGATTTTGCAAGTTTATCACCAACAAAAACCTCACTAACTAAGCCGGTATTTTTACGCGTAAAAAAATGCCCCTCGTGCATAGTGGTGATACCTGCAGCATCTTGACCTCTATGTTGTAAAAGACTTAAACCATCAAACAATAAATAACTAACCTGATTAGGTCCAGCAACTCCGATTACTCCGCACATAGAATTATATTTCTCGAAAGGATTATTAACGCTACTATTATAACAAGATTTAAAACAATAAATAATCAAAAACCAAGTAAGTTACAAAATAACTTTTATGGACCAAAGCAAAAGATTGACAAGAATATATATAATTAATCTTAATGCATTTAATTATCAACAAGTAACAAAAAGGCAATTCAATTATGAAAAAATGTATATTATTAGCAAGCATCTTTGCAGTTGCAACGGTTTATGCTGATCTAAGTGAAAATAATCTAGACTCTAAATATAAATATTCATATGCCAATATTTCAACCACAGTTGTTTTTCATAACGAGTCATCTCGCACAGTCAGCTTTAACCTTGAATCTAAAAACGGTGGAGCTAACTCTGATAATAAAATTGAAGGTTTTTTGTTTGATAGCTCATCAGATATAACTTTAAATCCTCGAGATAGCGATAGAGTTAATTTAATGGCTCAAGCATCTGCATCTGATGGGTCTCGCCTACCTGACAATGTCAACTTCGATGGTTGTATATATAGAGGTCCAAACCAAGATTCTTATATTAATTTAAAAGGACAAGATGGAAATATTGATAAGGTTATCACGGGCAATGGTTCTCCTAACTGTATTTATGGAGCTAGCCCTCTGGATACAGTGCCTAACCCCCAGATATATTCATTGATTTTGATACATTTAAAAGATATGAATAGTGCTGCCTCTTGTGATGGTGTATAGGCTCAAAACCAAAACCTGACTTAATTCTAAAAATTTTCGGCTCATGTAAACCTACACCTTTAGAACAAATAGAAATCACTGAGTTTTCAAATAAATAACTTTCAAAATCTTTCTCCAAATTCTCACTAATCCAACGATCATCTTTTTTATAAAACAATGCATCTTTCAGACCATAGGCAATACCTAGCGAACTGCGTTTTACTTGCGACTCTTTCAAAGTCCACAGTGTGTAGAAGTCTTTTTCTAAATCTGCACTTCGCTCTAGTTCCGCGACCTCGCAATCACTAAAATAACGCCCAGCAATACTCATAAAACTTTTCTTGCTGACAATCTCTTCAATATCCACACCTATCTCTTCATCGGCTACTGTCATAACTATGTGATTTTTAGTGTGACTGATATTAAAATATGTATAACTATGACTTTCTAAGTATGGCTTATTATTTTGATTTATAGAGAACTCTATTTTTGATAGTTTCAAGAAATCTTTCAAAACTTTATAACGGATGAATTGAGAGAAAAGTTTTTCTTTGTATGTCTTAGAATTGCTATCTAATTCAACGCCAAAACCTTGTAGTTTAAAAGCCAAATCATCAATATCAAAATCATTAAAATCAATAATAAAAAGTTTGACTTGATTGCTCACAAAAAGACCTACTCAACCGCTATTTGAGAAATAATATCAGTCTTCCCTAACAATGTATTAACCTCTTCAACATCTTTAATCGTAAGACTTCCTTGTAGCTCCTTAAGTCGCACATAATCTTCTACATAATTAAATATAGAATCCGCAAAAGAAAGCTGAGCTTGTACAAGAATCGCTTGGCGGTTAAGTAAATCTACAATTGTTTGTGTACCAGCCTCAAAGCCCTCTAAAATAGCCTTCACCGAAGCAAGACCCGCGTACACTGATTTCTTAAACGCATCAATTCTAACCGCATCAAGAACTACTGTTTGAAAAGCTTCGACTGTTCCTGCATAAACCTCTCTCTGAGTTTGTAGGAACTGGAAGTTAGCAGCCTGGTTATCATAACTTGCCTGCTTCAAGCTTGCATAATCAGAACCACCTTTTAAGATATTCCAATTAAGCTCACCACCGATATTTACAACATCGTATTTCGTAGGAATCTTCTTTGTTTGAGCAGGGTCTCCACCAAGTTTGTTACGAGACATTTGCACCCCACCAACCAAGTTTAGTTTAGGGAAGAAATTACCCCACTGTATACCTATGCCCTCACCTGCAGCCTCATACTCAAACTCTTTTTGAGAGACATCAATATTGTGCTTTTGAGCAGTATCTATCCAGTAATTAATATCATTAGGAACAGGATCACCAAACTTTGTATCTACTGAAATATAAAGTATTGAGCTAATTCTCTTACCAGTAAGCTTTGCCATCATCGCTTTTGCATTAATCAAACCTCTTTGGGCTTCAACCCTATCTGCTATAGCTTGGCGATACTGGGCATCTGTAGTCTTAAAATCTGCATAAGAAACCAAACCCGCATTATATTGATATTTTTGCGTATTGTATAATTTCTTATTCCAAGCCTCATTTGCAAACTGGAACTGTAGTGCTTGCTCAGCTCTTAAAAGCTCAAAATATGCTGTAACAGTATCGACAATAAGAGTTTGTTCTGCCTTTGCATAAATCATTGCATACGACTTTTGTAAATATGTAGCCTGCGTATAAGTCTTCCATTTAGTCCAATCAAAAAGCACTTGTGAACCATTAAAGCTTACATTGTTAGCAGTATCTGTAAATTTACCACCAAACTGGTTATAGTTATCACGACGAAGATTATAACCAAAATCAATCTGTGGTAGCAAACCACCCAAAGCTTTAGGTACAGTCTCAACATTTGCAGCAAAAGTAGAGCGAGCAGCTTGATAGTCGGCATTATGCTCAGTAGCTAAATTGTAAATATCAACCAAGCTATAAAACTTCTCTTTGACTTCACCTGCCATTGCAACTTCATCAGCTTTTTTTAGATTATAAAATTTATTGTCTTTTTTTATATCATCTACTTTTGAGTATTGTTTTTCTACGCTATATGGGTCTTGCGCGATATCCGTACCAATAGGTCTCCCAGCTGTAGGTATGCTTGCAGTTACCTGAATTTTTGTACCTTCAGCAAAAGCTAAAACCATACCACACAACCCGACAATGTATAAAAAAATCTTTTTCATGTTTTGTTACTTATTGTAAATGTCAAACAAAAACTCTTTTTTATAAACCTTCTCATCAACCCTGGTTGTTAAGTAAGCTCTATCACAAACGGTTGATTTAATTACAAAAACCACTCTACCACCAATTTCAAGAAGCTCAAACAATGACTCATCGAGTTCATCTTCTGCAAGAATACTCGATATATAGATACAATCAAACTTCTTGTTCTTAGATATCACTTCAGCAAGATGCTCAGTACCGCTTAGATTAACATTAGTTATATTAGCATTCGCAAGTAAATACTCAACCACTTCACGACTTTCTTCACTATGGTCAATTACTTCAACTTTTTTAGCTACTCTACCAAGCAATGCTGCAGTATAGCCGCTCTCAATGCCAAGCTTCAGTACAGTCTCTTTTAAGTTGATTTTCAAAGCATAAATAAGCTTAGCTGTAAACATTGGGCTCTTGAGTTCTTTACCACTTACGGTAAGTGCTGTGTCACAGTATGCAAGGCTTTTGTATTGTGGTGGCAAGAAATCTTCTCGTGCAATTTTTGACATCGCTTCAATCAAACTTCCAACCTCTATACCTTCTGGCATAACCTGCTGCTTAACCATATTTTCTCTAGCAAATTCGAAATTCATAAAAACAATAGTCCTGTGTAATGTATGTTTTAATAGTAAGCTTTGACTTACTTGATTTTACAGATGATACCACAACCGTGATTTAAATGAAAATTCTTACACAACAACAAGACTAGTTTGGCTCTCCTCCATTTCTAGGAGGTTAATTGCATATACGCTGTAACTCTTTAAATCCAAGAACAATCTCTATTGATATGACTCTGGCTTGAATAATCCAGAGCAACGTCTTTTCATTACTTTTATTTTGTTATTTAACCCTTCTACAAAGCCACATTCTTCCTTGATTTGAAATAATTAGCAATACTTGATTTATACTTTTTTAGTGTTTTAATAAAAGCATCAAATATTGGCTCAACGCGTATTTCCGTGGATTGACAAAACAATATATAATTCACACATCCTCTTTTTTGCTTGAAATGAATAACATTAATATTCTTTTAATCAAAAGAAGTCAATCATATGTCTTTATGATTTAAATAACAAATATTAATTAAACCTATTTGAGATTTTTTTGCACTAAATCTTCTAAGTAGTAGATATCTTTGATATCTTCATCAGCTTTGCTTTCTTTACCTATATCTATACCAAGATAAACATACTCTCCATCTTTATATACATAGAATGTAACTTGTTGACTATACTTGCTAGAGTAAACCCAAATTACAGATTTATTTTCACTAAAGTCGTCGCCTTTAAGCTCAAACTCTTTTGGATTTTCTTTTATAGCCTTATGTATTGCATCATAAAGCTGCTTAACTGTAGTGCCTTGTTGTTGCTCAAGACTATGTATACCTTCATCAGACTCTAGCATATCTGCATTAGTTACATATTGACCACCAAGTACAGGTATACACCCTACAGAAACCATACAAAACATAACTAAAATCAATAATCTTTTTTTCATCGACATACTCCTAGTATTATATAAAAACCTAATGCAACTGCTAATAATGAAATCAGCACACTTATCAAAATATAACTTAATCCTATCAGAATTTCTCCTCTTTGCAATAGATTCAAAACATCTAAACTAAAACTAGAGAATGTCGTAAAACCACCAAGAAACCCTGTTACAAGTAATGCTCGTATATTGATAGATATATCTTCACTAAAAAGATTGGTTTTTATCAAAAATGCAGCAATTAAACCTATAAGGAATGAGCCAATTACATTACATAAAAATATACCAAAAGGGATTTGCTTAGAAATACCTACTGTCGCTTGAGTAAGACCAAATCTAGCCATAGCTCCAAAGCCACCACCAATTCCCACTAAAATAAACAACAATCCCATCTATCTCTCCAAGATATCATAAGCACCTTGGCTTATCATTTTCTTTGCGAGCTCTGAACCGACTTCCATTGGATTAAGTCCAGAATTTGAGATTTTGAGAATTTCTTTACCATCAGAACTTGCTACCATAGCTTGCAAATCAATAGTCCCATTCGTTTTAACCGTTGCATAGGCTGCTATTGCGACATGGCAGCCACCTTGAAGCTCTTGATTAAATGCTCGTTCAGCTGTTGCTACTATACTACTTGTTTCATCATTTATTTTTTTTAGAAAATTTATAAGTTCAAGTTCATTCTCTAAAACCTCTATCACAACTATACCTTGCCCTACCGCCGGTAAAGATATCTCAATCGGAATATACTGAGCTACTCTAGCTTCAAGACCTAGGCGTATAAGACCAGCCCCAGCCAAGATAATAGCATCATAATTACCACTATCGAGCTTTGAAAGTCTAGTTTGCACGTTACCTCGTAAATCCTTTATGATCAAATCATTACGATAATTAAGAAGTTGTGATTTACGGCGTAAGCTAGAAGTTCCAACGATAGCACCTTTCGGTAAATCATCAATCGATGAGAAATTGTTTGATACAAAGGCATCTCGTGGATCTGCTCTTGGCATAAAGCTTGCTAAACAAAATCCTTGTGGTAATTCAAAAGGTACATCTTTTAATGAATGTACTGCGATGTTAGTTTCACCCCTTTGCATAGATCTCTCAAGCTCTTTCATAAACAAAGCTTTGCCACCTATCTGGCTAAGAGGTTTATCAAGGATAATGTCGCCTTGTGTTTTCATAGTGACTATTTCACAATCTAAATCTAGCTTTTCTTTGATAACATCTTTTACAAAATGCGTTTGCCAAAGAGCTAATTTACTTTCTCGACTTGCTATAGTTATTTTTTTCATAAACTTATTTCACTTAAGAAGTTTGATATATCTGATACTTCTTGTGGACAGACTGAGTGTTGCATACCTGCATAAGTTTTATAGTCATTATCAAAACCTTGCTCACTAAGTTTCTCTGATAAGTCTTTACCTAAAATTTCTGGTAGCACCTGGTCATCTGTACCGTGACAAACCAGTATCGGCAAATTTTTATTTATAGAGGTAGTACTACTCTTAAATTCATCCCAAGCAGGTAGATAAGTTGATAATGCCATCAAGCCACCTAATTTTCTTGCTGATGTAATCACTGTATAAGTAGCAATAACTCCACCTTGTGAAAAACCTGCTAAGACGATACTTTCACTTGGGATACCTTTTGCAATTTGAGCATCTATTAGAGTATTTACTTGAGCAATAGATGATTTAATGCCATCTTTATCGACGACTCTATTTAGACTATTAGCATCTAAGGATTTAATGTCGTACCAACCACTCATTTTCATTCCACCATTCATGGTGATAGGTATAACATTCGCATGAGGAAAGACAAACTTCACATGGTCAAGTGAGATGTTTAGGTGTCTAACTATATCGACGAAATCATGTCCGTCAGCACCTAATCCATGAAGCCAAATCACACAATATTTCGCATCAAGCTTTGGCTCTACAATTTCATAATTCATATTTTTTATTCTATCTAAACTTTTATACTAAAATGATACATGAATTTAGCTCATAATTAACTATCAAATTAATATCTGACAATATCTTCTCCCACAAAAGCGTTGCATTTAAAGCACCTTGTATAGTTTACGAAAAAATCAAACTACTTTTTCATGAGTTGTGGATAAGTATGTTCATACTTCTGTAGGTTGTCTGTTAAAAACTTAATGTCCATAATTTTTTAATGTAACTTAATTTATCAAAAACCCTTTAAATGTATAGGTTTTAAAATCATTAGATTATTGTTAGAAGAGTATTTCGAGACTTGTTAATAATTGTGGATAACAATGTGAGTCTAATGTGAGAGAAAGGTGGATATTCTTGGGTTACTTAAAATAAGCCTCTTGATTTACAAGGTTTACAGAGGTGTTTACTAGCTTAACAATATCATTTAAATTATTTTTCTCGCCAGTTGATAACTTCTTGGTCATTGCCAGCTCATTTATCGATACCATTAGGCGACCTCTATCGAGAGTTTCAACAATAGTTCCCGTAACGATAGTATCAGGATTTTGCATTAAGTAGACTAACTTCCAATGCTGATTAGAATATCTCTCTGTTTGACGATTTGAACGAATAGGAATATCCACTTGGGCTATAATCTCATCGACTTTTCCAATAGCCAAAGTTTCTTTATTACTTAGATGATTTCTAAGCTGATAATGCACTAGCAAGTCAAGATACCTTCTTAAAGGCGAAGTCACTTGAACATAGTTTTCTAAGCCCATACCACCATGTACACTTGGTTGCGTCGAATGACTTCCTCTACGCAGTTTTTTACGAATCGCGAACATATCTGCAAGTGTCTCTAAGCCCTGCAACTTCTCTTGCGTTATATCGTGAGCTGGCTGTGTTGAAAATGGTACTGCGATGTCATGCTCTAAACAATACTCTCCTACCGCAACGCCGCCCATGAGCATAGTATCACGAACCAATGTTCTTGAGCCAAGCCTTGGTAAGTTTGAAATTTTGACTTTTTTGTCAGCATCTAAGCCTATCTTTACTTCTGGAAAGTCTAGCTCTACAGCTCCATTAGTTAGGCGTTTTTGTGTAAAGTTTTTAGCAAAGTTAGGTATCTGACCTAGATCTAAATCAGCTACATTAGCTTCTGCGTTTTCATAGCTTAGTCTAGTTACTTTTATTTTACTAAAGCAGATTTGTGTATTTTGAATATCTCCACTATCAGACACGCTAAAACCTATCGATAAAGCAGGCGAAGTCTCATTTAGCCCTAAACCTAACACCTCTGTAGCTTTATTAGGTAACATCGAGATAATATGCTCAGGCACATATAGATTTGAACCTCTAGCTCTTGCCTCAATATCGACCTCACTATCAAAGACCATACTTGATGACGGATCTGCTACATGCACCCACATTATAGATTTTTCAGCATCCCAACTAATCGCATCATCAGGATCATTACTACCCTCATCATCGATTGCATAGGCTGTTAGGTGCCTTAAATCTACACGGTTAGCGTCTGATTCTACATTATAATTAAACTCAGCTGGATTGCTCTCAAGCTCTGCACCATGTCTATATAGATAAGGGTTGTTGCACTCATTCCAATAACCAATCTCTAAAAGTAATTTATAAGCACTACTCTCAGACTCTTCTAGTTTCAAATGCTTAAATAATCTACAATTTGGACTTTTAAGGGTCGCAAGAGATTCTATTTCTTTTAAAAACTTCTCATCTATTGGTAGATAGGTTTTTTGCTTTATTCGTTCTAGGAAATCATTTAACTCTTGCTCTTTTTTGAGCTTTTCTTGCTTATCTGCGATTATTTGGTTTTTTTGTTCTAAAGAGTTAATGTTTATATTAAAATCATCATCAAAGCTAAAGTATTCACCAGCATCGACTAACTTCCAAATAGTATACGCCTCATCAAGACCTTCTTTTTCAAATAAAAGCTCGCTTAACTCTGCAATATTTGTTGAGTCTTGCTCTTGCAACAAATCCCATGTTAGCTCTAGTTCTGGTATGTCTATAAGCGTTACATTCTCTAGTTCAAAGTCTTTTTCTGCTGTGAATAATAAATCAACATTTTTAGGTGGTAACTTTATTTTTTTACCATCGATAGTTTCTATGTCGACTTTTTTATCAAGAATAGCTACTACTTTAGCTAGCTTGGATTTGAATATTATTAGGCTGTTTTTTTGCATAAGAATAAAATTCCATAAGATTTAATAGTAATCTCAAAACTAAGATGGCTGAGAGGAGTCGAAGCCTCGTATTTTGGATTTATAAGGCTTCTTTATACCAGAATTCTAACGAATCCCTTGATTTATTTCAAGGTCTCACACCAAGTACATAAGACTCAGGATCATACTTCGACTACGCTCAGCAACCGAGGTCTAGAAATAATAAAGTAAGTACAACTACTTATCAGACTCAACTTTTTTAACTACAATACCTAACTCATTAAGCTGATCTAGCGACACATTAGATGGAGCTTCTGTCATCAAACAACTAGCAGTTTGAGTTTTAGGGAATGCTATTACATCACGGATATTTGTAGTGCCTGTAAGTAGCATGATAAGTCTATCTACGCCAAATGCAACACCACCATGAGTAGGTGTACCATAAGATAACGCATCTAGCATAAAACCAAACTTTTCACGAGCTTCTTCATCAGCTATACCAAGTAGGTTGAAAACCTTAGACTGAATATCTTCTTTATGAATACGAATAGATCCGCCACCAACTTCATAACCATTGATAACCATATCATAAGCTCTTGAAAGTAGCTTTTCTGGGTTATTATCAAGATCTGCAATACTATCCATTTGAGGAGCTGTAAATGGATGATGCATAGCATAAAGTCTATTGTCATCTTTCTCAAACATTGGGAAATCAATAACCCAAAGAGGAGCCCACTTCTTGTCAAATAATTCAAAGTCTTCACCAAGCTTAGCACGCAAAGCACCCATAGAATCATTTACAATCTTAGTAGTACCTGCACCAAAGAATAGTACATCACCTTCTTTAGCACCAGTTTTCTCAATCACTTTAAATAGAGTCTCTTCTGAGATGTTTTTAACGATAGGAGATTGCAGACCATCTTTACCTTGCGATAATGAATTAATTTTAATATAAGCAAGACCTCTAGCACCGTAGATACCTACAAATTTAGTATAGTCATCAATAATCTTACGAGTAAGTCTCTCATTACCCTGTGGCAATCTTAGAGCTATAACTCTTGATTCATCATCATTTGCAGGCGTTGAGAATACTTTAAACTCTTCATTTTTCATTTCTTCTTTGATATTGATAAATTCTAGCGGAATTCTAAGATCAGGTTTATCAGAACCATACTTATCCATCGCATTTGCATAAGTCATAACCTGGAACTGTGAATCTAGCTTTACACCAATTACAGCATCAAACATTCCTCTAATCATAGTCTCAACTGTAGACATGATATATCCCTCATCTATAAATGAAGCCTCTATATCTATCTGTGTAAATTCTGGCTGCCTGTCTGCTCTTAGATCTTCATCACGGAAGCATTTTACAATTTGGTAATATTTATCGAAGCCAGATACCATCAAAAGCTGTTTGAAAAGCTGTGGCGACTGTGGCAACGCATAAAACTTACCTTTAAAGTTACGGCTAGGAACAAGGTAATCTCTTGCACCCTCTGGTGTAGCTTTAGTCAAAAATGGAGTTTCAATATCCAAAAAGCCATTATCATCTAAATAATTACGCACGAAACGAATAGCTTTTGAACGAGTGATAAGCTTATTCTGCATCTCTGGGCGACGAAGATCTATATAGCGATATTTAAGCTTTACATCTTCACCAGTTGGTTGAAAGTTATCTAATGGAAAAGGGATCGTTTTAGATTTGTTGATTACTTCAAGTTTCTCACCAATTATCTCAATTTTGCCACTTGCTAGATTTTTGTTTTGCTGACCTTCTGGTCTTAGGTTTACAGTACCTACTGCTTGAATTACAAATTCAGATCTTATGCTATTTGCTATACTAAAATCAGCATCTTCTGGGTTAAACACAAGCTGAACCAAACCAGTTCTATCTCTTATATCCAAAAATATAACACCACCATGATCACGGCGACGATGCACCCAACCACACACTGTTACTTTTTGATTTTCTAATTTTTCGTTAATGTCTGAACTATAATGTGTTCTCATTGATATACCCTTTTAAATGTATTTAATATTATTAGATAAAATTTAATCACAATATTATAGCAAGAAATAAGGAAGAAGAGTAAATTATTGGCATAAACAAAAGCAAAATACATCTCAAAAACCTACCTTTTCTAATAGTTAAAACTTTAATTTAAACATCTACAAAATCAAGACCGTGATATAATTTATACTAATCAAAATAGTTATTTAAGAATCAAAAGTATGGAAAATATAGAAAATATTAGCTTAGGTTTCTTAAGCTTAGATGATTATCAAGAGTTGAAAGAAGCAATGATTGAGGTATATAACATCGAAGATGCTGTGCTTTATCGATTATCGTTGACTATAAAAAGTTTGGCGATAATCACACTTACAAGAAGATAACAGGCAACTACACTTTCAATACTCACACTGATGACGGAGATGTGCTATACGGTATTGACTTATTTGTTATGCCTAAATTTCGAGGGCTTCGCTTAGGGCGTAGACTGTATGATTATAGAAAAGAATTATGTGAAAGATTGAATCTTAAGAGCATAGTTTTTGGTGGCAGAATACCAAATTACCACAATCATGCCAATGAGATGTCACCTAAAGAATATATAAGTAAACTAAAAAGACAAGAAATACACGACCCAGTCTTACACTTCCAAATCAGCAATGACTTTCAGCCAATCAAGATAATTAAATCATATTTGGAGGACGATAGTGAGTCCAACGATTATGCAGTCTTATTGAAATGGACAAATATTTACTACGAAGAAGAGCAAATAGAAGTTGCAACTACTATCAAAAAAGACATTCGCCTAGGGCTAATCCAATGGCAAATGCGTCCGTATAAAGGACTAGATGAATTAATGCAACACGCTGAGTACTTTGTGAATGCTGTATCTAACTATAGATCAGATTTTGCATTATTCCCTGAATTTTTCAATGCTCCATTAATGGCAGAGAACAACCATTTATCAGAGCCAGAAGCAATTAGAGAGCTTGCAAAGCATACTAAAACTATTACTGAAAAATTCTCAAAGTTTGCAATTTCTTATAACATCAACATCATAACTGGTAGTATGCCAGAAATAAGAGATGAGCGTCTATATAATGTCGGCTATCTGTGTCGAAGGGATGGTACGGTAGAGAGATATGAAAAACTCCATGTAACACCAGATGAAGCTAAAGTTTGGGGCTTACAAGGTGGTGATAAATTAGAGGTTTTTGATACTGATTGCGGTAAAATAGGTATTTTGATTTGCTATGATTCTGAGTTTCCTGAGCTAAGTAGAATACTTGCTGAAGATGGTATGGATATACTTTTTGTACCATTCTTGACAGATACCCAAAATGGATTTTCTCGTGTACGAAATTGTGCCCAAGCAAGAGCTATAGAAAACGAATGTTATGTGGCTATTGCCGGTAGTGTAGGCAACCTGCCAAATGTACATAACATGGATATCCAATACGCTCAATCCATGGTATTTACGCCATGTGATTTTGCTTTCCCTGCTACAGGTATAAAAGCTGAGACCACTCCAAACACCGAGATGATTTTGATTGCTGATGTAGATATTGATTTACTACGTGAGCTTAATCAATTTGGTAGTGTGAAAAACCTAAGAGATAGAAGAAAAGATTTATATGAGCTTAAGCGTAAAAATTAACTAAATTTTTGCAAACTATACTTAGCTTCCATAAACTCATAAATACCATCATCAGAACCTTCTCGACCAAGACCAGATTCTTTCATGCCACCAAATGGTGCCTTTTCTGAAGATATTACTCCTGTATTGATGCCGACCATACCGTACTCTAACTGAGATCGAACTCTTCGGATCTGAGCCATATCTTCACTAAAAAAATAACTAGCTAGACCGTAATTAGTATTATTTGCTCGTTCGATAACTTCTGCCTCATTATCAAACTCAAATATTGCTATCAAAGGTCCAAAAGTCTCATCACAACTTACAAACATTTCATCGGTTACATTATCAATGATAGTTGGCTTAAAGAATTTACCACCAAGTTTTTCATCAATCTCGCCACCATAGACTAGTTTCGCACCTTTTGATATCGCATCATCTATATGAGACTGTACTTTCTTTACAGCACTATCATTGATTAAAGGTCCAATTTTTACTCCATCATCAAGACCATTACCAAGCTTAAGCTCACTAACTGCAGATGTAAGCTTAGTCATGAAAATTTCTTTGATACTTTTAGCTACAAACACTCTATTTGGTGCGATACAAACTTGTCCTGCATTTCTGATTTTAGCTGAGATAAGTCCAATAATAGCTTTGACAATATCAGCATTTTCAAAAACTATAAAAGGAGCATTACCACCAAGCTCGAGCGATACCTTTTTGACGGTATCAGCGGCTTGTTGCATTAGTAGCTTGCCCACACGAGTAGAACCTGTGAATGTGATTTTTCTCACAAGTTTACTCTCCATAAACTCTTTACCTATAGTCTTAGAATCACCACAAACAATTTGCAATAGATCTTCATCTCCACCGGCTTCGACAAAAAGCTCTTTACAAACAAATGCAGATAGTGGTGTTAGCTCTGATGGTTTTAGCACTACACTACACCCCGCAGCGATAGCAGGTGCAACCTTTCGCGTTATCATTGCAAATGGGAAGTTCCACGGAGTAATTGCAGCAACAACCCCAACAGGTTGATAGTCAACTCGACCTTCCATATTCTCAAGATTTGGATCAAAAACTCTGCCATCGATGCGGTTTGCTTTCTCCGCATACCATTTTATGAAATTTGCACCGTATTGAAGTTCGCCTTTTGACTCTGCTAGTGGCTTACCACTTTCTATAGTGATAATCTCAGCAATCACATCAAAGTGTTGCATCATAAGGCTATACCATCTATACAGAAGTTCTGATTTCGACTTTGAGGATGTATTCTTAAAAATCGCCTGAGCATCTTTTGATTTAGCTATAGCTTTTTGAGTATAGTCGGCAGATTTTTCTTCTAAAGAGCAGATAAGCTCATCTGTCGCAGGATTTCTAAGCTCGAAGTTATTGTTACCTGAGAACGAGTATTTATTTAAGATTTTTTGTAGGAGTTTGTTTGGTGTCATATGAATATCCATTTGTTCAAAAGCTTATAAATAACAGTATAGAGATAAAGTTTTATATATTGAATGTTTATCTGTTTGAGATAGAATTTTCATCTATTAGTCGTCGTTTATGATGTCTTGTGATATATCCGGCCAAATTCTAACGCCCGAATTTAACCGTTAAACATAAAGTGATTATTGCTACTACTATACTTACTGCAATTGCAAATTTTGCGGTTTTATAAACTTTTCCCGCTATAAATAAATTTTCTATTTCTCGCTCATCTCTGCTTTTTTCGCGAAATTCTTCCTTCGATGACAACCATTCTAGCGCGTATGAATGCTTAACACCTTCCGACAGCTCACCTTTTTGAGATGATATTTTAACAGCAGGAATGCCATATTGTTCAAATTCTAAGAAGCATTCCTTCTGAAATGAATCAGTTGCTAAAAATTCTTCATTTTGATCCAACGATACAAAACCGCCTGAAATCGGTTTCTTAACTATTTCTTTGATAACCAACCAATGTTCAATTTTTATATGGTTATCACCTTCTCTCAGAATAACTGGAACGCCATGCAATTTGAAATCAGTTGGTTGCATGTTTTTTACTTTTACAATAATAGTATCTGACATTGATAAATACCTAACAATTGTTAATGTACTAATTATAAGTTACATATGAGAGACATAACAGTGTAATTAGACTAAAAATCTAACATAAAACTTATCAAGTATTGATATGTAGACAATAAGCATACATTTATATGTATTTTATACTTTTTTATGACACTTAAATATTATATAGCCTGAATCGCCGTAATAGCTATAGTATAAGTTATATCATCAACTGTAGCACCTCGAGATAAATCATTAACAGGCTTATTGATACCTTGTAAAACTGGACCAATACTTAGTACATTAGCACTTCTTTGTACGGCTTTATAGACTGTATTACCCGTATTTAAATCTGGGAATATCAGAACAGTAGCACGACCGGCAACTGGGCTGTTTGGTGCTTTTTGTTTTGCTACACTTTCTATCATCGCGGCATCGTACTGTAATGGTCCATCCACTAGCAATTCTGGAGCTTTTTGCTTAAGTAGTTCAGTAGCATTTCGCACCTTATCTACTTGAGCTCCCGAACCTGAAGTTCCTGTGCTGTAGCTTATCATCGCTATTCTTGGTTCAATGTTGAATTTCTTAGCAGACTCAGCACTTTGTATAGCTATATCTACAAGTTGCTCGGCAGTTGGGTCTTGGTTGACCGCACAATCAGCAAATACGATAACTTCATCCGGCATACACATAAAAAACACCGATGATACTAGCGAAGCA
Organism: Francisella sp.; assembly: GCA_047609165.1. Taxonomy (GTDB): domain Bacteria; phylum Pseudomonadota; class Gammaproteobacteria; order Francisellales; family Francisellaceae; genus Francisella. The sequence goes on from JBLFYO010000015.1 coordinate 17,074, forward strand.
TTAGGCTTAGTTTTTACAAGCTGTAAAGCCGGTCGTAACACATCAGCCGTTGTATGCTCTGCTCCTGAGACTAGTCCATCAACCTCGCCAAGTTGTAGCATTAGCGTTGCTAGCATAATAGGTTTTTTAAGAGCATCTCTTGCTAGTGACTCTGACAATCCTTTGTGTTTTCTAAGCTCAATTAGCTTATCTACATACCTATCAAAAGCTTTCTCATATAAACTTATTATCTCGATATCTTCGGGTAGTGTAAAACCGTTTAGTTCAGCAACTTTGTTGATTTTTTCTTTATCGCCAAGCAATACACATTGAGCTAAACCCTGCTCTTGACAATGCTTAGCCGCAAGTAGAGTTCTAGGCTCATAACTTTCTGGCAGGATAATTCTTTTTTTAGCTTGCCTTGCCATCTTTAGTAAATGATACCTAAATGCAGGTGGCGACATGATCTGCTGTTTAGAGAAATTTTGACTAACTGCTTTGATAATCTTGTCTTTGTCTAAAGAATCAATAACAACATCTTTGACTGCTTGAATCCGCTCTTTATCATCAAGAGGAATCCCCATCACATCAATATTTGCAATACGCAAAATAGTACTCACACTTCTACTTTTAGTAGCAAGAATAGCCACACTAGTCTCTTCGGCTATTTCTAAGCAAAGCTTTTTGATTTCATTATTAAGGTATTCTTTAGCAGTAAGGATAATTCCTGCTATTTTCATACCATTTTTAGCAGCTAAACATACAGCTAGCAATATATCAGACCTATCTGCTGATGTTATCACAAGAGAGTTCGGTGTAAGATCTTTGATGAAGTTATCAACCCCTCGTGAACACATCATAACTCGTTGCACTCTGGAGCTTAGATTGATATTTGTTAGTTCATCAAGTTTGAGTTTGTTCTTTATGTCTAGTACTCTAGGATAAGTTTTTTCATTTATCCACTCTACAGCACCTAGTAGCTCAAAGCCTTTATGCTTAAATACCTTTAAATTTTCTAAATCACTAATAGAAATGTTCTTTTGATGTTCTGTATCAACTTCTTCATCAGTTAGACTGAAACTTAAATGTCCATCTTCATCATAAGTTGCATTTACCTTGGTGATTATCGCCCCTAAAACATCCGTTTTTTTAGGCAAACTTCTGCGTGAATACTCTAACTCTTCATTAAGCTCGGCTAGAGATTTATTACCATGATAACTTACGATTATAATCTTAGCTGACAACGCTTTGATAATCTCTATGTTGAATTCATCAACTATACCATTTAGTGCATATAACGGATGGGAATTATCACCTTGGCGAAAAAGCCCTGAAAATACCACAAAATCTTTGTCTAAACATTTTTCATGGTATTTACTTAAAAGTATTTCAACGAAGTCTTTTATACGATTATTTAGTAGATATTTTTCTATCACATCTATTGATAAATCCATGTCATAAATAGGATGAAAGGTCGTAACTTTTAAACCTTCTTGTTGAAGTGCATACTCTATAGACTTTGTTAGTACTCTTAGCCCAGTATATTTGGAAGTTGGTAAAATAAATATTGATGTTTTCATCAAATCTCCTTATATAAGGTTTAAAGTATCTTGTGCTATCATCAGCTCTTCATTTGTTGGTACAATCATTATTTTGTGACTGCTACTACTTTCTATAAAAGTCTCACCAGCACTATTTTTAGAAGTGTCTATAGCAAATCCGATATTCTTTAGTTTAGCCACGATATTCTCACGGATATCTACGGCATTCTCGCCGATACCACCTGTAAATACCAAAGCATCTAACTCATCAAAGTGTAGCATATATTTAGATACAAACTCAGCTGCGCGTTGGCAAAACATCTCTATCGCTTTTACAGCAAGTTCATCACCATTCTCTGCCAATTCAGAAACCTTACGCATATCGTTATGCCCACAAATTCCAAGCAGACCGCTTTGTTTGTTAAGCACCATCGTAGTCTTTTTAGCATCCCAGCCAAGATTGTCCGCAAGGTAACCAAATACACTAGGGTCTATAGAACCACTACGAGTACCCATAATCAAACCATCAAGAGGCGTAAGCCCCATGCTTGTATCCATACTCTTGCCACCAACCACCGCGGTGATACTACAGCCATTACCTAGATGTGCAACAATCATATTTGCCTTGTCTTTACCAATAATCTCGGCAGCTTTCATAGATACATATTTATGCGATGTTCCATGAGCTCCGTACTTTCTTATCTGCAAATCCTGCGTAAGTTCTATAGGTATTGCATATTCTGCGATACAGCTAGGTATAGTCTGGTGAAACGCCGTATCAAAAACCGCGACTTGAGGAAGTCCTACAAATATCTTCTCACAAAAGTTAATGCCCTCTACATGAGCAGGATTATGAAGTGGTGCAAGTGCGATACAGATTTTTATTTTTTCTAAATTTTCAGGTGTAATAAGTGCTGATTTTGAGAAATACTGACCACCAGCTACCACTCTATGACCAATAGCCAGCACCTTATTAAAAAAGCCTTTTTTATCTAAGTATTTTTTAAGCTCAAGGAAAATCTCTTTATATTGACCATTTTTGAGATGAAGTTGCTTTTTATCATCAGATTTAAATGTGATAGAGCAGTTTTCTTGACCTATATTTTCAGCCAACCCTGCAAATAAAGACTCTGTAGTATTAGGATCTATAAGTGCAAACTTCACAGAAGAGCTACCGCAGTTAAGTACGAGAATGTGTGACATGAGAATTAAAAGATTAGATTGTTTATAGAGAAGTATTATACTATTAGTTATCAGTCAAAACTATAACTGTATATATTAAAGTTATTAACTGATATTACGCACTAAACATAAATTATTGAGATGTAAGTGTAGTTGTAGCCGTATAGTCTTTACCACCTGCAGTGAAAGAAATTGTCACATTTGCTGATACACCGACTTCACCACAGACCATACCAATTAAAAACGAATCTACTCCAGCTTGAGAAGATAAGGCTGCTGATGTCGATGTAGAAGATCCTACAAAACCCTGCAAACCAGAATTTATAATACCACATACTAGTGGTACATTAGAAGCTGTAACGGTAACTTGAGTTGGACTATCTCCAGTAGCATTTTCAAAACCAGGAATACTTAACTGATTTATACCAACTCCATCACCAGTAGCTACTCCTAATATTTCTGTAATAGATACTTGCGACAAAGCATTCTGTAACACAGCATCATTACTATTCTGCTCCGGATCCATACAACTTGTAAGCATCATAGTACTCGCTAAAAGTGCTAAACCTAAAATTTTCTTTTTCATCATTTATCCTTATATTTGTTGAAATTTCAACATAAGGATAGCTAGTCAATTGTCAATTGTGATATTTTGTTTATTAAGTTTACAAGTGCAAGAAGTGATTTGTAGTTTTTTGAATTTTATATAACAAAAAAAGTCGCCAGTATATGGCTTAACCATATAATCCATTGAAATGCTATCAGTCAAAGAAGCCGCTCAATTATAAAACAAAGTTCTAAATAGTTTAATCCGTTAAAACTATATTCTCTTCTTTTATATCTATTTCAAGGCATTCTTTGATAAGTTGCACATTTGCATCATTGTGAATTTTTTGTACAGCATTTTCTTGCTTTATCTCAGCAGGAGATTTTTGGTTTCTTGTCGTAGAGTTGCTTGGTAGATTTTTTATATCTAACCTAAAGCTGGTGTTGTTAAGATACTCACCGATACTTCCCTGTAGTTTTGCGATACTTTGAGGATCAAGTTCTAAGACTTTCTTAGCATCATCGTTTAGCTGTATTTCATAGTGACTATCAGCAATCGTTATTAAATGGCTATTGAAAGCAAGAGTTTTTGTGAAGCCTTTTAGTTTGATTTTGCTTAAAAGATTGAACCATTTTGTATCTAAAGGTGTATCGTCGCTTTGTGGTTGTGGTTGTGGTTGTGTCTCAGTTTTGATTTGAAAAATTGAAAGTGTTTCTACTGCCTTTGGTTTTTGAGCTTGAGATTTTTCTTTAGCGGGTTGTTGAAACTCTTGTTTAAGTCTAGAGATATCTTTCTTTGTGGTTTCAGAAATATTTGAGGAATTTGTATTTGCTTGCTCTATAGTAGCAGGGCTATTTAAGTTTTTTTTTTGAAAAGCAATCAAGCGAAGTATTGCCATAGTTACACCAATCTCAAAATTTGGTGCTAGAGAAATATCTTTTTTTGCAGAGACTGTCAGCTGATATAGAAAATGAGCTTGCTCTACGGAAATCTTTGCTAGGATGTTGTTAATAACATCTACATCAATATCATTGATAGCATCAAGACTTTGCGTAAAGCTATAGATACAACAACTAAACCAAATCTCAGCGATTCTATCAAGTACTGCTTCAGCATTGCTTTCACTTAGTGATAGGTTTCTAATTGCTGGTAATAAGGCACTTGGATTATCATCTATAATTGCTTGGATAATAGAGTAAACTTCTTCACTATCTACCACACCGAGCATTTGCTTGACTTGATCCTGCTCAAGCTTACCACTACAAAAACTGATAGCTTGATCCATAAGGCTTAAAGCATCACGAAGACTTCCTTTTGCATGGTACGCTATATAGTCTAAAGACTGCTCATCTGAGATTATATTTTCTTTTGAAAGTACTTCTTTTAGTTGGGCTTTTATATCTGTTTGAGATATATGCTTGAGATGAAGTTGTATACATCTTGAAAGTATTGTTACAGGTATTTTGTGATAATCAGTAGTTGCTAGTATAAACTTCACATATTCTGGTGGCTCTTCAAGAGTCTTTAGCAAAGCATTGAAACTCTGCTTAGAAAGCATGTGAACTTCATCTATCAGATAAACTTTGTATCTGCCTTGTGATGGCATATATTGGATATTATCAAGAATTTCTTTAGTCTCTTCGACACCTGTACGAGATGCAGCATCTATTTCGATGAGATCCATAAAACTGTTGTTATTGATAGCTAAGCAGTTTTCACAAGTATTACACGGATCTGCCGTCATTCCTATTTTACAATTTAGGCATTTTGCAAGTAGTCTACCAAGAGTGGTTTTACCGACTCCACGAGTACCTGTAAATAGGTAGGCATGATGAACCTTGTTTGCCTCAAGTGCATGGACAAGACTATTTAAAGCATGCTGTTGACCAGCTACTTCAGCAAACGATTGAGGGCGATATTTTCGTGCTAATGCTTGGTATGACATTTTTTAACTGTATTTAAAATTCCTGTATAAATGATAGCAGAGTTGGAGTGAAAGGATAAGCTATTTATTTTGACTATTATTGGGTTACTACTTTTGTTAGACTAATAATTAGAAGACTAATTGATGATGAAACAATGAAACAAATTATTGCTATTGGTGGTGGTGAATTCACTGACTATATTACAGAATTAAAAATAGAAAGTTATTTATTAAAGCAATGCAAATCTTTTAAACCTAAAGTTTGCTTTTTACCACAAGCTAGTGGCGAAGATTCAAAAACTATTGTTTCCTTTATGGATACTTTCAAAAAATTAGGTGCTGATCCAAGTTGGTTTTCATTGTTTGGTCGTACTCAAGATAATTGGGAGCAAATGATTATAAATCAAGAGATGATCTATGTTGGTGGCGGGAATACTAGGAGTATGTTAGCTTTATGGAGAGAGTGGGGACTAGAGAAAGTTTTAAGAAAGGCATATGAGAGTGGCGTAATATTATGTGGTTCAAGTGCAGGAGCTATATGTTGGTATCAACAATTTATTACGGATTCTATGTTGCCTCTTGGAGTTATGGAAGGATTAGGTATGATCAAAGGTAGTTGTTGCCCACACTATAGTGATGAACCTGGGCGGAAACAAACTTTTAAAGATAAAATTATTAATAAGAAGATTATTCCTGGTATAGCTTTAGATTCTGGAACAGCAGCACATTATATTGATGGCGAACTTAAGCATGTAGTCTCTACTAGCAGTAATAAAAATGCATATATGGTTACAAATAAAGAAGAAAAGATAATTTCTGTGATATTGTAATTTAATGATAAAAAGTTGATTAATCTAAAATTATTGCAAATATTTATTTGGAAGTATTTTCCATAAATTTTACTTGTATTAGCATCATCTAGTTTATAAAATTCAATTGTCAATTCATCATTTAGATCTTTTTAACGATAATTAAGTATTTGTAATAGTTGGCTTTTTATTCATATTACACCACCATTATCTTAGGTCAATATGCTCTTTATGTGTTTTAATGTTTACTGTTGATTGCCAATCTTATATAAGTTGAATATTCAAATCATAAAAGTTAATCTTGCTCTAAGACTTTAATTATAATTTTGATAATTAAATTTAGAGTATTTTCAGGTTTTTTATTAAGTTTGATTGTAAGCATTGACTTTGCTCAGTCAATAAAAATTTCAGCTGTACAAATGCTTGCTCATCAGCAATTGTTTGAAGAGTTTAAGACGGATATTTCAAAATATGTTGAACAAGCTAAAAGCGAGCATTCAGATATAGTCGTGTTTCCAGAGAATAATATGCTTAATATCATCTTTGATAGCCCTTGGAAGAAGGAGCATATCCTTCAATTGAGCCAATATTATAATAAATACAAAAGCTATATATCAGAGTTGAGCTGAAAGGATAAGGGGAATATTTTCGGAAGTGTGACTTTAGTCGCACATTTTTATAGCAGAGACTAAAGTCTCTGTTCCTACC
>JBLFYO010000016.1:0-23716 GCA_047609165.1 Francisella sp.
TTTTCTAAAGAAAAGATTATCAGAATTAGGGTTATCTCAAAATGGCTCTATCTATAGGTCAAAAACTTACTGTCTACGAGTTTGCCAAAAAGGCCCTATCGCGGTTGTTCATCCAGATAATGTTTGGTATCACTCATGCACACCAAAAGTTCTTGAGAAAATCATTCAAGAACACTTGATTAAAGGCGAAATAGTTGAGAAGTATCGGTTTGATAATTAACCATCACCGTCTTCCTAAGCCTTGACAGTAAGAACCATATAGAAAGCTAAAATGGTCGGTACACACTGCTATCTCCACAACCGAAATAAAATAACCTAATACATACAAGATCAGCAAATAATACCCCATAATTTCCCACCATTTATTTCATTATGTTATAATCTAAACGATATCTTCAGGGCAGGGTGTAATTCCCTACCGGCGGTAACTGTTTTTGCAGAAGCCCGCGAGCGCTTTTTGATTTCCTTCAAAAAGGTCAGCAGATTTGGTGAAACTCCAAAGCCGACAGTATAGTCTGGATGAAAGAAGATTGTTTATAGATGTGTATTTGCATTGCTCAAAGCTTATGCTTTGTTGGTGTTTTGCAAATATACTCAAAAACTCGTTCCTGCCCTAAGTACAACTACAAACAGTATAAGCGGCAAATGAAAAATATTGATCAATACTATATGCAACAAGCCCTCACTATCGCAAAACGAGGCAAATATACCGTCTCGCCAAATCCGATGGTTGGTTGTCTGATTGTCAACAACGGCAGAATAATCGGCGAAGGACATCATCAGCGAGTTGGTGAAGCTCATGCAGAAGTTTACGCCTTGCAGCAAGCAGGTAATCTCTCTAAAGGTGCTACTGCATACATTACTCTTGAGCCATGTTGCCATGTTGGCAGGACTCCACCTTGCACAGAAGCTCTCATCAAAGCAGGAATTAGCAAAGTAGTAATTGCAATTCTCGACCCTAACCCAAAAGTTACTGGCAATGGCGTACAAAAACTTAAAGATGCCAATATCGATGTAAATGTCGGAATACTAGAAATTGAAGCTCGAAAGCTTAATAAAATATTCTTCCATTATCAAAAAAACAATCAACCTTTTGTGTTTGCAAAATGGGCAATGTCTTTAGATGGTAAAATGGCTGTAAATGGTGATGATTCGCCTAAACTAACATCTACTACTGCAAATAAAAACACGCATCAGCTCCGCAATCTTTGTGATGCTATATTAGTTGGCAAAAATACTCTCATAATAGACAATCCTAGGCTTGATACTCGCCTTGATATTCCAAAAGCGTTGTACCCTATTAGATTTGTGCTATTTAGCGAACTTGATTTTATTGATGAAAGTTGGCAGGTTTTAGATCAAAGCATAGCAACGACTATATTTGTATGTACAAATATTTCAAATATTGCGAAAGAAACACTTACTAAACACGAGATTGAATACTGGTTACTTCCTATTGCTAAAAATCATATTTGCCTAGATAGCCTACTCAATGCTATGGGTAATACAGGTATCACAAGCCTACTTGTCGAGGGTGGCATGAAAACCCTCAAAAACTTCATTGATGATGAGCTTGTAAATGAATTCCATAGTTATATATCTCCATTTGTAATAGCAAACAGTAACCCAAAGAAAGAGCTGAAGTTTAAAAAAGTAACTTCATTAGGTAAAGATATTTTGATAAATGCATCATTTAAGGAGCAAGAAAATGTTTAGTGGGATAGTACAACAGTTAGGCACAGTCAAGAGAATCACAACGACAAACAATGTCAAAACGATATATATAGCATTTGAAAATTGTCATAAATGTAGCATTGGTGACAGCGTATCAATAAACGGTACTTGCCTTACAGTTACTGATTTTAATTCAGAGCACAGTATGGCAAGTTTTGATGCTGTCCCAGAGACATTACAAAAAACAAATCTTGATAAACTTGAACTCAACAACCTTGTGAATACAGAGTTAGCCATTCGCTATGGAGATCATGTTGGAGGGCATATGGTGCAAGGTCATATTGATGAAAAAGGCATCATCAAAAGCATAGAAGATGTTGGTGGTGCTTGGGTTGTTGAAATATCTGCATCAAGTGAATTTTTAAAATATCTCGTGGATAAGGGCTTTGTGACTATTGATGGTATGAGTATCACAGTGGTTAGCGTTTCACAAAGTAGATTTAGTATCACACTTATCCCCCACACTATGGACTCTACTATAGCAAAAAATTACAAAGCAGGCTCAATTGTAAACTTAGAAGCTGATGCAACAGGTAAATACATCTACAAATATATGCAAGGATTTAAAAATGTTTAGTCAAATAAAAACCAATGTCGATAATGCTATAAACGCTCTAAAACAAGGCAAAGGCGTAGTAGTCATAGATGATCATGATCGTGAAAATGAGGGTGACTTAATCCTTCCAGGCGAGATGGCTACACAAGAAAATATCGCATTTATGCTGCAATATACTAGCGGGATTATTTGTCTGGCAATGAATAGTCTGCAAGCAAATAAGCTACAGCTTACTCCTATGGTAGCAGCTGATAAAAACAACAGCACCTTTGAGACACCTTTTACAGTAACTATCGAAGCTAAAGAAGGTGTAACAACGGGTGTCTCTGCAAAAGATAGAGCTCATACAATCCAGGTAGCGGCAAAAGCTAGTGCAAAAGCTAGTGATCTGGCTCGACCTGGGCATATATTCCCACTTATAGCTAATGACAAAGGTGTACTTGGTCGTAATGGTCACACTGAAGCAACTGTAGACTTGATGAAATTATCAGGCTTTAATAGTGCTGGCGTACTTTGTGAGCTTATGAACAAGGACGGTACGATGATGAATGGCAACGAGCTAAAGGGTTTTGCCGATGAGCATGACCTACCTATTATAACTATCGCAGAATTATACCAATATCGCCTTGCTACTGAAATATTTGTAGAAAAACAAGTTAGCTCTACTATTCCATTTGATGGAGTCGGCTCACTTGAAATGTCTGTATATAAAGATAAATTCAGTAATGACGAAGTTGTCGTACTTTCTAAAAAATACAACGGCGACAACCCTCTTGTGAGAATGCATTCATCATGTATCACCGGTGATTTATTTGGGTCACTACGCTGTGACTGCCAGTCTCAGCTTAAAAAAGCGATGCAAATGGTTGATGAAGAAGGAGGTTTTCTTATCTATCTAAATCAAGAAGGTCGTGGCATAGGCTTAACCAACAAGCTAAAAGCTTACAATTTACAAATGCACGAAAATATGGATACCGTAGAGGCAAATGTTGCATTAGGATTACCTGTTGATAATAGGAAATATGATTTAGCTATACAAGTTTTAAAGTACAATAATATCAGCAAATGTAAGCTAATATCCAACAATCCTAAAAAAATAACTGCATTAAAAAATGTCGGCTTTGATGTAGAGACTGTATCGTGCGATGCTTTTGTAAACCCTCATAATGAAAGCTATCTAAAAACTAAAAAAGATAAAATGAAACACACAATCAAAGGTCTATAAGGAAATCAACCATGAAAAAAATCGCTATAGTTGTTGCAGAATTTAACGCTCTTATAACTAACAAGATGCTAGAAGGTGCTTTGGAAGAAGCATACTCTCATGGCTTAAAAGACAGTCAAATAGTTATCAAAAAAGTCCCTGGTGCGGTAGAGTTACCATTTGCTGCAAAATTACTTGCTGAAACTAAGAGCTTTGATGCTATCGTACTACTTGGCTGTGTAATCCGTGGCGAGACAGATCACTATGATTTTGTATGTGACCAAGTCAGTTATGGCACACAAAAAGTCATGCACCAATATAATTTACCTGTAATTTTTGGTATATTAACCACACACAACAAAGAGCAAGCGCTCGAACGAGTTGGTGGAAAGAAAGGTCATAAAGGTAAGTACTGTGTACAAGCAGCACTAGCTATGGCTAAAATGAAAGAAGATATCGAAAACGAAGGAGTATAAGCAAGACATGCCTTTACAAATTTTAAAGTACCCTCACCCTGTACTAAAAGAAGTAGCAAAAAAAGTTACAAAAGATGAAATCAATGATGAACTGAGAGCTACTTTTAGCGAGATGCGTGAGCTTATGAATGAAGCTGGAGGTGTTGGTCTTGCGGCAATTCAAGTTGGCATCAAGAAAAGATTTTTTATAATGATCGATAATCTTGAAGACCACGAACCAAAAACTATTGTCGCTATAAATCCCATGATTATAGAAGAGGATGGACAGATAAACGATGAGGAAGGATGTCTTTCATTCCCAGGTGTTACCGCGAAAGTAAAAAGAGCAACTACAGTCAAAATCAAAGCATTAAATGAATTTGGCGAAGAAGTAGAAGTTGAAAGAGATGGCTACCTAGCTCGTTGTATCCAGCATGAGATTGATCATCTTGATGGTATTACCTTCTTTGATCATCTTGGCACAATTAAAAGACAAATGATTGAAAAAAAGTATAAAAAACTTATGAAAGAAAATGCCGAAGTATAATTTTAGGGTATTTTTTTAAATCTAACCCTTTACTTTTTAGCACAGCTAAGCAAAAATATCATATGACTATATAATTAAAATCTTGGAACAGTATATATGCGTAATCTATTTAAATTATTATCACTAAGTTTTTTGGTAGTCGTAATGACTTCATGCGGTATGCTTACTGGAGATAAATTTGTATACCTCGGCCATGGTGAAGACACTCCTGACTATCAGCTTTACTACGATAAAACTCAAAAACTTTTTATACTTATTGACAAAAGAAACGGCTGCTTCCAAAAAGATGATACCGGTACTTGCGTAGCATTTACATTGAAACAAGCGCGTGAATTTAGAGAGAAAATGCTTGCTAAAATGATTGATATTGACCTTAGATTAGCTAAAGATTCTGATGGTAATTATGCTATTAAAGAGCTCGAAAAAGCAGGTGTAACAACAGTTAACAAGCCAATAAAAGTGGATGGCGTATACGCTACTCCCATTAGACAAATCGTTATTGATAGAAAACAGCAGTATCATTTAGTAAGAAACGACTATAAGGTAGACGCTAATCTTTTCGCAATGGTTACAAAAGATAATAATGGCAAAAAGAAAATTAAAGTAGCATATACAATTGATTTCCCGGGGATTACCAAAAAATACAACACTAAACTAAGACCTTTTGTGATTGATCCTGAGTATCTTTATACTCACATGACTATGGATTCTGTTCATGAAGCACAATTTATGCAAAAAGATGTTCTCAAAAACCAAAAAAATGTTACAAAAGAAGTGAATGACTACTTAAAAAGTGTGGTTGATGATGAATGTAAACCATCAGAACATCCTAAAGAAGAAATAGCTAAAAGAGTTGCTGCTTTAGATAGTGATTTAGTAACTGACAACCCTTTACTAGAACCAAGCGGCTTTTCGGTGCCTACTGTAGATGAAGATAATATGGCTGATAATGCTCCTATAGTAGATGCGAAGTCAGACAATACAGCCTCAAGCAACTCGTAGACTACAGCTGCTTTGAATTCACTTTCAACGCTATTATTTTTGATACACCAGTAGATACAACTCTTATCTATAGAGAATTTTATCGCTATTTCAGTTGGCTTAAAATCTTCTTACATGAGCGTCTCTATCTTAACTAAATCTTCAAAACTCAATTGTTTATAGTTTTTCATCTTGCATTGGTTATATGAAAACTATTGAATTTGATAAATCAAAATTGTTGCTCTTCTATTTGGAATTAAGGAATTAGGTGTCAAATATAAAGTGAGAAAGTAGTAATATGTATTGGGATTGATATACTATACTAGTAGTAAATTCAACATAATTTTAGATATGAAAAAAACATTTTTTATACTTATAGTCCTACTCTCAATCAGTAGCATATATGCAAACTATACCCATACTCAGAGCATATTTGATGATTATAATCAATCAACTGATAATAATTTTGCCTACAAAAACAATATTTTCCGCCAAGATGCTAAGATAAAAAAATATAGTGATGAGTATGATATCAGTAAATCCAGCGATTATAATTGTGAATATAATGCTTCAGGTCAACTAAGATGCTGGAAGTATAAAATTCGCGAGGCACAAGATAAAAATGTAGGTATCAGTAAGAAAATTCTCTCAGATTATAATAAGCGTAAACAAATGAAAGATGTAAGTAGTGGAGATGATTTTAATTGTGCTCTAAATAGTAGTAATGAAGCTTTTTGTTGGGGTAGTAATAAAAGAGGACAACTTGGTACAAAAGCCGTTGCAAAACTATCAAAAGGTCCAGTAAAAATAGATTCTGAACTTAAATTTAAAAAGATTTATACAAAAGCACATTATGCTTGTGGCTTAGACTTAGGTGGTCATGCATACTGCTGGGGAGATGGTAGCAATGGCGAAGTCGGCAATGGTAAGAAAGGCAAGTTTAACACACCTCAAAAAGTAGAGACAGATAGAATTTTCACTAGATTAAGTATAGCAAGAACCTACGCTTGTGGTGGTGAGAAGCTTTCTGATGATATCTACTGCTGGGGTAAAGGTATAAAAGGACTGACATCAAGCGTGAATCTTGATTCTAGTGTTCCTGTAAAAATTTAAATCTAAACTATGTATCATCAAACACAAAAATTCATCACTAATTCTCAAAATGCAAAGATTGTCACAGAGATAAATTCACTACTTGAAGGTTGCGATGAGTTTGTCATAAGTGTGGCTTTTATTACTCTTAGTGGTGTTATGTGTATATTAGAAGCATTGCACCAACTTAATTTGAAAGGTATCAAAGGTAGCATTTTAACAGGTTGCTATCTAAATTTCACTGAGCCAAAAGCTTTGGATAAGTTGCTAGAGTTTGAAAATATAGAACTAAAAGTACTCACTAATGAAAACTTCCACGCTAAAGGATTTTTCTTTCGTAAGGATGATAATTGGGCGATGATGATTGGTAGCTCAAACCTTACTCAATCAGCCCTTACTATAAATAATGAATGGAATATATTTTTTCAAACAAATGCAAATCAAGAGATATATCAGCAAATTATCGCTGAGTTTAATCGACTTTTTGTTAAAGCTACCGATTGTAGGAATATTATCGAAGAGTATCGTTTAAATTATCAAAGTATAAAAAACACAACTAGTTTAGAATTATATAGACAAGCTCAAACTATATTGCCAAATACTATACAACGGCAAGCTTTAGAAAACTTAAATGTTCTGCGTAATGATGGTAAAGACAAAGCTCTTATAATAAGTGCAACAGGTACAGGCAAAACTTTTTTAAGTGCTTTTGATGTGATAAGGGTTAATCCAAAGAGATGTCTATTTATAGTTCATAGGACAAATATAGCAGCCAAGGCAAGCGAGACTTTCTCAAAAGTTATCAAAGGAAAATCTATAGGTCTTTATACCGGTAGTAATAAATCTTCAGCAGACTATCTGTTTGCGACTATTCAAACTCTTAAAAATCCTGAAGTATTAGCTAAATTTGAGCATGATGAATTTGATTATATAATCATCGATGAAGTCCACCATGCAGACGCTCAGAGCTACAAACGAGTACTCAAGCATTTCAAACCAAAGTTTTTGCTAGGTATGACAGCTACACCAGAGCGAACTGATGATGCTGATATATTCAAGTTGTTTGACTACAATATCGCTTATGAAATTAGATTACATCAGGCACTAGAGGAAGACTTGCTTTGTCCTTTTCATTATTTTGCGATTGAGGATTTTTATCTTGAAACAGAAAAGTCTCTAGCCAAAGATTTTAGTAAACTAATCAGTGATGAGCGAGTTGAACATATAGTCGATAAAATGCACTTTTATGGTTTTAGTGGAGATAAACGCTCAGCACTACTATTCGTAAGCAATGTAAATGAAGCTATAGACATCGCAATCAAGCTTAATCAAAAAGGCATCAAAGCACAATCCTTGACTAGCCAAGATCCAGAGCATATAAGGGAGCTAGCGATTCAAGAGCTTGAAGCAAAAAGGCTTGAAGTGATAGTTACGGTAGATATTTTTAATGAAGGTGTGGATATTCCTTGTCTAAACCAAATCATCCTTTTACGCCCAACTCAAAGTGCGATAGTTTATATTCAACAGCTTGGCAGAGGTCTTAGAAAACATCGCGATAAAAAATTTGTAACTATCTTAGACTTTATAGCTAACTATGAAAACAACTTCCTAATACCAGTTGCTTTAAGTGGCAACAATAGTTACGACAAGGATGAGCTAAAGAAATTTGTAGTTGCTCCAAATAATTTCATTAGTGGCAAAAGCACTATTACATTTACAGGTGTCGCAAAAGAGTTAATCTATCGCAATATCCAAAAAACGAACTTTTCTCAACTTAAAAATATCAAGAAAGACTATGTTCAACTCAAAAAAGAGCTTGGTAGAATTCCTCGCTTGGTTGATTTTGAGAGGCATAATTTTATAGCTCCAGAAGTTATTCTAAAAGCAAAAGATACTTACTATGACATTCTTCAAGTATTCAAAGAGCCGATAAATACACTCAATAATGATGAGTACCAAATTCTTAAATTC
This sequence comes from Francisella sp., assembly GCA_047609165.1. Classification (GTDB taxonomy): domain Bacteria; phylum Pseudomonadota; class Gammaproteobacteria; order Francisellales; family Francisellaceae; genus Francisella. Next base: position 8,541 of record JBLFYO010000016.1, read on the forward strand.
ATTTCCAAAGAGTTTACTCCAGCTAAAAGGTTATATGAAACTCTTATTCTTAAAAAATTGATTGATACACCGTTTATTAGTATTGATGATTTGAGGATGCTTCTTGAAGATAATATCGCTGACTTTTCACAACAAAGTTTCGCTAATGCATTGCATCATCTATCTTTACAGATATTTACAGTAAATGCAGGTCGAACAGAATACAAACCATTAATAGAAATTAATAATTACAATGTAACTTTTTTAGCTTATAAGACTATTGAGCAAAATAAGCTTTTATCTATACAGACAAAAGACTTGCTTGAGTACAATAAAATCATTTATGCGAAGAAATATTATCAAAATAAAATCCAAGGTTTAGCGTTATACCAAAAATATTCAAAGAAAGACATTGCACACTTGCTTAATCAGGACTATACAAATGGCGGTGTTAATCTCGCAGGTTATCGAGTGTTTGATGATAAAGCCTTGCTATTTATGACATTTGATGAAAGTAAAAAGTTTACACAGTTTGACAATAGATTTATCAGCGATAATTCATTCACCTACTTCTCAAAAAAGAATAAGTCGACTACAAATACTGTAGAAAAAGGTTTGATTGAAAATCAATATACTAGTTTTGTATTTGCAAGAGTTGATAAGTCAGATGATTATTGTTTTCTTGGTTTAATTGGAGAATGTATGGAAGCTACAGAGCTTTATGAACCTATCAAAATGATCAGATTCACATTTAAACTCCAGCAAAATATACCTAAAGAGCTTTGGCAATATTTTAAAAATATTTACAAAAACAAAAAATAATATTTTAATAAATGCTTTTTTTGATTGTTTGAGTATATAATGGAATTGTAAGAAATCAATTAATCAATGGAGTATAAAAATGGCTTACAAGAAAATACTACTGGCTATAAATGTTTATGAAAAGGCTGATATTGTAATTAATTCAGCTGTAGATTTTGCAAAAAAGAATAGTGCAGATGTTCTAAAGGTAGTTACAGTAATTGACTGTGTTGCTCCATTTGCTCCATCTATAGTGGATTTTCAGCATTCTATCGAGGAGGAAGCAAAAGTTGCTTTAGACAAAATTATCAAGAAAATAGACGATAAGCATCTTGATGGTATACAAATCAAGTACGAAGTTTTAGTTGGTAATCCAGCTTCGGAAATTGTAGCTTATGCCGATGAAAGTAATTGCGACCTAATAGTGCTAGGCTCACATGCAACTCATGGCATAAACCTTCTTTTAGGTTCTGTAGCAAATACTGTACTTCATAAGGCAAGCTGTGATGTGTTGACTGTTAGAGTTTGTGATGACGAAACTTTAGACAGTAGAGCACATGATTATAAAAATATTTTGGCTCCTAGTGATTTAGAGGGTGATTCTTGTTATGTAGTCTCAAAGGCTGCTGAGGTAGCGAAACTTTATAATAGTAAGCTTGATACTGCTTTTGTTATCCCAAATGATAGCATCTCTTTAATGACTTATGAGACAGATAAAGTTGAAGGAGCATTAGAGAAATTTGCAACTGCAAACGGTATAGACGGTAAGAAGAGCGTCTTAATCGGTGGTATAGCAAATAGCATCCTAGAAAAAGCTAATGAAAATAGCAATGACCTTGTGGTTGTAGGTAGTCATAGAAGAGGTGCGATTGGTAGGTTTTTCTTAGGCTCTACAGCAAATAGTATCTTGCATGAAGCAAGTATGGATGTGTTGGTTGTTCGTCTTAAATAATTTTAATAATTTTTCTAAATAAGAATCTTTTTCGACTCTAAATTTATTTTAGGGTCTTTATAAACATTTACTTTTAGCATCAAATCATAGTATATTGTTACTTAATTTAACTATACTTATAAGCATGTCATGAAATCTTATTTTCTAAGTGAAAGCTGCTTTATTTATAATGTCAGCGACAGATTAAACCTTAGCGATAATCTTAAAATCTTACAGATATACCGAGATATATTATTTGATAAAAATTTTATGATACAAAATAATATCTATGACTTAGTACCAACTTACAACTCTCTTGCCTTTCATGTAACTATCTCAGATTTAAAGCTATTTGAAAAAATCGTATTAGCAAGAATTGAGGGCGTGGATTTTACAAAAGAATTACCTTCAAAACCGCACTATATAGATGTTGTTTATGATGGCATCGATTTAGACAATATTTCAAAAAAGCTTAATCTATCAGCTAGCGAGATTATCAAAAAGCATACATCAAAAGAGTATCATATTGCGATGCTAGGATTTAAACCATATTTTCCATACCTACTTGGTTTAGATGAAAGTATCAGCCTACCAAGATTAGATACTCCTAGAAATAGAATAGCAAAAGGTTCGATAGGTATTGGCGGTTCGCAAACCACAGTATTTCCTTTAGAGACACCAAGTGGTTGGAACATTATTGGTAATACAAGTTTTGATGATTTCACTAGCTTTAGTGCTGGTGATAAAATAATTTTTAGAGAGGTGTAAAATGTTGCTAATAAATTGTGATCTTGGTGAAAGAGGTGTAGCTCATCAAATTGATGATCAGCTAGTAAAGTATATTGATATCGCGAATATTGCTTGCGGTGGTCATGCCGGCTCCAAAGAGAGCGTAGATTACTATACAAGTTTGTGTGCAAAAAACAATGTCAAAATAACCGCCCATATATCTTATCCAGATAAAGAGAACTTTGGTAGAAAAGTTATAGAAATTGAAGATGAGATTTTACTAGAATCATTTAATGAGCAGTTTGCTTTATTTGATAACATACAGGCGATTAAGCCTCATGGTGCTTTATACAATGAGCTAAATAAAAACTCTACACTTGCAAAACTTTTTGTAAGTTGGTGTATTAAAAACAATATAACTGAACTTGTAACCAGTCCATTTGGTGTGGTTGCAAAGTATGCAAAATCAGAAGGTATAACGATTCTAAAGGAAAGTTTTGCAGAGCGAGGTTATATGCTTGATGATAATGCTAGTCCGATGATTATCCCGCGAGGTATGCCAAATTCCGAGATAGATAGTGTCGATAAAGCAATGCTGCAGGCTGAACAATTAAATAATGGTTTTATAGAGCTTGCTAGTGAAAATATTGCTTTCATATCAGATACGATCTGCATTCATTCTGATAGCAGTATTGCTTTAAAATTAGCTCAAGCACTTTATATGAAGCAGGGTATATAGTTATGATTGATAGTTTATTCTCTACTTTAGGCGGATTGTCATTTCCAGTATCTTGTCGCAACTATGGTTCGCAAGATAAGGGGGTATCTCCAGAAGGTGCTCAAGATCAATTAGCTTTTGAAGTCGCTTACAAAATTTTTGATAAGCCTACCGAATTTCAAGCTATTGAAATGTTGTATCCTACCAAAATCACGGCTTTAAAAGATATGCTTTTTATAATTAGTGGAGCTAGTTATGAGAACATCATCACTGATGATGGTACAAAGGTTACAAAAGATTGTATTTACGAATTATCTAAAGGGCAAACTCTTGTTTTTAGTGGAGCTAAGCGAGGCTTTAGAACTTTAGTGTTTGCTATAGAAAGCTCTGTTAGAGATAGTGAGTTTATCAGCAGAGTTCGTTCAAAAAGTGATGATGAATTTATAATAAATCTTTATGCGGATAAATTTATTAGAGTTATCAAAGGACCAGAGTACAATATTCTTGCAGATGATAGTTTATTTACTCAAGAGTGGGCTATCTCGCAAAATTCAAGTCAAATGGGATTAGTTTTAGATGGAGCTAAACTAGCAAGGCAAGAGTTAGAAATGATATCTCAACCTGTTGCAGATGGTACTGTGCAGCTTTCACCGAGTGGACCTATAGTGCTAATGCGACATCGTCAGACAGTCGGAGGGTATCCTCGTATAGCTAACATTATTCAGACGGATATTAGTAAGTTAGCACAGTTTTCTATTGGTGAGAGTTTTAGATTTAAGCTAGTAAGTTTTTAACAGTATTAAACCATAAGCTCTATTTAAATAAAAACTTTGTATCTATCTACCTGTCTATCTATCTATCTATCTATCTATCTATCTATTAGATTAATTTGTTTAGCCACATTTTTCTGAGATAATTTTTAAGCGATTTAGATCTTTTGCTTTCATTATTATTGTCATACTCATTATTAAAAATTCCCCGGATAAATATGACATTCTCATTTTGAGTCAACAAAAAATTTATTAAGGTTTTATGATACTGCAGTCGTATGGTAAACTTGTCTGTATAAATACTCTTGTCACAACTTATATTATAATGATAAAAGATAGTTTAAAACCAAAAAACTGGGGCATATGGACTGTAATAGGCATAATAAATTTAGGCTCACGACTTCCTTTTTTCGCACAAAAATGGGTCTCTTTAAGCCTAGGTTTCATTATTAAACCTTTTTTACGCAGCAGAAATATTATTGCTACAGAAAACTTGAAAATAGTCTTCCCTGATTATACCGCAAAACAAATAAAAAACATTGTTAATAAAAGTTATTATTCTATGGTATTATCTGGCGCTGAAATAGCCACCTCTTGGTTTGCATCTAAAAAAAGATTTAAAAGGATTGAATTCGAATGGGAAGATAAGTCCCTTGAGATATTCAAAAAATACCATGAAAATCGAAATACCAGCCTAATTCTTTTAGGCTTTCATTTTCATTCCATGGAAATAATGGGCCGTTATTTTGGTGCAAACTTCCCGCCAATTACAGTAATGTACCAAAAAAACACTAATGAGCTTATCGAAGATTTAATAAAAAAATATCGTGAAAAAAATTTAGAACGATGCCTTGATAGCAAGAACTTTATAGCAGTGATCAGAAGTCTAAAAAAACGCTACACTATGTGGTATGCTCCTGATCAAGACTTTGGGCTTGAAAGCTCTGGCGTTGAAAACTCTGTCTTTGCACCCTTCTTCGGTAAACCATGCTCAACTCTTACTGTCACACCATGGCTAGCTGAAAAAACTAAATCGGTTGTTTTGCCTATATATTATGTACGCAAAAAATGCCTAAAAAAATATAAAATAGTAGTCGGTGAACCCCTTGAATTTACAGGAGACGCTTATCACGATGCTAAGATTACAAATGAATTTTTAGAAAATGCTGCCAGAAAATATCCTGAACAATACTTATGGCAACATCGTCGCTTTAGGACAAGGCCTAATGGCGAACCACAAATTTACTAGTAGGGATAAAGATAAATAGTTATGTTAAAAATAAAGGGGTTTTCATTGGTTGAGTTGATGGTAGTGATAGCAATTATAGCTATACTTGCCTCCATAGGTATGCCGATGTATACGAATTACATCTTAAAAAGTCATCGTAGTGAAGCCAATGCAGAGCTTTTATCTGCAGCTAGTGCGGCAGATAATTTTGAAATTAGGAACGGCGTATTTCCATCAGGTAGTGATATAAACACCTTCTACCCTGACACCACTCAAAATAACTACTATTCTTTGGCTTACTGTGGTGGTGGCGATAATGCTTGTTTAGATGTAAATTATGTAATTACAGCAACAGCAGCTAGTTCTCAGTCAGGAGATACTCCTTGTCAAAGCATTGAAATAGAAGTAAACGGAGCTGTAATCAACAAAACACCAACCGAGTGTTGGAATTAAAATATAAATATTCAAAAGGATTTAGGTAGCAATGGCAAACTATAGCACAAATGAATTTAAAGGCGGACTAAAAATTCTTATCGATGGTAACCCTAATGTAATAGTTGAAAACGAATTTGTAAAGCCTGGTAAAGGGCAAGCTTTTAACAGAGTGAAATTAAAAAATTTAATAAACAATAGGGTCATCGAGAAAACATTTAAATCTGGTGAGTCGGTAGAAGCTGCTGATGTTGAAGAGTTAGATGCAACTTACTCTTATTTTGATGGTGATAGCTATGTGTTTATGCATATAGAAACTTTTGAGCAATATATGGTTTCAGAAGAGTCTTTAGGCGAGACAAAAAAATGGCTTACTGAGCAAGATGAATACCAAGTTACTTTATTTAATAATCTGCCAATCTCAGTTACAGCTCCAAACTTTGTAAATCTTGAGATAGTTGAGACTGATCCAGGTCTTAAAGGTGATACTGCCGGTACAGGTGGTAAGCCTGCGACACTATCAACAGGTGCTGTTGTACGCGTACCGTTATTTATACAAACTGGTGAAATCATAAAAGTAGACACAAGAAACTCTACTTATGCATCAAGGGTAAAAGACTGATGCAATCTATAGATAATCTAGTATGGATTGACCTTGAGATGACAGGTCTTGATGTTGAAAAATGTCGCATCATCGAGATAGCTGCAATTATTACAGATAAAAACCTCAACATAATAGCGGAAGCTGAGCCTATAGCTATTTATCAAAACGATGAAATAATGGCTAATATGAATGAATGGTGTATAAAAACCCATGCTGAAACAGGTCTTACAAAGCGAGTAAAAGAAAGTGAAGTTTCTTTAGAACAGGCTGAGCAGATTATTGTTGATTTCATGACTAAATATGTACCGTACCAAAGCTCTCCATTATGTGGTAATTCGATTTGGCAAGATAGAAGGTTTTTAGGTAAATATATGCCTAAAATAGATGACTACTGCCATTATCGTGTACTTGATGTAACAAGTATTAAGCTACTTAATGATTATTGGGGTGGTAAAGAATCATATCATAAACAAAATACCCACAAAGCTTTAGATGATATCCGAGAATCTATCGGCGAACTAAAATTTTATAAAGAAAAAATTTTTTGTATATAAAATATCACTAAGTACTAACTCTTAATTATCTGCTGAAACTATACCAATTTAGTATAGTTCTGATATAATTTTTTACATACTATTAATTATCACTAATTTATCTTCGTGAGAGCCTTATGAAATATGCCCTAGTCGGTAACCCTAATTGCGGTAAAACAACAATCTTTAATGCATTGACTGGTATGAACCAAAAAGTTGGTAACTGGTCTGGTGTAACTGTCGATAAAAAAACTGGCTTTTTTAATGTTAATAAACAAAAGATTGAAATCGTTGATATCCCTGGTATTTATTCACTATCAGTATCTGATGAAAGCTCAATAGATGAGCAAATTGCATATTCATTTATAATCAATGACAAACCAAATGCTATCATCAATGTATTAGATGCTTCTAATCTAAATAGAAGCTTGTATCTTACTATGCAGCTTATTGAGCTTGGATTACCGGTTATATTAGCTGTAAATATGATTGATGTTGCGAATAACAAGGGCATAGTAATTCACTACGATAAGCTAGCTAAAGCTTTAGGGTGCAAAGTATTACCAGTTGTTGGTTCAAAAGGTATAGGTATAAAAGACCTTAAAGAAATGCTAGTTGAAGATCAATATGGTTCAATTTTTGACCTTACGAACTATTATCCTAAAGAAATATTTGACCTTAAAGATAAAATTTCGGATCTACGCAATAAATCTATCGGAAGTCTATGGCTAGCAACGGAATTTAGTGATAACCACAAGGTGCAACTAGCTAATGAAATTTCAGCAGAGAAACTAGCTGAGCTTGAAAAGAGCTTTGATGGGGCTATAGAGACAGATATTGCCAAGGCAAGACACAAAGCTGTTAAAGATGTAGTAAATGAGGTCTCTGAGCAAAGAAAAGTCTCTAAATTTAACTTTACAAAAGTTTTAGATGCTCTTTGTATGAATAAATACCTTGGTGTGCCGATATTCTTATTTATCATGTATTTGATGTTTTTATTTTCAATAACACTAGGTGGGGCGATTCAGCCATTATTTGATGATTTATCCCACGCAATATTTGTCGATGGATTAGCTTACTACTCAAATATGGCAGGGCTACCTGTAGTCTTGACTGGGATTCTTGCTAATGGATTAGGTACAGGCATTAATACCGTTTTAGGCTTCATTCCTCAAATTGGCTTTTTGTTTATATTTTTATCGGTACTTGAAGACTCCGGCTATATGTCGCGTGCTGCTTTTGTAATGGATAGACTAATGCAATCTATTGGGCTATCTGGCAAGGCTTTTGTGCCACTTATAGTTGGCTTTGGTTGTAATGTGGCTTCTGTAATGGCCGCAAGAACTCTTGAAACTCGTAAAGATCGTTTGATGACTTTGATGATGTCTCCATTTATGTCTTGCGGTGCTAGACTTGCGATATTTTCTGTATTTGCGAGTGCATTTTTCCCAAGTAATGGTGCTACGGTTATATTCCTACTATATCTTGCAGGTATAGCTGGTGCAATAGTTACAGGTTACATTATCAAGTTTACTTTCTTAAAAGGTGAGACTGCTCCTTATATACTTGATATACCAAGCTACCATGCCCCATCATTTAAAACTGTGATGATATATAGTTGGAATAGATTGAAATCATTTTTGATAAAAGCTGGTAAAGTGATAGTCCCTGTGGCAATTATTGTAGGTAGTTTAAACAGTATAAGTATGGGTAACAAAACTACAGCCCTTGAGTATGCTGGTAAGAAAATTACGCCTATCCTTAATCCTATGGGTATAACTGATAATAACTGGCAAGCAACAGTTGGCTTGATAACAGGAACCCTCGCTAAAGAGGTTGTAGTTGGTACCTTAAATACTCTCTACACTCAAGGAGATAGTGATGGTATTCCAACGGAATTTAGCCTTACTGATAGCATTGAAAATTCTTGGAATAGTACTGTAGATAATATCAAAAGTATTGATCTTGCTACTCTACTTAATCCTATAAAAGCTAGTGAAGCTGATGCGAGTATGGACAAAGGTGCTATGGGCAATATGGTCACCAAATTTGGTTCATTGTCAGCTGCATTTGCATACTTATTATTTGTATTGCTATATGTACCATGTGTATCTGTAGTTGGTGCTATGGTTCGTGAGTCTACTAGAGGTTGGGCTATATTATCCGTATTGTGGAGCACCTCAATTGCTTATGTATCTGCAGTTATAGTATACCAAGCAATAAACATATTTGATCACCCTACTAATTCTATGATCTATATAGGTTTAGCTGTAGCATATGCTCTTGGTGTAGTTTTCTTAATGAAATATCTATCAACTAAAGTGAGGTTTATGGCAAATCTTACTGGATGCTCTAGTTGTAGCTCTAAGTGTTCCTAAGCACAATCTTGAGCAAAAAAAGCTTCTATAAATTCTCTCAAATATGTTACGATGATATCAAGTACTTCTGAGGGAGTATTGAAATCAATTTATTAAAATAAAAAACTTGAGAGGAGTTTTTATGTCAAAGTTTGTCTATGCCTTTAGTGAAGGTAATAAGTCTATGCGTGATTTGTTAGGTGGAAAAGGTGCTAATCTTAGCGAGATGCTAAATAGTGGCTTACCTGTACCTGATGGTTTTACAGTAACTACAGAAGCATGCTTAAAGTACTATGACGATCGTCAAGTGTTGTCCAAAGATGTAAAAGAACAGATATTTGCCCATGTAGCCGAGCTTGAAAAAAGAACAGACAAGACATTCGGTAGCGGTAAAAACCCTCTTTTAGTATCTGTGCGTTCTGGTGCAAGAGTTTCTATGCCGGGTATGATGGATACAGTCCTAAATCTTGGATTAAATGACGAAGTAGCTAAATCAATGGTAGCAAAGACAAACAACGAACACTTTGTATACGATAGCTATAGAAGATTCATCATGATGTTTGCAGATGTAGTTAAAGGCTGTGACAAAAAGAATTTTGACAAAGTCCTTGATGCAAAGAAAGCAAAAAGAAAAGTAAAAAATGACTGCGATCTAAGTGCAGTTGACTTCAAAGAGATTGTGGCTGAATATAAGGTTATCTACAAAACACTAGTCGGCAAAAATTTCCCAACCAATCCAACTGAGCAAATACTTGACGCTGTAGAAGCTGTGTTTAGATCATGGAATGCTGATAGAGCAATCATCTATAGAGAGATAAACAACATTTCAAATAACTGGGGAACTGCTGTAAATATCCAAGAAATGGTTTATGGTAACTCTGGCAACAATTCTGGTACAGGTGTAGCATTTACAAGAAACCCGTCTACTGGTGAAAATATCCTTTTTGGTGAATATCTAATCAATGCTCAAGGTGAGGATGTAGTAGCAGGTACAAGAACTCCACAACCTATTTCTAGCCTAAAGGATGCTATGCCAGAAGTCTTTGCTGACTTTGTAAAAATTGCAAAAAACTTAGAAACCGTTTACAAGAATATGCAAGATATGGAATTTACTATAGAAGATGGTAAGCTTTTCATGCTACAAACTCGTAATGGTAAACGAACTGCTCGCGCAGCAATCAAGACAGCTGTAGATATGGCAAAAGAAGGTCTAATTACAAATGAAGAAGCTGTGATGATGGTTGAGCCTCAATTACTTGAGCAACTACTTCACCCTAAGTTTGACGATAAAGCATTAGCATCAAAACGCCCTCTTGGCTCAGCTTTAGGTGCGTCACCTGGGGCAACTAGTGGTAGGATTTACTTCGATGTAGAATCTCTACTTGCAGCAAAAGCTCGTGGCGAAGATAAAACAATCCTTGTGAGAATAGAGACTTCTCCTGAAGATATAGCAGGTATGAATGCTTGTAACGGTATATTGACATTACGCGGTGGTATGACATCTCACGCAGCTGTAGTAGCTCGTGGTATGGGTAAGTGCTGTGTATCTGGTCTTGAGACTGCTCGTATAAATGAAGAGCAACAAACCATCACATTTGAACGAGGTCAAGTATTTGGCGAAGGTGATTATTTATCACTAAATGGTACAAAAGGTGATGTGTATCGTGGAATCATCAAGACTGTAGACCCTGAAGTTACAGAAGATTTTGAAGAGTTTATGATATTTGTCGATAGCGTGCGTAAACTTCGTGTTCGTTGTAATGCTGATACTTTCCAAGATGCTAAAGTTGCAAGAGCATTTGGTGCTGAAGGCATTGGATTATGTAGAACAGAGCATATGTTTTTTGAAGAAGACCGTATATCTTATGTAAGACAAATGATACTTGCAAAAGACAAAGCTGAAAGACAAAAAGCTCTAGATAAACTACTTCCAGTACAACAACAAGATTTTGAAGAGTTGTTTGAAGCGATGGATGGCTTAGCTGTGACAATTAGATTTATTGACCCTCCTTTGCATGAATTTTTACCACGTGAAGTAGAAGATATCGAAGTTTTAGCCCGCCAGCTTAAAGTTAGCTACGAAGACCTAGAAGCTCGTATAGATACATTAAGTGAGTCAAACCCTATGATGGGACATCGTGGCTGTAGATTAGCAGTTACATATCCTGAAATCATTGAGATGCAGACTAAAGCTATCATCTATGCGGCTATCTCATCTAAACGCATGGGTATAAAGGTTATTCCAGAGTTAATGATTCCTCTAATTAGTACACTTGGTGAATTTAAACTACTTAATGCTATAATCCGTGAAGTAGCTGATGCTATCATCAAAAGAGAGAAGATTGAGCTTGAATACAAAGTCGGCGTAATGCTCGAAACTCCGCGTGGTGCAATAGGTGCGGGTATGCTAGCTGAAGCTGGAAGTGAGTTTTTCTCATTTGGTACTAATGATCTTACACAGATGACTTTTGGCTTTAGTAGAGATGATGCGAATAAGTTCATCAAAGACTATCTTGAGAAAGGTATTCTAAGCTTTGACCCATTTGCAAGGCTTGATACCAAAGGTGTTGGTAAGCTTATGGAAATAGCTAAAGAAGCTGTAAGAGCTGTCAATCCAAATGCTAAAATGGGAATATGTGGAGAGCATGGTGGCGAACCGTATTCTGTAGCATTCTGCCATGACTTAGATCTTGACTATGTATCTTGCTCACCGTTTAGAGTACCTGTAGCTAGATTAGCTGCTGCTCAAGCAAAGATTTATGCGGATAAATAACTTCTAAATTCTAAAATTTTCTTAAAAAGAATTTTTATGTATGATTCCTAGTAGGATGAACTATTTTTTCTCTACAAAATAAAAACTAAAAGTCTTATTTTGTGTTTTAAACTTGTCGATTAGTTTAATATTTTCACACTCTTTCTTTATTAGCTTATAGCCATATTTACCGGCATCTATACCCATATTACAACTAGGATAAACTAATAACATAGTACCTTTAACATTGCTTTGTTGCCACTCTCTAACATAGTTAGGCTTAGACTTCATAAATACTGGTAAATAAAGGCTATAATTCCAGTTTCCTGATGCATTTTGTGGTTCTGCGAGATTATTCATTTTCAAAAATCTTTCTGCACTCAATGCGACACTATTACCGATATTATTATGCTCAATAGCTTGATTTATAAATGTATTTAAATTAAAAGATATAAAATAAACGATATTAACAATAGTTATTAAAGAAACTAACTTATATAAATTTATATCTAAAATTCTTACTTTAAATATGCTATAAACTGCTGGCAAGACAAATACTGTTGCACAAACTAACCACTCTGTAGGTAACATACCTTTGATAGTTTCAAGAAAACAGAAAATTAAATAAGGAATAATCCCTAAAATGATAAGAACTTTTTTATCATTAGAAGAATCCTCTTTATACATCTTTTTCTTATAAAAAAGATAGCTGATAACAATAATCCCAATTGAAAAATTTAATAACTGAAAAAAACTATCAAAGATTGCATAAAAGAAATCATATATCACGCTATTATTAGATTCACTAACTCTCATAGTGACATACTTTAAAGTAGCAAAGTCTATATTTAATAAAGATATAAAACCTGGAAGTAAGAATAAAGTTCCTACAGTTGTAGCAAGAAAAATATTTTTTAAATATCTACGGTCAAATTTTATAACTAAACATACCATCATAGCTATTGCTAAAAGCCCAATTTCGAATTTAGCGTACACTCCGAGAGCTAAAGCTACAGCTGTAAAAACCCAGTCTATGCTATTGTTGGCATCTAAAGATTTTATAAAGTAATATGCTCCAGCACTCCAAAAAGGCAAAAGGATAATATTTTGATTATATTGAAGAAAGAATTCACCCATATAGAAAAAGCTAGCTATAGATAGGAGAGTTACAAAAATAGCTTCTTTTTTACAAAAATATATTTTTAAAGTTTTATATAGAAACAACCATGTGATTAATATACAAAATGTATTAGCTAATAGATTTGCTAAGAGAGGGTTAAAAAAGTAAGTAAATGGTATTAAAAATAATGGTCCCAAGCCAGGATGCTTATCATACATTAATGAGGGATTCATTCCCCACATCATGTTCTCAGCTGTATCAGGAGAAATTGAATATGGGTTATGAATCAGTAAGGTGACGCCAACCCAAATCAGTAAGTACAATAAAACGAACAAAATTAATGGGTTTATCTTTTTAAGCATAATTTTCATTATTTTCTAGAATATAGGTAATGATTATATTGTAAAAACAACATATATCAAATAGAGTAAATGGAATATAATAGAAACTTATAAGTTAGTTAATTAAAGCATGTTAAATATCCTTCAAAGAGTAAGCTCCGCTAGTGTAGCTGTTGAGCAAAAAATTATTGCAAATATCCAGCACGGCATACTAGCACTAGTTTGTGTCGAAAAAGTTGATACTACAACCAGCTTCAACAAGATGGCTGACAAAATCCTTAAATATAGGATGTTTGAAGATGATGCTAGTAAGATGAACCTATCACTTCAAGATATCGCTGGTGAGATTATATTAGTACCGCAATTTACATTAGCAGCTAACACAAGCAAAGGTAATCGTCCTAGTTTTAGTGAAGGTTGCCCACAAAATATTGCCAAAGAGAAGTTTAATGAATTTGTAGATATATTTAAAAGCAAGTATGATAAAGTTCAAACAGGGCTCTTTGGTGCAGATATGAAAGTATCATTAGTAAATGATGGCCCTGTAACTTTTAGCTTTAAGGTTTAGCAAGATGAATAAAAGAATTTGTATAGTCGGTGGTAATGGTGAAATGGGTCAAATGACTCAAAATATTTTTAGTAAATATTTACAAAAGTATACACTTACAATATTTGATGAAAATGATTGGCAAAACCCAAGCGAAAAACTTGCCAACCAAGATATTGTAATACTTTCTGTACCGATATTTCTAACTAATAAAATCCTTAAAAAGGTTGTACCACATATCTCAGAAGGGACTATACTTGCTGATTACACAAGTATAAAGGAAGAGCCTCTTAATGCCATGCTTGAGAGCTATAGTGGTCCTATAGTTGGTCTTCACCCTATATTTGGACCAACGATAGAGAATCCAGAGAACCAAGTCATTGTAGTCTGTGACGGTCGCTTTGAAGATAAATATAATTTTCTTATAAAGGATTTAGCTGAAATTGGTTTTCATATCGAAAATATGACTGCAAAAGCACATGATGAAGCAATGACTTTTATTCAAGGTGTTGAGCATTTTAGTGTCTATTGCATGGGACTTTTTCTAAAGCATAAGAATATCGATATTCAAAAGATGATGAGGCTAGCAAGTCCTGTTTACAAAATGGAGCTAAACATCATCGGTAGACTTTTTAGCCAAGGTCCAGGGCTTTATTCTGATATTATAATGTCCGATAAACAACGCCAAGAGACTATTTTTGAATTTGCAGAACTTGTATCAACTAATGCTAAGAAAGTAGCTAATGGCGACAAAGAATCATTCAAAAATAACTTCAAAGCGGTGAAAGAATGGATGGGAGATTTTGCGGATCAAGCTTATAAAGATAGTGATAAGTTACTACTAAAAAGAACTAATTAATCCATTCATCTATTAGCTTCATCTGTTATAATTCTTCACAATAATTCTTTTAAAATTTACAAATTATTACTTTACCATACTTTTTACTAGTTTCAATTTTATGCTGGCTACAGGGACTGGATATGTTTATATCTATATATGCTAGCAATGATAATATACAAGTAAAAGGCGTTATAGTTAACTCGAAAGAGTTTTCATTGAATTCCATGCAGCTGTAACAGCTTCTTTGAAACTGGTGTATAAATGTCTAATGCGCCTCAACTTATTTTTGAAATTAGCCCAAACTTTTTCTATAGGATTTAAATCAGGTGAATATGGTGGTAGATATAAAATATTAATGCCAAAATAATTTGCAATATCAAAGACCTCGTATCCCTTATGTATACTAGCATTATCTAGTACAACATAGTCACCCAGATTCAATGTCGGACATAATACTTGTTCAAACCATCCAAGAAATAAGTCCTTATTTGCA
>JBLFYO010000017.1:0-23617 GCA_047609165.1 Francisella sp.
CCCTATTTAGTCCCAATACATATCAATAGAGCCCTTGCAAATATACATACTGTAATACATACTAGCTTTTAAAATAAAGCATTTTAAACTAAGTGAGTATGTATGTATGTCTACTAAAGTCACTGATAGCAAGGTAAAGAGCCTAAAATATAAAGATATAAAAAGTATGTCTTTAGGCGATAGGTTAAATATAAGAATAGATAAGAACGATAACAAATATTTTTTTTATCTATACACTCTTAACGGTAAGAGAAATACTATAGGTATCGGAAGTTATCCTGCAATAAGTTTACAGCAAGCTAGAGATGAGGCGTTTAAATGTAATCAGATTATAGCTAGTGGTAAAGACCCTAAACTAGAAAAAGAAAAAGCTAAGTATCAAGATGATAGCATTTTTGAGATAGTAGGAAGTAAAGCCCTAGAAAATAAACACCCTAGCAAACCAAATGGCTGGACTGATGGTAATTATAAAAAATATGTATCCATATATAATAGATTTATTTTGCCGAGTTTAAAAACTCAAAATATAAAAGATATAGAAACCTATCAACTAGTTAAAATCATAGAAAAAGAAACAGCATCTAATCAAAAGAAAATAAAAACAATACTTAATCATATTATTGGATACGCTATTGGTAAAGGTATGGCTAAATATAATGTAGTCCGAGATATTCAAATTGATATAGCTAAGACAGATGGCTTTGCTTTTATCGATCCCGTAAAAGACCCATACAACTTTAGTAAATTGCTAAATGATATAGATAGTTACAAAGGACAATATAACACCGCTATGGCTTTAAAACTAGCCGTACTAGTTGGATTTAGACCAAACAATATAGCTACTTTGAAGTGGGAGAGTATAAAAGAAACAAAATTAAAAAACAAAGTTATAAATTACATTTCTTTATCTGCTGATGACATGAAAATGGCTAGAGACTTTAGACAGCCACTAAGTAAGCAGGCTTATGATTTACTAATGAAAATGAAAGAGTATAACGGCGGTTGTGAATATGTTTTTTACTCTACAAGCTCAAAAGACAGGCATATAACTAAAGATAGCTTATCTAAAGCATTAAGAGAGACACTAGGCTACAATGGGGTTGATAAACCTAAACAGGTTACACACGGCTTTAGAAAGTCGGCTAGAACATATATTAGTAGCATACAAAGCGATTATAATTGGAGTAGTGATAGTATAAGAATGATACTAAGCCACTCAAAAGAAAATGCTATAGATAATATCTATGATAAAAATGATTTTCTAGCAGAGCGTAGCCAAATGTTACAGCTATGGGCTGATTATGTAGATGATGTAAAAACTAATAGTAATGTTATCAATATGGATAATGTAGGTTAGATTTTAAAGGTTAGTATTGTCTAGGTTCGCTACCGAAAAGATACCACCCAAGTATCTTGGCAATGCTTAATAGTTGGGGATACTATGGGAAGTGCTAATGTTTGATTTTGAGTTAAGTAAAGAAACTATTTCTTTAAAAGAAATAATTATAGAAAGATGGAATAATATATATCCGTTTAATCAAAAAATGAGAACAGCTGATTTAGCAAAGATAGTTAATCAAATATTAGAAAATATACCATGTTATTTTGATATTGATAGTTTGAGTTTTATTGAAGGATTAGGTGCTGAACTTTGTTGGCGAGGTGACGGCATTTTCTCATTAGAACAAGCTGAACATGAATTTATATCTAATTTTAAGACAAAAAAAACAAAAGAGCTAAGACTTAATTCAAAGTCGCAAGATTATTGTATTATGTATAATGATGAATATAAAAATACATATTTACCAAGCTATATACTTTATGATGACAATGATGAATTACTGTTTAATTTCTGGTTACATGAGATAGAAGGTTTAGCAACCGACGATACAAATATAGACGCATTGTTATTTTTAGGAGATATATATATTTTTATTGATGATTTAGTTAAGTATGAAAACGACAATAATATTAGCATAATAGACAACCAAGACCACCAAACAAAGCCAATTACTAATCAAGATGATAGCTATAAATATAGTGAAGCTTTGAAACCACAGTCATACTTAGATAAAGACCACCCGAGCTATTCTAGTGAGTTGGCTATGTGTATTGAGCTATGGAATGATTTATATATCAATAATTATGGTAATCAGAGTGAGGGAGTAAAAAACCGTATTAAAGCATGGCTAAAAGAAACTCAAAATAAAGACCTTGAAGAAGATAATAGTTACTTAAAAAAGATAACATCTATTGTTAATTACGATAGCAACCCACATAAAAAGAAAAAATCTTAATCTTTAGTATACCCTATCAAAAACCTTTAAAATCAATGCTTAGCATATAGGTGCAACCCCATTGTATACCCAAGGTATTCAACTAGTAGAAGCCTATTTTAATCTCAAAAACACCTTATCATTTACAGCAGATACCACAACCGCCTAACTAGGCTTATAAGTATCTATCGTGGTTGCTCGAGCAATTAAAACTAAAAATTTAATTGAAACCATAAAGGTGTAGAAATGACTAATAAAATACTAAGACTACCAACAGTAGTAGAAATAACAGGGACTAGCAAAACAACTATTTATAGATGGATAAATGCTAATCAATTCCCTAAACCAATCAATCTAAGTCATGTAAGTGTAGGTTGGTTGGAAGCTGATATAAACGATTGGATACAATCAAAGATAGAAGCGAGGGGCTAAAGATGATGGATAATATAAGATTTAATAATTTTGTGAACAGTAAAGGCTATACACTACCCAATAACTTTAATTATAGCATAGGTATGGGCGAGCTTGTAAGGTTTAAAGATACTAGCAAAAAAAAGCTTAATACTGATTTATGGCTAAAGAATATTGATAATAATATCTTTGTCTTTGGAGATTGGAAAACAGGCGATAAGTACAACTATATAGATAGTGATAACCAATATAATAGCTATGATAAAAGAGCCTATAATAATCAAGTATTACAACAGCAAAAGCAAAAAGATATAGAAGCAAAAAAGAGTCTAGCAGTTGATTTAGAGAGTTATTATTTATCTTTACCAAATGCAGATAGTAGCCACCCGTATTTAGTGGCTAAGGATATACCAAATCATGAAGCCATAAAGCAAGATGATAGCAAGCTTGTAATCCCATGTATTGGCATTAATGAACCTTTTGATGGAAAGCTACAAACTATCCAAACAATAGCCAACAATGGCTTTAAATGCTTTTATAGGGGTGCAAATGCTAATGCTAGTTTTTTAATGCTTAACAAGTCTACTAATGATTGT
This sequence comes from Francisella sp., assembly GCA_047609165.1. Classification (GTDB taxonomy): domain Bacteria; phylum Pseudomonadota; class Gammaproteobacteria; order Francisellales; family Francisellaceae; genus Francisella. The sequence continues at coordinate 3,284 of JBLFYO010000017.1, forward strand.
TTTATCTTTGTAGAGGGCTTTGCAACGGCTATGAGCGTATTAAATGCGGTTAATCATCTAAAGACAACTGTAGTAAAAAATAATCAAACAGTAGAGCTTAATAATGATATTAGTGTAGTAGCTTGTTTTAACTGTAATAATCTAAAACCTATAGTATCTTTTTTCTATGGATTATATCCCGAAGCAGAGCTAAATATATGGGCTGATAATGATTTAAACGGTGTAGGTATTCAAAAAGCTAAAGAAGTTGCTGCAATAGTCCCCGATATATACATAAATCCGCCACCGCTAACAGATGAGCAAAAACAACAAGGTTTATCAGATTGGAATGATTATATAACTAAAGTTAGAGGGGATATTTTATCATGAGTAATATTTTAGAAATGCAAAACGAGATAGCAAAGCCGAAGCCTTTGGAGGCGTATAACTGGAGTACAATAATTAGTAAAAATCTAAAAGAAAAAGAATATATATTAGAGCCACTAATACGAGAAAAAGATATAATAATGATTTATGCTAAAACTGGTTTAGGTAAAACATTAATAAGCACGGGCATAGCATGGGCTATATCAAAATCTACACAGTTTTTAGGTTGGAAATGTAACAAAGTTAAGAAAACTTTATTTATTGATGGTGAAATGCCTCTAATCTCAATAAAAGAAAGAGTACAAATATTAACTAGTGATATTGAAAATGATAACTTTAGAGTACTTAGCCATGATACATTAAATGATAATCAATTAATGCCTGATTTATCTACCATTGATGGGCAAAGAAATATAGAACATCTTACAGAATGGGCAGACTTTATAGTATTGGATAATCTCGCTACTTTGTGTAGAAGTGGGCAAGAGAATAGCACAGAAGCATGGCGAACTACCCAAGATTGGTTATTGAGCCTTAGAGCTAAAGGAAAGGCTATATTAATAGTAGACCATGCGGGTAAGAATGGTACTAATCGAGGTGCTAGTGCTAAACAAGATGTTTTAGATACTGTAATTACTTTAAAACACCCCAATGATTATGACCCTATACAAGGAGCTAGATTTATTATAAATGTTGAGAAAAACCGCAATGCAAACCCAATAGAAAATATAGAAGCACATTTAATAAATGGTGATTGGAAAGTATCAGATGCAAAAGACACTAGAGACCAAAGAATATTAGAACTTAAACAAGATGGATTAAATCAAACTGAAATAGCAGAAGAAATTGGTTGTAACAAATCTACTGTATCAAGAGTATTAAGTAAACATAATAAATAGGTGTTGCATAAACTTTATGCCTAGAGCCGTGCAACATGCAACATTTAGCTATTTATTGCAACATCTCATGCAACCATTAAGCAACTAGAAAACATTAAATCACTTAAGAGCTATGTATATCAATGGTTTATATTGTTTGTAAGTGCAACAGCCAATGCAACACCATTGCAACAAAACCCAAAAACAGTGCAACAATCAATGCAACATAACAGTATAAAACTTTAGTAGTAAAGTGAACACTAAAAAAATACCTAAGCCCTTATTATATGGGGCTTGTGTAGATAAGCATACAGCAAAATGAACGGCAGAAATGAACACCTATAATGTGTATATTAAAATCAACACTCGTAATATACCTACAATGTAGGTTTAGTAAGCCTTTAGCAAGGTGTGGAAATAGAAAAATCAGCACGCTTTGAGTAAATTCTAATTGTTGTGTTAAATATGTTTTTTTATGTGTTAGCAGTCCAATCATCTCAAAGCCATATATACCAATACTTCTAGCTATGATGTGTTAATTGTGTTGGGTGTGTTAAGGAATAAAGAATAAATTGATTAATACCTATATATTTGCTAAAATCTTTTAAATAAATATTTACAAAGCTATATCTAATGTAGATCATGAATAACGATAACTTCTTACCAATTATTCTAACTATTATTCTACCCCTATCACCTATTATACTCTCTATAATAACAATAATCATAAGACGTGTTATTCCTAATAAATATGATATTCTAAATTTTGACTTGATTGATATTAATAGAGAAATTGAGAAGAAAATAATTTACTTAGGTTCAGCTATTCCAATCTTTCATATTGTATTTACGATTTTTAATTGCCCTAAGATACGTATTTTATTTAACATAGTCTTATTACTTTATATAACATATATATCAATATCTATTGCATTAGATATAAATATATCGATAAAGAAAAATCTCAAGCTTGCTATTACATCATCAATATTCTTCACTATTTTATTTTGGTTATCTGGAAGTTTTTTTTACGAGATCAATAATAATTTAATCTTTGGTATAACAGGGTATTCAGCTGATAATTTCCCATTAGCAAGCAATTTACTATTATGTAATGATATGTTAATGGTTCTTGCGAGTATTCTATGGCCCTTCATTTCCTATATTGCTATACGTAAGGCATTCTTCAGCTTCAAAGAAACTGAAATTGGAACTCAAGTCAGAAGTTATTTCACTATCCTTACTATGTTATTTCTAACATCTTATATTTACTTTTTCATCTTTGAAGATACTATCAGTACTCACACTAAATATCCTAGATTAGTAGAAAAAATATTGCTGTATACATTTATTCTGCCAGAAGATTATTTAAATGGCATTCCAAACAAAAGTATTAGAAGTAAAGGTTATTATAATATAATATATAATCTTAAAAGTGGGGAAAAACTACATATATTAAATAACGGAAATGTTCTAGTATATAAACCTCCATATAAAAGAGGCATTAAACGTTTTTATACAATTAAAGTAAACCATCTTCCATATAAGGTATCCTATTCTAGGATAAATCCTAAAACAGGTCAATTGCAAATATTAAAATAATTATTATATAACTATCTTAGACGTTATCTAATCTATTAATTTTTTTATCTTATATTACCCTCCATACTATAATATGCGTAAGGTGAGTAAATTATTTAGAGTTTTAAAAATTTGTTGTTTCATTGTAATAAGTTATTAATGATATAATATATATAAGTAAAGCTTATATATAAGAACATGAATAACTTAACATCCAAACAATTAGAGTTTTGTAAATACTATCTACAGAGTGGGCATATTACAGAAGCATATATACAGTCTTATGATACTGAAAATATGAAAGACCAAACAATATATAACGAAGCTAGCAAGTTACTCAAAAATGAGAAAGTAGCCGAGTTTATAGAGAGCGTACAAAAAAGGGAAATGCTAGGAACTTTTAGCACTAGACAAAAGTACTTAGATAAACTTGATGATATTATAGATAGTGATGATAGTAGCGTAGTCGAAAAGATACAAGCTATTAATACCGTTGCAAAACTCAAACAGTGGGATAAGAGAAAAGCGGGCTTACAGGTAGACTATCAAGAGGAAAGCGATTTGTTAAAGTATAGAATATGGCATAATGATATTTTAGGCGGGCATGAGCAACCTAGAAAAGATATTTAATCGCCGTTATATTGCCATTAGTATTTTAGTGAAAAGTAGAGGGTAAACTATTTCAGATACATACTCATATACATACTATTGATAAAATTTTTTATATAAACCCATGTTTTATAAGGCTTATAGCCAATAGTTTGTATCTCGCTCGGTGCACCAAATGTAATCTAATAACATACTCACTCTTAAAGAGGCAATTTAATTATTCTTTACAATAAAATATTTCCAATTATCTTCATTAATAGGCGATTCTATTACTATCACTTCAGTATCTCAAGTAGTACTTGTTTATTCGATAGTTTTGCTTAGCAGACTCTTTCCCACTATCAAAAGTTACGGTGATGATTCAATTATCAGAATTCTATAAGCGAGTAATTATAATAGACGTCTTACTAAAACTTATTTTATTAACTATTTTGATTCTGAGTATCCTAATTCAAGTAAATTTTGTATACAATATACTATCTGAAAGTATGTTGAAATGTCTAGTTAGTTCTTTTGTGCTTATTTAATTTTCCCAACCCTATAAAAGTGCATTTGGAACTCTCTTTCAACTTATAAAATTTTTAGACTATGATATAAATATATTTAACTTAAAATTCTGCCAAAAGGATACGTAAATGTCGAAACTAAGCTCATTACTGAATACTTATAAAAGTATGGTCGCATCTAAAGAGTCTGATAGGATTGAGTCAAATCTTGTTAATAGTGGGCAAGCAAATTTTCTAGCCTCAAGTAGAGGTCACGAAGGTAGTGCTTTGTTAAATATTTTTTTAAATGAGAATGATTGGTTGTGTTGCCACTATAGAGATAAGGCCTTGATGCTAGCTCGTGGTATAACTAACGAGCAGTTTTTTTATAGTGCTTTATGTAAAAAAGAATCACATTCTGCTGGTAGGCAAATGGTCTCACACATGAGTGATAGATCTTTAAATATAACGAGTATTGTTGGACCTGTTGGTAATAATGCATTACAAGCTGCAGGTATTGCAAAAAGTATTAAAAATAATGAGAATAACCCTATAGTTGTTTGCTCAACTGGTGATGGTACAACTCAGCAAGGGGAATACTTAGAAGCGATAGCTGAATCTAAGAGAAATGGTTTGCCAATATTATTTTTTATACATAATAATGAATTGGCAATATCTACTAAAACAGTAGGCCAAACTTTTTTTTCATTACCAGCTAATCATAATTCAAATAGTTTTTATGATATTCCAATAACTCGTGTGAATGGTAAAGATCCATTTCAATCATACAATGAAATTGAAACTGTTGTTGAGCGTATTCGTACTAATCGCTCTCCTGAAATACTGATACTAAATGTTGATAGATTGTCAGACCATTCAAATGCAGATAATCAATTACTATATAGAACTCAACAAGAGATAAATGATTCTTTAAAGAATCACGATCCAATAGAAAATAGCAAAAAATTCTTACTCAATCAAGGTGTTACAGAATCACAATTATTACAAGTTGAAGAAGATGTTGCTGTAATGATGACTAATGCTTTGAGTACTGCTGAAAAAGGAACAGCACCTGAGGTTGAGTTTGGTGCAAAAAGAAGTTTAGATTCCAAATTATTAAATGCAGGTGAATATACCGGTGATACTTCTAGTCAAAATCGAGTAAGTATGCTTGAAGCAATTAGAGAAACATTACGTAGCCAGCTAGGCATTAATGAAGATTTATACCTTTTAGGCGAAGATATAGAGGATGGTAAGGGTGATGTCTTTGGAATTACAAAAGGACTTTCAACTAGGTTTCCAACTAGAGTAAATAACTCTGCATTATCAGAATCTACAATACTTGGTATGTCTATAGGTATGGCTCTTACCGGTAAACAAACAGTAGCTTTCATTCAATTTGCAGATTTTTTACCTTTAGCTTATAACCAAATTATGACTGAACTTAGCACAATGTACTGGAGAACTAACGGATCATGGGAATGTCCCGTTATTATTTTAGCTGCTTGTGGTGGTTATCGACCGGGATTAGGCCCTTTTCATTCACAAACTAATGAAGCAACATATGCACATATTCCAGGTTTAGATGTATATATGCCATCTACTGCTGGCGATGCTGCTGGTTTATTAAATGCTGCGATTTTATCTAAGCGTCCTTCATTATTTCTTTATCCCAAAAAACTACTTAATAGTACAGGTGTCAATGAGACAACATCTCTTGATATAGATAAGCATTTAGTTCCGATTGGTAAGGCGAAAATTGTTAGAGGTGGTAATGATATTACACTGGTGGGTTGGGGTAATACTGTTTCAATATGCGAGGAAGTTGCCGAAACATTAGAAAGTATTCATATATACGCTGAGGTTATAGACTTAAGAACTATAAATCCTTATGACATAGAAACTATCTCAGCATCAGCACAAAAAACCGAAAAATTAATTGTAATTCATGAAGACAATAAAACTTGTGGACTCGGTGGAGATATAATAGCAAGTGTTGTTGAAAGGTCTAGTAAACATATTCAAACACGTCGTATAACTAGGCCAGATACATTAACTCCTTGTAATTTTGCTAATCAGCTAGAAGTATTACCATCTTATGAGAAAATGCTAGAAGTTGCCTGTGAACTGCTAAATATAGATCTTAAATGGCAAGAAGATAAAATTAATGATACTGGCTTGTTTGACATGAAAGTCATTGGCCCAAGTCCATCTGATGAATCTGTCATAATTATTGATTTAAAAGTGGCTGTTGATGATATTGTAGAGGCTGGTGATGTATTAGCAGAAATAGAAGCGACTAAATCAACAGGAGAAATTATATCCCCAGTAAAGGGTAAAATCAAAAGCATTTTTGTTAAAAATGATGAAAGTATCTTTGTTGGAGAAAATCTTCTACAAATAGAAGAAATTAACGATGGAAAAGCTAGTTCGCAAAATTTAAATTCTATCCAGAGCAATAAAATAGCTAAGCTGACACTTAAGTCTAATCAAAATAAAGTTACCGCAACCGTTAGTAGCAATCACAAAGTAGGTGTATGTATTCCAGAATTTAAAACTGGTTCTCGTAAGGTAATGAATTCGGAGCTATTAGTAAACTTCCCTGATAGAACTGATTCTGACATTGTGAGTCTTACGGGTATAAAAAGTAGATTTTGGCTAGAAAAAGATGAAACATTAGTTTCTATAGCGACAAAGGCATCTATAAATACTTTACAAAAAAATAATTTAAAGCTCCAAGATATAGATTATATTATCTGTGCAACATGCTCACCAGATGAATATATATCTCCATCAATGGCATCAAATGTATTGTTTGAACTATATAAAAAATATGGTGAACATCATATTTTAGCTGTAGATATTAATGCGGCGTGTTCTGGGTATCTGTATGCACTTTCCCAGGCCAATGATTACTTAAAAGATAAGCCTAATAAAAGAGTTTTGGTTCTTACTGCCGAAGCTATGTCTAAAAAAACAAATCCTAAGGATTTCAACACGGCTTTCATTTTTGCAGATGCGGCATCGGCAACTATAGTTGTCGGAAGTGAATATCTGTCTGAAGCAAAAGCTAAAATAAAAAATATATCATTATCGTCAATTGCTTGTGATCCTATTACCCTTAATATACCTATAGATCATAGCGTTGTATTACAAGGAAAATATGTATTTACAAATGCTGTTAAATATATGTCTAAATCATTATATCAGAGCTGTGCTCTAGCTAGTCTGAAACTACAAGATTTAAGTGTTGTTATCCCTCATCAAGCGAATCAAAGAATAACTAGTGCGGTTGAGAGGAGATTGAAACTTAGTAAAAACACACTATATAGCAATATAGAAGCTTATGGTAATACCTCTTCATCTACTATTCCTATAGCAATGAATGAGTGTATAAATGAATATAGTAGAGGTAATAACATTGCACTTTGTGCTTTTGGTAGTGGCTTTACATACGGTTCGATATTATTAGAAATAATATAAGGGCACCTCTAATAACCCATGAGCATGCATCTTAATGTCAAAATTCACCACACCTGCGTTGCAAATTTTAGCAATAGACATGCTATTACCCTCAATTTTCGCCTTGTTGTGATAAATTTGAAACTAGTTAATCTGCATACACATATTTTTTAGAGGTGCCCATAATGTTAAATAGTGGTTTTATCGTTATAGATGAGGACCTTTAAAAAAACACATAGACTATGACTTTGCAGATATATATCTACTTTATAAAATAAGCAAGAGTAGACTAAATTATTAGGTTAGGGACTGCCCATAAGCAAGTTAATCATTTAACTTATTTGTGGACAGTCCCTTAGTAAAAAAATAAGATCAATCAGATAAAAGGACTTGAGTGTAAATAATGATAGAGAAAGTTTGGAAGAATGGAGAAATAAGATCATATGAAGATGTTAAAGTTGGGATAGATGCACATTCACTTCATTATGGTTCAGCAGTATTTGAAGGTATTAGAGCTTATGAAACTCCAAAAGGTATAGGGGTTTTAAAACTAAAAGAACATATGCAAAGATTTATTTATTCTATGAGTGTCATGGGAATGCAGTCTAAATATACTGTTGATGAGTTAAGTAAAGCTGTTTTAGATATTGTTAAAAATAGTTCCCAAACATCTTGCTATATTAGACCTTTAGCATATTTTGCTGAAGGAGGTGTCAGTGTATTGCCTTCTGCTGAACATCCTGTTGATATAGCTATATACTGTACTCCCATGGGTAGGTATATGGCTGCAGAAGCAGTACATATTAAAGTAAGTAAGTATATTCGCATTCATCCTCAGTCTACAGTATGTGATGCTAAAATAAGTGGTCATTATGTTAATAGTATTCTAGCTTCTAGAGAAACTATTGGCACTCACTATAACGAATCCTTATTGCTTGATCTTGATGGTAATGTCGCTGAAGGTTCAGCAATGAACATCTTTTTTGTAAAAGATTCTCAAATTTTTACTACACCATTAGGAACTATTCTAAATGGTATTACTAGAAAACTAGTAATGACTATAGCAAAAGATATCGGCTATGAAGTTATTGAGAAGTTATTTAAAGTCGGTGAATTGATAGATGCCGATGAAGCATTTTTCTGTGGTACAGCAGTAGAAATTACAGCTATTACCAGTGTAGATGATAATAACATCATAAATAATAGTCATTCTAATATAACTACACAGATAAAAGATATTTTTAATAAAATAAAAAAAGGTGAAGCTTATATTGAAGCTTTAACTTATAAGCTATAGTGGTTTTTAAATTTAACTCAAAATATAATAATAAAGTCATATTAACAGTATGCTTAAGAGTAAAGGGAAGGCAATTTTTTATTGATGTTGTTGATGATCATATTTAATAGAATCTCCAGATTTTCTTTTCTTAATACTATTTATTCTAACCATACCTTATCGTATACTAAAACCAGATATATTCTTATTTAGAACACAATGGCACTATACACTTATCCATCAAACAAATTAGAGTACTTGGTCGAAGTCTTATCTAAGCTTTTAAGCTATGAGACAAAAGCAGTATTTGCACCAAGTCAGCTAATAGTCGGTAGTCGAGGAATGCAACATTGGTTGAGTATGCAGTTGGCAGAAACTCGCGGTATTGCAATGAACCTGAGCTTTGATATGGTCAATGGTTTTATTATTGACTTGTGTTATGAACTTACTGATAAACAAGAGCATAAAAAAGCATATACAAAAGATGTACTAACTTGGCGAGTGTTTAAGGCTTTAGATAGTCGTGAAAATTCAGTAGATTCTGAAACTCATCTCGACAGGCTCAATGAACTTTTTTTAAATGAGCCAAAGCTAAAAGAGTACTACCAAGATAGCCTTTTAAAAAAGTATCAGTTGTCGGCAAAGATAGCGGAGATATTCTCTAAGTACTTAACCTACAGGGTTGATTGGCTAGAGAGTTGGGAGAGAAATCAGCCTATAGATGCAACTAAGATAGGCGAAGATGAGCCGTGGCAAATGCGGCTATGGCAGATACTTGTAGCTGATATTAGTGATACTCCACATAAGGTACAGAAAGAAGCTATCAGTAAGCTAAGTAAGCAAATTTTAGAAAAACATAATGTGCCTGAGAATATATATATATTTGGTGTGAATACTATCTCGCCTAAAAATCTGAACTTCATCTATGAGCTAGCAAGATGTATAAATATCCACATACTGTATATAAACCCGTGTAGTGAATATTGGAATGATCTTAAAAATGAAAAAGTATCAGCATGGCTTGAACAAGATGATTATGAGATTCAACCATTATTGGCAAATCTAGGTCAGCAGGGTAAAGAGTTTTTTAATGCACTTTTGGAGAATGAAGATAAAGAAGAATTTGCGGTGTTTGAAAATACTCAATCTGATTTTATAAATCTCAAAGATAGTCCTCAAACGCAACTTGTTAGCCTGCAGCGAAATCTACTAGAGCTTAACTGTGAAAATCATAGTAAGGTCAAAGATGATACTATCACAATAAACTCATGTCACAGTCCGCTTAGAGAGGTACAAGTGTTGCACGATAAGCTTTTGGGTATGATTGCAACAGATAGTAGTATCAAGCCACGCGATATACTTGTAATGTGTCCAAATATTGAGGATTATTCGCCGTATATTGACTGTGTATTTTCAAGGTTTCCAGAAAAGTCAAAATTAGCATGTTCGATAGCAGATAGAACCTTGCTAGATTCTGAACCTCTTGCTGCTAGCTTTATAGATTTGTTGCAGTTGCCAGAGCGTGATTTTGAGGTCAATAAAATACTTGATTACTTGTCTGTGCCTGCGATTCAAAAGAAATTTGCTATATGTGATGATCAGATTGAAACTATCCGCTACTGGCTAAAAGAGGCTTGTATTCATCATAGTAATGATGGGGCTACATTCTCATGGGTATGGGGCTTGAAGCGACTGATGATGGGCTTTAGCTATGCTGATGATGGTGAAATAATTGATGGTAAAATGCTAACTGTACCTGTGATAGATGGAAATGAGATAGTAGAGCTAGGTGGGCTTTATGAACTGATGGAACTTTTGGCAGAGTATGCACAAGATCTAACTAAGCTACGCACGGCACAAGAGTGGCAGAGCTACCTTTTAGAAATGCTTGAGAATGTATTTGATATAACCAATGAAGAGGCATTCATAGGTAAAAAAATCAAAGACACAATCGCAAAAATCACGCAACTACCACAGAGTATAACAGCAGAGCAAAAGCTAGATTTGTATACTATCCGCTACTGTTTGGTATCGCAACTATCAGAGCCTATCATCAATAATCACTTTCTCAATGGTAAAGTAACTTTTTGCTCGATGACGCCGATGCGTAATGTACCGTTTAAAGTGGTGGCAATGCTTGGGCTAAATAACGGCAAGTTCCCACGCCAAGAGTCGGCGGTAAGCTTTGATTTGATGGCAAATTTGGGTAGAGAAAAGGGCGATAGAGTACAGCGAAATGATGATAGATATTTATTTTTAGAATCACTACTTTCTGCACGTGAGTATCTATACCTAAGCTTTATAGGTAAAAGCGTCAAGACAAATACAGAGCAAGAGTCAAGTCTGGTTTTGAAAGAACTAGAGAGTTATTTGCAGCAAAATTATAGTTGGAGTGATGTTGATATCAAAGAATACTCATTGCACGCATTTAGTGAGAAGTGCTATAGTGATGATTATAGAAGCTATGACAGTCAGTGGTTAAAGCTTATAGCTAGCCAACCGAAGCAGTTTTATACAGGTGAGATAGCGAGTGAGTCAAAGCTTGCTGAAGAGCTTAGCGTGCAAGAGCTAGTGAGGAAATTTGAAAACCCACTAAAGACTTATGCAAGAGCTACACTTGAGCTAAATTTGGAAGATTATTCGTATGAACTAGAAGACAGTGAACCGTTTGATATCTCAGGATTAGAAAAGCACCAGCTAAAGCAAGATTTACTAAGGTCTATAACTGATGGTGATGATGTATTTGCTACTAAAAAACAAAGTAAGCTAAGTGGTAAGCTACCAGAATCTATGCTTACAGATATTATGTGCGAAGAAGAGTACACAAAGCTAGAAAATCTTGTATCTGAAGCAGAATTGTCGAGATTTACAAAAGAGTATTTTAATGCAAATATCGCTGGGCATAAGCTAAGTACAGACGCATATATATGCGATAATGAGCTTAGGCTTTTTACTATCTCAAAATTTGGTATCAAGCATAATTTTGAACTATATTTAACGGCACTTTTAGCCTTTGAAGATAATGGTATTGAGTATGAGGCGAGTTATTATTATTTTGATAAAGACAAAGATAAGGTAATGACATACGAGCTTTCAAATCTTGATTATATAGATGCTAAAAACTTGTTGAAACATTATATACAAAAGGCTAAAGAGTTTAGTACTAAACCAATGCTAGCATATTTGAGTTTGGCTGAAACTGTGTTTGCAGATGGAGAAGCTTATGGTAAAAAATATAAAAAAACCGATAAGCAAAAACAAGAAGCTTGGGATAAAGTTATATCTGATGATAACAATCCGATGACTCTTGATAAAGATGGGTACTTTAGACTTTTTTATCCCCAAGATCCTAGCCCTGCAGAGTTGGCTAGGGGTGTTTATGATGAATTTTTTGAGATAATTAATAAATAAAATATATAAGTAGTCATTATAGATGACGTATAACAATCAAGCAAAGAGATATAATATGACAAAAATTAATTATTATGCATCTATATTATTAATAACTATTTTTATTAATTCGGCATATGCAGCCCCAGCAGCTAATTTGTGGAGCTATTGGAATAAATCAAATCCCACTTCTGTGGAAAAAATTGATTTTCAACCATTACAAAAATTTTTAGATAAATATGTCGTAACAAAAGCCGATCAAACATATGTTGGTTATGCAAGTATAACGGCAATAGATAAGCAAAAGCTTAGTAGTATGATTAAGAGTTATTCAAAATTAAATATTTTAAATTATAACAAAAATCAACAGTTAGCATATTGGATTGATATGTACAATATGCTAACTATACAAGTTATATTGGAGCATTATCCTGTTAAATAAATTACGGATATAGATAAAAACTGGTTAGGATATTCAAAGGTTTGGGATCAAAAAGTAATCACAATCATGGGTAAAAGTTTGACTTTAAACGACATGGAGCATCGTATAATTCGTCCTATATGGAAGGATCCACGCATTCATTCTGCAGTTAATTGTGCTTCATTTAGCTGTCCAAATATATCTGTAGAAGCTTATAATGGTAATGTAATCGATAAACAGCTTAATACATCTTTTTCTGCTTGGGTGAATAGTCATAAAGGTGTTGTTTTGACAAACAGTAAGATATATCTATCGCAAATATTTAGTTGGTATGGCAGCGATTTTGGTAATGAAACTCAGATGCGTGATTTCATATCTAACTATGTTAATGATAAAAATATTAAAGAAAAACTGCTAAACGGTAACAATGAAATATATTTTGAAAAATATAATTGGAATTTAAACGAACTCTAATATCTGATTAGAGATAAAGCATAAACTTTCAAGAAACTATAGAGAAGATTGCAAATAAATTAATCTTTAGCATCAAACACCGTAGTGTCAGAAATTTTAGTGTCAGCCACCTTACAAGACTCTTCTAAATCAGCTATTACTAAGCTTAATGCTTGCGTCGCAGAATCAGTAAGCTGTCTGTCCCATACTTGAAGATCTCTAGACCATCTAAAACCAGTATTTTTTAGTATTGTTCTAGTTTTCAATCCAGCTTCATGTGACAGTGATACTTCTAATCTCATAAATTCAGCATTTTCTAGTACATCAAATTTATCATAATTAGTTTGTTTAGTTTCACGACCAATCAATACTAGAAGTTTGTGTAACTGCTTTTGCTTAGTGCTTATACGCTCGTTACTATTTTTTAGAGTACTAGTGAATACACCTTGTTTTAGAATTTCTTTCGCTTCTTCAACAGTTGAACCCATTTCTTGCAACATTAATAACTTCTCATCGACGGGAAGTTTTCTTCTAATCACACGATTTATGAGTTTCATGCGATATTGTTTTGTTTGTAGTGATAACACAGCTTCTTCTAGTTTAATTATTTGTTCAGCATGTTCTGATAGAGTCATTTTAGAATCCTTGTTTTACTGTTTTGTAGGTGTTGTCTTACTTATGGGCATCTCTAAAAACTCTGTGTATGCAGATTAATTAGTTTTAAATTTATCACAACAAGGCGAAAATTGAGGGTAATAGTATATCTATTGCTAAAATTTTGCAACGCAGATGTGATGGGTTTGGGCATTAAGATGCGTGCTCATTAGTTTTTAGAGGTGCCCATATGTTATATCTTAGCACTTAACTATGTATGCTCAAAACCGTTTTATTCCTTTTCAGTAACAAAAACTTAGATCCAATATGTAAAAGTTAATATACAAAACATCAATATATTTCAAATATATCTCATTTATGGACAGTTCCTAAGTCCAAATTTAACTTCAAGTTTTGTATTTGTTTGATAGAATATTATTAGGTACACATATTGTTACTGTGCAACAATTGACAGAAACCATATTTAGGCTTTTGGCAGTGATTATGTATTGGCATTTAAAATAATTAAGGATTTATTTATGATTATATTAAAAACAAAAATACTGAAGAAGCACTTCTAGATAATAACAATAAATTTTTCTATAAAAAATATAATTGGAATTTAAATGAACAATCTAAATCCAAATACAATCACACTAAGTGGTCGCCACATCATCGAGGCAAGTGCAGGTACAGGCAAGACTTACAACATCACTGAGCTATATATCCGACTACTCCTAGGTAAGAAGCTTATGCCGAAAAACATCCTTGTGATGACATTTACAAAAGATGCTACCCAAGAGATTATCGGCAGGGTGGAGAAGAAGCTACGAGAAGTGCTGGATAGCATTACAAAAGAGCCTTATGAACTATCTATAGAGGGTGAAGAAGTCATTATCACAAATGGAGATGACAACTATAAGCACCTAAAAAGAGCGTTGCTAGAGATTGATGAAGCTTCTATATTTACTATCCATGGCTTTTGTAAAAAGGTGCTAAGTGAGCAAGCATTTGCTAGTGGTATCGAGATGGATATCACTATGGAGGCAGATACTTTTGGTACGCTTGGAAAGGTGGTTGAGCAGTATTTTAGAAAACATATAAATCTTGATAAAGAAAAGTTTGAGCTTTTACGATCGCTAAAGTGTCATATACCCGAAAAGTTTTTGAATAGAGATAAACTCAAAAATGTAGTGCTTTCTAATTATGGGATTTTGGCAGATTCTTTAATTAGTGTTGAGGATATTAATCAAGCTAAAAAGCAACAATTAGAATTATTTAAATCTAATGAGCAAGTTGTAAATAAATTTTTATCAAAACTAGGAAAGGGCGAGATAGAAGGCAAAAGAATAAAAGAATATCATCAAGTTATCGACTGGCTTAATACAATAGATGATATTTTATTCCCACAAAATTTATCTATTATAACGAACGGTAATAAAATCAAAGGGAATGATGTTAAGCCAATATTTATTGGAGTGAAAGAGCTTAAAGAGCTTTGTAATGATTTTCAAAGTAGTAAAGCATTTAATCTAATAATGCAGATGTGTAAAAATATCCGCAATAAATTCCTGCAGGCCAAACAGCAAGCTAGCGTTATGGATTTTGGCGATCTTATTACCAAGCTAAACGAAAGCGTGCAACGCTCACCAGATTTGGTAAAAACTCTACAACAACAATACCCTGTAGCTTTGATAGATGAGTTTCAAGACACCGATGCTGAGCAATACGAGATACTTGATACTATTTATCCACTAAAAAATATTAGTCATTCCGGACTTGATGCTGAATCTTTTCAATATGGAGTTAGTAGTGAGATACTCAAACAAGTTCAGTATGACGACGGTATGGTTCAGGATAAAAGTAAACATTTATTACTAATGATAGGTGACCCAAAGCAGGCAATTTATGGCTTTAGGGGGGGTGATATTTTCACTTATCTCAAAGCTAAAGAAAGCTGCGATGTGCAAAATCAGTGGAGTATGGGTACAAACTGGCGATCTACTACGGGCATGATAGCAGCTTACAATAGACTGTTTTATAAAGATGATTTGACAGTTGAAAATACTGGTAAAGCTATCTTTGGTGAGGGCATTGATTATCAGGCGGTCAAGCCATCAGATAAGGCAGATAAAGAAGCTATAGACTTTAAGGACAATCTTGAAGCGATGAATTATTTTTACTATGAGGTAGATAGTGATGATAATGCAGGTAGTATATCCGTAAAGCTTACAAAATATGTAGCAAATGAAGTATCCTCTCTGCTTGATAGAAAAGTCGTAGAAGAAAAAGATATTGCGATACTTATAGAGTCAGGCACTCAAGCAGGACTAATCCAAGAAGCTTTGAAAACTAAAGGCTTGACAGCTGTATACCTAAGTCAACGCGAGCAAGTTTATAAAAGTATAGAAGCACAAGAGATGCTCTATCTTATGGAAGGGTTACATGAATTTGACAATAGGACTGCGTTGAAAAAAGCATTATCTACAAGCTTGTTAGGTGGAGTGTCAGAGAAATTTGTGGAGTATCAGTCAGATGATACGCAAGTTTGGTCAGATGAGATGGAGAGTGCTAAGTCGCTATATTCAATATGGCAAACGCATGGTTTTATGGCTTTGATTATAGAAGTTATTCACACTAAAATGCAGCTTAGACAAGACAATAAACATCGTGTAATCACAAATATACTGCACCTTGCAGAGCTTATAAAAATAGCTGAAAATAAATACAAACACCCAAACCAACTTATAAAATGGTATCGTGAACAAATTGCTGCAAGTGAGAATAACTCCGAAGCAGAGCTTA
This sequence comes from Francisella sp., assembly GCA_047609165.1. GTDB lineage: Bacteria > Pseudomonadota > Gammaproteobacteria > Francisellales > Francisellaceae > Francisella. Next base: position 19,604 of record JBLFYO010000017.1, read on the forward strand.
GACTAGAGAGTGATGAAAATCTCATCAAGATAGTAACTATTCACGGCTCAAAAGGGTTGGAGTATCCAGTGGTATTTATACCGTTTGCAAGTAAGACCAATACTAAAAAATTCAACGCAAAAGATTTTAATAAATACTATGATAAAGAATCCGCTCAAACAGTCTATAAGCTAGGAAAAGATGAAGAAGTAAAAACGCTAGTAGACCAAGAAATTATCGATGAGTCAAAGCGACTTTTATATGTAGCTATTACGCGAGCATCACAGAGATGTTATATAGGTGTTGCGAAGTTTAAAGATGGCGAAAAATCACCGTTAGGACAATTTTTGGACTATCAAAAAGATAATGATTGGGCAGGCAAAGTATCTGTTATCACAAACAATTCTGATAACTATAGTAAGTTGGTAGATGTAAAAAAATATCAGCATTCACCTTTAAGGTCACTGAGCGGAGTCGAAGTGCAAATGGAAATAAACACAAATCTGCAAGCAAATACCATAAAGCTAGCAAACGATAATTGGCAAATGCTATCATTCTCAAAAATCACAAAAGACAATCATCAAAGTGTTGGGCTTGAAAAAGAAAATGATGAATTAGAAGCAACTGATGAAGCACAAGAAGTAGCTAAGTCAAAAGCTAGTTTAGATTTTAGGTTTAGAGCCAAAAAAGGTGCTGATATTGGTAATCTTATGCACAATGTACTCGAACATACAGATTTCTCTAGTGGTAAAATAGATGGTGATATTCTCAAAGCTCAATTTAATCGCTACAAAGTCGTAGTAGAAGACGATTATAGTAGTTTGAAAGAGTGGCTTGAAGAATGTTTGATTGCTCAAATACCCTATTCCCCACAAGATTCTGTCATTCCGAAAAGCTCACTGAGCTTGTCAAATTGCGATGCGGAATCCATTCATACGAAAATATCTTCGCATAAAAACTTAAGCAACTTCTGCTTAAAAGATATCTCCAATTCTAAAGCATTAAAAGAGCCGGAATTTTATTTTCCAATAAAAAATAACAATCTAAATAAATCAAAGCTAATTCAAATATTGACAAAATATCGCCAACAAAATAGTGTCGTTCCGGATATCGATTCGGAATCTCCTAATCAAAATAAAGAGATACTAAATCAAGTTCAGCATGACTATAGTGGACTTACCAATTATAAAATCTTTGGTATGCTACATGGTTTTATAGATTTAATATTTGAGCGAGATGGCAAATATTTCGTAGCAGACTATAAATCTAACTATCTTGGTGATAACTTAGAAGACTACAATCAACAGTCAATGTGTGAAAAAAACAGATCAAGCTTTTATGATTTACAGTACTTGATTTATACAGTAGCACTAGATAAATACCTACAACAAAGCTTGACTAACTATAATTATGGTGAGCATTTCGGAGGGGTTTATTATCTCTATTTGCGTGGTTTGAAAAATGGCTTTGGCGTGTATCAAGCACGACCATTAAAGGCGATTGTAGCGGAGTTAAAAGAATTGTTTGGGGTTGGTGATGTATAGTAGTTTTAAAGAGTGTCAAAAAAAGTTGGCAGGTGTTGCTGCAGTGGATTATTTCTTTACTACAGAATGTATGGATCTAATTATTCAAAAAGTAAGCTTAGATGACAATCAGAAATCTATACTGTTTCATGTGTTAGTTAAGCTTATGAACTCTTATAATCTTGGACATAGTTGTGAGCATCTTAGCGATATAGCAGACCAGACTGTATTTGCATCAGTTGAAGATGGCATAAATGGTTTCAAACTACCTGAGCGTAACGAATTAGAGAACTTGCTGCAGTCTTTTGAGTGTAAAGGTTTGCCGATATACTTTGCAAAAGAGTTTGGTAGTTTATATATAAGAAGACTTTGGCTTTATGAAAATGAAGTCGCTAAGTTTATAAAGCAGAGATTGCAAACAAATGAAGTAGACACACAAAAGTTACAGATAGTTATTGATGAGCTTTTTGATAGTACAAGACTACCCCGCCAGTTGGTTGCTGAGCAAAGTACTGCGACCGCCACACCGTCGCACCAAAGAGGACTTTTTCAAAATGAAGAAACCAACTGGCAAAAAATAGCTGTGATCAATAGCATTATTAGAAGGTTTAGCATCATATCTGGTGGGCCTGGGACGGGTAAGACTACTACAGTTACTAAGCTACTTTTAGCAGAATCACTACTAAAAGATAGTTCTACAAATATAGCACTCTTAGCACCTACAGGTAAGGCGGCACAACGACTTACAGAGTCTATGAAAGACTCATTGCAATTATTGCTAACTACCAATGCAAATATAAACCAAGCTCGCAAAAGTTTAGGAACTCTTGAAGCACAAACAGTGCATAGGTTCTTGGGGCTAAGACCAAATTCCACATATATAAAGTACAACAAAGAAAAGCCAGCACCATTTGATATCGTCGTTGTAGATGAAGCATCTATGCTAGATATTAATCTTTTTATTAAGCTAATAAGATCTATCGATGAGAATACTAAGCTAGTACTTATTGGCGATGTAAATCAGCTCCCATCAGTTGGAGTAGGTAGTCTTTTAAGTAGCCTAACTACAGGAATGTACAATGCTTTTAGTGCAAAAGCTAGTACTATCTTGAAGCTATTTGATGAGAGTATAACTAAGCAAGAAAGTGGACTTGATTATGCAGTCCTGCTAGAGAAAAACTATCGCTCCGAACAGCACATAGTCAGCTTTGCTAAAGATGTATTGGCTGGGCAAACGGATTATCAAAAGTACCAATATGAGGGTTTACAGTTTGAGAGTCTAGAGCACTTAGATAAAGGTTTGAAACAGTTCGCAGGGAAGTATAAGGCTATTTTACAAAGTAAAAATTATCAAGAGGCACTTGGCGAGCTGAAAAAATTCCGTATTCTAGTAGCAAATAGAGTTATCACAGTCGGGACTAATCAGCTAAATATCAAGATTGAGAAGTTACTTGGCAAAATGCCTAATTCACTATACAAAGGCAAGCCGATTATGATTACGCAAAACAGTCATTCACTAGAGTTGTATAATGGAGATGTTGGAGTTTTGTGGGGTGATGACAATGGTAATCTAAAAGCCTATTTTGAGCATAGAGAAGACAAATCCTTTGCTATAAATATGCTGCCTAAATTTGAGTCTGTATATGCGATGACTATACATAAAACACAAGGCTCTGAGTTTGATGAGATAGCAATTATCCTACCTGATAAAGACAATAGGGTTCTGACTAAAGAGCTGTTATATACAGGTATTACGCGAGCTAAGAAGAGGTTAACCATAATCGCAGATGAAAATGTACTGAAAGCTACAATTAAAAAGAAAGTTAAAAGAAATTCAAATATTAAAGAGTTGATTGAGAACTTAGAAAATTATAGCTAGTATAATAAATACTATAGAGAATATCATAAAGCATAGACGCAATTTTTTACCACCACCAATCATTGAGCTTATTATCAATAAAACGCATCCGATAAACTTTGCTTTGGACGGTTGATTTTGAGTGTTCATGATTTTCCCTTTGGGTTTAATAAAAAAATTAGTAAAAAATTTCTGCCATCATACATCTAACACTACCTCCACCGACATTCTCAATATTTAGTATATCGCAAACTATTCTTTTAGTGAGCCTATCAATCACTTGAAGCTGTTCAGTAGTAAAGCCATTATTTGCTGTATTTGACAGTACTGTAAAGCTATTTCCTTCGAGATTTTTAAGCTCAAGCACATTGCCGCACATCTTATACATTTGTTCCAGAGAAATATCTACAATTTCTTTGTTGGATTTTTTAAGGCTGTCTAGAACTTGTAATCTTTCATTATCGCATTTTATTGATTCTAAGCAGATAATCGCAATATTCTCACCGATACTGAGCATTACATTTGTATGATAAATAGGTCCTTTTTTGTCGTAGCTTGTAAATGTTATTAGCTTATACCCAAGCTTGTCACATACTTCTTTCGCTACTTTAGCATTAGCACGAGGTGATATAGACATATATACAGTTTTATACT
>JBLFYO010000018.1:0-22952 GCA_047609165.1 Francisella sp.
TATTTGACTGAGCATTTTTAATCTTTCCAAATTGTAAAGCAATACTTGGCAAGAGTTCCAATCTTTTGTTATCTGCAATTAGATATAAAAAGTTAGCGAAGTTTTGATCCAAATGATCTTTAACCACCTCTACTATTTCAGATTGAGATAACATCGGGCTTGCAATAATCCTTGCTACAGTATCACTTTTAACAATACTAGCAAAAGCATCAAGTTCACTTGACCATTGCTCGATAGCTTTATGCTCACTTGCAAACTCAAAAGCTGCTTTTGCATAAGGTTTCGCAATTACACTTACATTTGCCATGTATCTTACCTTATATTTTTAATACTATATTTTATTAACAAACTCTTTTAAGATTTCATTACTAGCTTGCTCATCGACTTGTGCCGAGATAATCTTGCTTGCACCAGCCATTGCCAGTGTCACAATTTCAGTTTTAAGCTCTACTTTAGCCTTAATCTTTTCTTGCTCAATCTCAACCATCGCCATGCCTTTAATTTTATCTGCAGTAACAATAGCCTCTTCTTTAGCTTGCTCATCAACCTTGTGAGCACGAGTGTACGCACCATCGACAATTTCTGTTGCTTTAGCTTTTGCTTCACGCAAAACTTCTACAGATTGACGCTTTGCAACTTCTAATTCACGAGACGCTCTATCAGCAGATGCTAAACCATCAGCTATCTTTTCTCTACGCTCGTCTAAAGCTTTGCGTAGTGGCGGCCATACAAACTTCATTGTAAAGACAACAAAGATTGCAAATGTTATCATTTGACCGACTAGGGTAATATTGATATCCATCTACTTATCCTTTAGATAATGAATGTTATAAAATTAAATTATGCGCCAACTACTTTCGTAGCTGCTTCAACCAAACCTGGTATAGCTAAAGGGTTTGCATAAAGAATCAAGAAACCAATTGCGATTGAGATAGCAGCGAACGCATCCACAAAAGCCGCAACAATAAACATACGACCAAGTAGCATACCACCCAGCTCAGGCTGACGAGCAACACCTTCAAGGTATTTGCCACCCAATACACCGAAACCAATCGCTGTACCTAGTGCTGGCAGTGATATAAGTAGCGCTACCGCTATAGCTGTAAGACCGTTTAAGTTTCCTAAAACTTGTAAAGACATATCCATTTTTCATTTCTCCTGTTATTGATTTTTAGTTTTTTTGGGTTAGTTTAAACTTAGTGAGCTTCCTGAGCCATATTTAAATAGACAACAGTCAGCATCATAAATACAAATGCTTGGATTAACACAATCAATATATGGAATATTGCCCATATACCACCAAGCGACCATTGGAACCACCATGGCAACAATGCGATTAAGATAAATATTAATTCACCAGCGAAGATGTTACCAAACAAACGCAGTGACAATGATATTGGCTTAACAACTTCATCTATAAGCCTAAAAAATATATTTAAAGGAAACAACCAAATGCCAAAAGGAGCACTTAAAATCTCTTTAAAAAGACCCAAACCTTTTGCCTTGATGTTGTAAAACATAACCAAAAAGAACACTGAAAATGACATTGCAAATGTGACATTTGGATCTGCAGTAGGCACAACCCTAAAGTACGCTTCATGACTATTTGTAAAGAAGCTTATAATCCAACCAAACAAATCAACAGGAAGCAAATCCATACAATTCATCAGCACAACCCAGACAAATATTGTCATCGCCAAAGGTGTTACGAAATTACGATTAAAATGGTAGTTTTCTGCGACAAGACCATCCATCCACTCCCAAATTGCCTCAACAACATTCTGGAATTTACCCGGCACACCTGAGCTAGCACGCCTTGCAGCTATGAGCATCACAAATATAAACAGACCACCAAGAAGGCTGCTGATTAATAAAGAATCTACATTGAGCTGCCAAAAAGCACCTTCACCTAAAGATATCTGCCAATGCTGCAAATGATGCTGCACATAATTTGTCGCGACTTGAGCGCCAGCTTCTGTATTTGCCATTAGTATTCCACCAATTATAAAATTTTTGAAATTATAGTAAAATTAAGGCACCTATCTAGCTTTTTTGAACAAGATAGGCACAAAACATACCGACAATTGTAACAAAATCAATCCAAAAATGTAAGGAAATAATTTGGGTTTTATGTAAATTGCTAAGACTATCGTAACCGCAGCCACAATAAACAATTTTAAAAACTCACTCATATAGAATATAAGTAATTCTGTTGTCGGTGAAAACTGCCTACCTATAAACATTCTAAAAAAGAATATGAAGTTTGCAAAAAACATCACCAATGCTCCCATTGAAAACGATTCTGCATAAGAATATCCATAAAAAGATAGCGTAATAATAAAACCTATTAGCATCAAAACCAATTGAACTAAGATAAACTTTTTTTGATCAATTTTTATATTTGCTAACACTCTATCTAAACCCTATTTTTATTTTATAGTATCTTATCAGAAGATACTATCTTAACAAAGAAAAAGCTCTATCTATTGAAATATAGCGATTACATCAATAGAATACTACGCAATGCTTTTAAATTAAATACACTTCTATGACTACAAAAATTCATAATATCCGCGGTTATGCGTGGATAATAATCCTGCTAAGCTCATCTTTGCTTTTTGATAAATATGTAATGCAAGTTTTTCCAAGTCTAATTACAGATGATATGATGGGTAGCTTCAATATAAACGCGACTCAAACAGGAGCGTTAGGTTCGGCATTTTTTTGGTCTATTATAATTTGTCAACTTTTTGTAGCTGGACCTATTATAGATAAATATGGTTTTAGATTAATAAGCCCTGTATCAATCACCATTTCTGCCGCTGGAGTTATTTTATTTGTTGTTGCAGCAAATATTGGTAGCCTAAGTATGGCCTATATAGCTAGAATCATAACGGGTATGGGCGTATCTTTTGCAACAATATCTTACTTAAAAGCTGTTTCGGTATGGTTTGAGCCAAGACAATTTGCTTTTGCAGCTAGCTTCCTAGCTACTGCTGCTATGATTGGTGCATTATGTGCCCAAGCTCCTCTAGCATACATGATAAAAGCATGTGGCAGCTGGCAAACAGCTATGCTTTTATTTTGCGTACTAACTTTATTTATAGCCGTTATATACTATGTTGTAGTAAGAGACTTTAATCCAAAGCAACCTGAAGCTAGTTCAACCGACCACCAACTGTCAACCATAGAAGCTCTTAAAGAGGTTGTTAAGAATAAAAACAATTGGTACTTAACTATGTATGTAGGATTAAGCTTTACTGCTGTAGATGCCTTTGCTGGATTTTGGGGTAACTCTTACTTTAGAGAGGCTTATGGAATATCAAAAGAACATGCCGCTAGCATCATCTCGATGATATTTATCGGTATGGCAATAGGCTCACCCATACTGGGAAAAGCATCTGAAATACTTGATAGTCGCAAAGGCGTTATGATTGTATTTCACATAATTGGCACTATCGCTTTGAGCATCGTACTACTAACAAAAACTAGTGCTTTCATGTCTGGAGTTTTATTATTTATATTTGGATTATGTCTTGGTATCTACATGCTTTCTTTCGCAATAGGAAACCGCATAAACCCTATACTAATTGCTGCTACTGTTGCCGCATTCATAAACACAGGCGAGCCTATCTTAGGTGCGATATTTGACCCCTTAATCGGATATTGCTTAGATTGGTCGTGGACAGGAAAATTTGTAGATACCGTTTCTTCAACAGGAGTCCACTCCCAAATAAAATACTATGAACTAAGCTCATATCATATGGCTTTTACAACACTTGTCGCTAGTATGATTGCTTCTCTTGTGATACTGCTCTTTATAGAAGATAAGAAGAGTTAGAAATTTTTAGTACAAAATGCTAATATTTATTGCTTGATAAACCTGCGATAACTTCATTATCAAACCTCTCATCAAGCTCTGCGTACACAGATATTGTCTTTACTTGTTTTTCATCAAAAAATTCTAGCTTACCTGCATGAAGTAACAGCTTATCTACACCTTGCTTCAAAAGCTTAGCATCTTTCTCAAAAGCCCCGTATTTTTTGTCGGCAACTATTGGATAACCCATTTCTTTACAATGAACTCTTATTTGATGCGTACGACCAGTTTCAAGTTTTATTTCCAATAAACTGAAGTCATTACCTATATTTTTAACCGATAATATATGTGTAACCGATTTTTTGCCTTCAGCTCTATCAACTCTTACAATTCTTTGACCGTCTTTAGTTTCTGTACGCTTTAATGGTAGGTTGATTGTCTTGATGTTTTTATCCCACTTACCATGCACTACTGCATAATAAATCTTTTCAACCTTTCGCTCTTTAAATAAATCAAAGAAATAAACTAGAGAGCTATGTTTCTTTGCTAAAATCACACAGCCCGAAGTTTCTTTATCTAAGCGATGTACTAGATCTACTCTGCGTGCTTTAGGTCGTAACTGACGAACTCTCTCAACTAAACCAGAACTTACACCAGACCCACCATGCACTGCCATCCCAGATGGTTTGTTGATAATCATGTAATCATCATTCTCATAAAGAATCCTCTCTTCAAGAAAATCTAAATGCGATTGAGATACTTTAACCTCAACCTGCTCATCATCAAGCATAAATGGCGGTACTCTGACAATATCCCCACCATTAACTCTAGTAGTTTGCTTGACTCGTTTTTTATTTACTCGCAGATCACCCTTTCGTATCCAACGATAAATTAGAGATTTTGGTAACTTAGAAAATTTACCAATTAAAAAATTATCTATCCGTTGTTCCGCTACATCTTCAGATACTTCAATATGCTGTACTCTAGCCATTTGACCCCCTTAGGTTAATGAGCAAAACCAGGGTTTTGCATATCGTTTAGCCTACTTATAGTTCGTTGGAACTCAAAACTTAACTTCCCACCCTTATAAATATCTTTAAAAGTCTCATTTGCGAGAATAATTACTTTTTTCTGCTGATCATAACACTCATCTATTAGAGCAATAAATCGCCTAGCTGCATCCTCATTATACTCATCAAAACCCTTTAGGTTATAAATGTACACATGCTCATAGTTTTTACAGATTTCAATATAGTCATAAGCACTTCTGCCATCGCCACAAATCACAGCAAAATCAAAACAAATATCCAAATTACTATGTAAAAGTGCAGGCATTTCTCTACCCAAAATTTGAAGAGGATAATCCTTACTAAAATCTTTATTTCTAACAAAAAAACGATCAAAGAAATTTTTGCGATTTTGCTCATTGTATGGAAACAAATAATTAGTATATGAGCTATCTACAAGAAAACGATAATCAACTCCTGAATCAAGATTTAGTACAGCTGTATTTTCGACCAACATCTCGATAGCTGGCAAAAACAATTCGCGTCGCAAGCCTCTTGCATACAATCGCTCTGGAGCAATGTTTGAAGTTGCCACAAGCACAACCCCAAGACTAAACAATTCTTTAAACACATTACCTAAAATCATAGCATCTGCAATATCTTCAACAAAAAATTCATCAAAACATATAATCTGTGTTTCTTTTGCTATCTCTAATGCTACTTTTGATATAGGATTCTTATTACCATGAAAACTACGCAATCTTGCATGCATATCTTTCATGAAGTGTGAAAAATGCTGGCGTTTTTTCTTTGTGGTTGGGATTTCATTATAGAAAATATCCATAATAAATGTCTTGCCACGACCAACACCACCCCACATATAAAGACCATTTATTTGAGGGTAGATACTTTTATTAAAAAAATTAAATTTAGATATTTTTTTTGAATTTAATTGCTCTATTATTTCTTGCAGCTCTTGAATTGCCTCTATTTGAAGCTCATCAGGCTTTAATCCTAGCTCTTTAACTTTGTTAAAATATACTTTCTTTAGTCCCATCAATTATTTAACTTCCTTATCTTTTACCAAAATAAGCAAAAAGAATGCTATAACCATACTAAATACAAGTATCAAGAAAGCATTTTGATATGCGCTAATATCAAAGTATCTATGTGCTCCACTTACAGCAGACTGTATGATGTTGTTATGAGCATCTATATACTTTCCTGACCAAGTTATATCCAAGAAGTAACCAATAAGAGGATCAAACAATGCTCCTAACAATGGCTCGCCAGTATTGATAAGTGCTGCCACCGTTGCTGCTACAACGATAGGATTGATGCGGTTACCAATAGCAAATGCAAGCATATATACACCCAAGCAAAAACCAAAGATAAATAGCAATGTCCCAGATAAAATCGGAGTAAGCTTAAACTCAAGTACTATCGCTAAAGATATAGTTGCTATGATATGAAAAATCACCATTATATTAACTCTATTATCAAACTTTTCTGATAGCTTACCTATCACAGGTGAGCCTATTGCTAAACCAAGAAACATCATTGAGACTATGTAAGAAGACTCTTTAGACGTTACACTATATAGCTCTCTGAAATAATTATTACCCCAGATTCCACCAAACACATCAATTGTGGTGAAAGTAAATCCCGTATAAACTGTCAATAGCCAGTTATTCCTATTAAAAAGAACTCTCTTAATACCTTCTAGCGTACTAGTTTTTTCTTTTAAATCATTGGAGAAAGTTGCATGAGGATTGTAGTCTCTTACAAGAGAAAAATAAAGCAATGCCAATACTATACTAAATAGTGCATAGCTAATTAAAGCTGCATGCCATGAGCCTGTAAGCTCAATAAGGTAAACTAATGGCACTTGACCAAGAAGAGCCCCTGTCATAGCTGCAGTCATCAAAAAGCTACATACAAAAGCAAATTTACGCGGCTCAAACCAAACAGCAGCGGCCTTTATATAACCAACTGTTGCAAATGATGCCCCGATACCTATCATAAGCCTTGAAGCACATCCAAGTGCAAAACTATGTATATCTGCGGCAAGCACAAATAGTAAAAGCCCTATCGCCGAAAGTATCAACGAAAAGAAACTGACTTTTCTAAACCCAAGTTTATCTATTATTGGACCAGCAATAAAGAACTGACAAATAACTACAGCCCACAAAAACAGTGAAACCATTGCACTCATTTGCGTTGCATTAATTGAAAAACTGCTCATCAAGTCATTCGCTATCAAGCTTGGTGACATATTCATGATATATTTATCTATCAACAAAAATGAACTTAATCCCAAAACTATCCAAGGGTAGCCTTTTATATTATGTAACTTCACATTTCTCCTTCTAAAAAATTTAGCAAATCATCAAATGCTACCAGCTGTATTGGTTCATTCTTTTTTAAATCCTTGATGGTTGCTACTTTATTCAACAACTCTTCTTTACCAATAACTATAGCTATTTTTGCACCTGATTTGTCTGCTTTTTTGAATTGCGACTTTATGCTACCTACTTTCAGATCCATATCAATTGTTAAGTTTTTAAATTCATCACGGATACCATCAACTATTGCCATACTTTGGTGTACGAATGTATTATCTAACACAAAAAATACATCTGCTTTAGAGGTGTTAATTGGTAGCTTACCTAATTCTTCAAGTAATAGCAGCAATCTCTCCATACCTATACCAAAGCCTATAGCCGGTGTTTTCTGACCACCTAGATTCTCAACCAAAGTATCATATCTACCACCAGCACAAATTGCACTTTGTGCTCCGAGCTTATCTGTAGTCCATTCAAAAACTAATCCGCTATAGTAGTCTAACCCTCGCACAAGATTTTTGTTTACCTTGTAGTTTATACCTAGCGACTTTGCGTACTCACAAGTTTTATTAAACTTATCTAGCTCTTCTGCATCTATGAAATCAACTAGCTTTGGAGCATCTTTGACAATTTCTTGTGTTTGTAGAACTTTTGAATCTAAAATTCGTAAAGGGTTTTTATCTAATCGCTTTATAGAATCTTCATCTAAATCAGCATGAAAAGGCTTTAGATACTCTAGTAATGCTTTTATGTATTCTTTACGACTTTCATTTGAACCAAGACAGTTAAGCTCAAGTAAAATATCAGAAGATATATCAAGCCTCTTAAAAAGATTCCATGCTATAGAAATCATCTCAAGATCAACCGCTAAACTATCAAACCCATAAGCCTCAACACCTAACTGATAAAACTGTCTGTAACGACCTTTTTGCGGACGCTCATAGCGAAACATCGGGCCACAATACCAGAGTTTTTGAGTTTGCCCACGATTTGTAAGATTGTTCTCAACAACCATTCGTACACAACCTGCTGTACCTTCTGGTCGCAAAGTTAAACTATCACCATTTCTATCAGAGAAATCGTAAGTTTCTTTTGAAACAATGTCTGAACTCTCACCAACACTACGATGAAACAATTCACTTTTCTCAAGGATTGGCAATCTAGCTTCATCATAATCATAATTTTTGAGAATATTTTTAATTTTAGATTCAAGATATTGCCACTTGTGGCTATCTGTAGGAAGTATATCGTTGAAACCACGAATAATTTGAATTTTATTCATCGGCATAAACCTTATCTTAATTTTTCGACTTTACTGTCTTTTTCTTCACTAGCTTTGTAGTTTTCATCTAAAGACTTATCGTCTTGATTGATAATTTTTGAGTCTGCGTCAAGAGCATTCTGAATCTTGCTCTCCATCTTTGCACCATACTCAACCGAGTCATCATAGATGAATTTAAGATCTGGGACTATTCTAAGCTTTAATGAACTTGCGATCTCTGACCTAAACAAGCCTTTTGACTTCTGAAAAGCTTTTATGATATAACCAACATCTTGTGGGATTAAGCATGAATAGTAAACTTTTGCATAGGATAAATCCTTAGAAACCTCTATCTCAGTAATAGTTGCCATAGAAAGTTTTCTATCATTAATTTTAGAACGTAAAACTACAGATAGTACTTTTTTTAGCTCACTTTCTACTCTGTGAACCCTTCCTTGTGCTGCCATACTAAAGTACCTTTGCCACTTCGATGATTTCAAAGACTTCTATTTGGTCACCAGCACGCACATCGTTATAGTTTTTAACACCTATACCACATTCCATACCTTTTTTGACTTCATTTGCATCGTCTTTAAATCGTTTAAGTGACTCAAGTGTACCTTCGTAGATAACCACGCTATCACGCAATACACGGATAGGGTTAGTACGCTTAACTGTACCTTCAATCACCATACAACCAGCAATAGAACCTAGCTTAGTAGATCTATAAACTTCTCGTACTTGTGCTATACCAACTATCTGCTCCTTCATTTCTGGAGAAAGCATACCTGTCATAGCCATTTTAATATCATCGATTAAATCATAAATAATATTGTAATAACGAAGCTCGACACCATCAGTTTCAGCTTGTTTCTTTGCAGCACCATCAGCACGCACATTAAAACCAACAATCACAGCCATCGAAGCTACAGCTAGAGTTACATCAGATGATGTAATTCCACCAATACCATTAGAGATAATGTCAACCTTAACTTCTTCCGTAGAAAGCTTAAGTAGAGATTCTCTAATAGCTTCAACTGAACCCTGCACATCACCTTTAAGAATAATCTTAAGAGTTTGTTGCTCTCCATCTTTACCCATGTTATTAAACATGTTAGATAGTTTAAGTGATTGCTCTTGTGCAATTTTTGCTTCTTTTTGCTTCTGTGATCTTTGAGATGCAAGCTCTTTAGCTTTTTTCTCATTTTCAATCACAACCATTTCATCACCGGCCGCCGGTACACCAGACAAACCAAGTATCTCAACTGGCATAGCTGGACCTGCTGTCAATATTTTGTTACCAAGATCATCATGCATAGCTCTAACTCTGCCGTACTCAGTACCACAAAGTACATTATCACCCTGCTTAAGGCTACCATTTTGTACAAGCACTGTAGCTACAGGGCCACGACCTTTTTCAAGGCGAGATTCAACTACTACACCCTCACCATGACCATCAGCGAACGCTTCTAGTTCTAGCACTTCAGATTGCAACAATATAGCATCTAAAAGAGCCGGTATGCCTTCACCTGTTTTAGCCGAGACATTGACAAACATTACATCGCCACCCCAAGCTTCTGGCATCACATTTCTTTGAGCCAATTCACCAACCACTTTTTCAGGGTCAGCGTCAGGCTTATCAATTTTGTTTACAGCTACAATTATCGGTACACCCGCAGCTTTAGCGTGTTGAATAGCCTCTTCAGTTTGTGGCATCACACCATCATCCGCAGCAACTACCAAAATCACGATATCTGTACACTTAGCACCCCTTGCACGCATTGAAGTAAACGCCTCATGCCCTGGAGTATCTAAAAATGTAATTGATCCTTTCTCAGTTTTAACCGAGTAAGCACCAATATGTTGTGTAATACCACCAGCTTCACCTGCTACCACACGAGCTTTACGAATATGATCCAGCAAAGAAGTCTTACCATGATCTACATGGCCCATAATCGTTACAACAGGTGCACGCGAAATTTTTTTCTGTGAAGTTCTGTCAACAACTGTTACAGCTTCTTCAAGAGCGTTTGCATTATGTAGAGTATATTTATGACCCATCTCTTCGACAATCAAAATAGTAGTATCTTGATCTAAAGACTGATTGATAGTAGCCATCATACCCATATTGAAAAGCATTTTTACAATTTGAGCACCTTTAACTGCCATTCTTTGTGCTAGATCACTTACTGTAATACCCTCATAAATTTCTACTGTTCTAATTGTATCTTCAACAGGTTTTGTAAATTCTTGTCTTTTAACTTTAGGAGCTTTTAATCTGCCTTTTTTAGAGCCAAATTCATCAAATGAGCCTCCACCAGCAAGTTGCGACAACTGTCTTGGATTAGCTTTCTTAAAGCCCTTACCTGCTGCCTTCTTTGTTTTATCTCTTTTGTCTTCTTCTTCTCTTTTAAATTTGGTATTTGTAGCATTAGCATTAGTAAAAACTTTTTTAGCCGGCTTTTTTCTATCTTCACTAGTATTGCTGCTGCCAGAATTATTGTCTACAACCACTTTTACCGTAGGCATAGAAGTAATTTTAAAACCATTATTTTTAGGTTTTGCCGCCACAGTAATGTCTTTGATATCCGTTATAGGTCTTTTAATAGTCTCTGCTGTTGGGCTTTCTACAGACCCTACTGGCTTTTCAGATGTCGATACGATACTCTTTGCTTTCTCAGCAACTTTAGCCGCTTCAGAAACCAAATCTTTTGCAACAGTAGCACTAGCTTCAGGAGCATCTTCAGTTTTCTTAGCTACGCGTCTTTTTCTTTTTACTGATACGCTTATCTTATGATTACTGTCAGTTCTAACAGTAGATGTAACTTTTTTTCTAACCGGAGCTGGAGCTGGTGCTGGTGCTGGTGCAGTCTTAGCACTATTGATTTTTTCCAAAAGAGTCTTCATTTCTTCGGATGTCAGCGTATCATCTTTACTTGACTTCTCGATACCAAAAGAACTAAGTTGCTTCAAAAGCGTCTCTTCATCTTTATTTGTTTGTTGTGCTAATTGCCCAACTGTAATATTTGCCATTTTGCTCTTCCTATATACTTTAATCTTTACTTAAACCAAGGAGCTCTTGCTTGCATAATCAAATCTGTAGCTCGGCTTTCATCCATAGACACTATATCAAGTAGCTCATCTACAGACAACTCAGCCAAATCTTCCATAGTAACTACTTCAGATTGCACCAACTTGTTAGCCAACTCTTCATTCATTCCCTGCATATTCAAAAGATCTTCAGCTGGCTTTTTATCGCCCAATGCTTGTGACAACAAGGCAGCTTTAGCTCTTTCTTGTAACTCATCAACCATCTCTTCTTCAAAACCTTCGATTTCCAAAAGCTCTTCTTTGTCTAAGTAAGCAAGATCTTCTAGTGTTTCTATACCTTCTTCGATAAGTACTAAAGCAAAATCATGATCAATATCTAAAACTTCTACAAATGCCTCAACTATGCTTAACTGCTTTTCTTCTTGCTCAGAGTCAGATAAAACATTTATCTTCCAACCAATCAAAGCACTTGCTAACCTTACATTTACACCATTTTTACCTATAGCTTTAGATAAGCTTTCTTGCCTGATGATTATGTCCATCGCACTAGATTCCTCATCAACATTTACTTCCATAATATCAGCAGCATCTACAGGAGACAATGAATTAATAGCATACTGAACTGTCTCTGCATCCCACAAGATTACATCAACCTTCTCACCATTTAATTCTCCCATGATAGAGTGTATTCTCGAACCACGCATACCTACGCACGCACCACAGGGATCAATTCTCTTATCATTACTTTTTACAGTGACTTTAGATCTAAAGCCTGGCTCACGCACTACATTTACAACACTAACAAGCTCTTCTTCAACCTCTGGAATCTCAAGCTTAAACAATGCTTTTAGCATGGTATTGCTAGATCTACTTAGCATAATAGTGTTTGGAATATCAAACTCATCATGCTCAATACTCTGAACACATGACCTGATTTTATCACCCACACGAAATCTTTCGCGTGCAATTAAATCTTTTTTAGGCAATATCCCCTCAGCACTTCCGCCAAGATCAATTATCAAAAGCTCATAAGTAGATCTTTTAACTTCGCCATAAACTATTTCACCAACTTTTTCTTGGTAAATTCTAGCCGTCTTCTCTCTTTCAAAGTTTTTGATCTTTTTCATCAAAATTTGTTTAGCCATAGTAGCAGCAATACGACCAAAGACTTTCGTCTCTACCGGCTCACGAATTACATCACCAGCTTTCACATCGTAACCTTTTTCACGAGCCACATCTTCATAAAGTTCTCTAGCATAATCAATAAGGTCTTCATCTTCTGAGACTATGTGCCAAACTCTATCAGCAGTATAATCACCAGTGACTCTATCAATTTGAACTTCGACGTTCATTTGTTCATCTAGCTCTTTCTTAGTTACAATAGCCAAAGCCTCTTCCATAGCGTCAAACAAAAGATCTTTGGAAATATCTTTTTCATTTGCTACAGTTTCAAGTACCATTAATAATTCTTTGCTCATACCTATACCTCTTCTTAACTAAACTCTGGTGATACTCTTAGCTTTTTCAGCTCATCAAAATCAAAAACCACTTCTTTGCCACTATCTTCAAGTGTAATGGTTACATCATCGCCCTGGACCTTTGTAAGCCTGCCTTTAAATTTCGTTTGAGACTCAACTGGTGTGACTGATACAGCTTTTACATTAAAGCCCACAAGTGCTTCTGCTTGAAAAATATTAAATATCTCTCGATTCATACCAGGTGAAGATACTTCTAGCACATATTTATCTGAGATAGGGTCTTCTAAATCAAAATGTGCACTTACATCTCTACTTACAGATTGACAGTCATTAACAGAAACACCATTTTCATGATCTATAAAGATGCGAATAGTCGGCTTCCCACTACCTACAACCTCTATTCCCCATAAAATATAACCGATATCTTCGGTGATGGGCGTTACTATTTCGTACAATTTGTCCAATAACATATATCCCCCTTGAATTGCTTACCTAAAAATTACAAATCCTTAGATAGCAAAAAGGCCCATTAAGGGCCTTTATTAAAAATTTAGCTAATAATTGGTAGCGGGGGCAGGATTTGAACCTACGACCTTCGGGTTATGAGCCCGACGAGCTACCAAGCTGCTCCACCCCGCGTCTATGTGATATATAATAACAACATATTTTACAATTACAAGCTTTTATTTCAACTAAACTCTCTAATTGCATTAACCATTGCTTTCACATTATCCGGATCGATATCTGGGTAGACTCCATGACCTAAGTTTACGATATAATTATTTAACTCATCTGCTTGGATAAATCGCATATTTTCTTTAACTTTAGCACGAATGCTAGCATGACTACCATATAAGAATGCTGGATCAAAATTACCTTGAATAACTTTACCATTACCTAGTCGCTCGCGTGCTTGCTCTAACGACACACTCCAATCAACACCAATACCATCACAAGAAGCAGTTTTATATTCACCATAAAAATTTGCTCCACCTTTAGTGAAAAACATCACAGGCATATTTGGCAACACTTCTTTTACACCTTTAGTGATATAGTTCATATACTTCAACGAAAAAACAGTATATTTATCTAATGGCAATATTCCACCCCAAGTGTCAAATATCATCAGTGTATCAGCACCCGCCTTTACTTGCTCCAGCAAATAAACAATAGTTATATCTGCAAGCTTTTGCAGTAGTTTGTGCATCAGCTCAGGATTAGCGTACATCATCTTTCTAAGTTTATTAAACTGCTTTGATCCTGCACCTTCTACCATATATGCTGCTAATGTCCAAGGACTACCAGTGAAACCAATCAAAGGTACATCGACAGCTGCTTTTGTTGTCTTGACGGCATTGTACACATAATCCAGCTTCGCAGCACTGTCTTTTATAGATAAAAGCTTCTCAAAATCTTTATCACAAGTTATAGGATCTGAGAATACAGGCCCTACTCCTGGTATAAATTTTAAATCTAAACCCATAGCTTCTGGAATCGTCAATATATCTGAAAATACAATTGCTGCGTCAAGATCATATCTAGCCAAAGGCTGCAATGCTACTTCACAACAAGCATCAGCATTGCGACACATATCCATGAAATCAGGAAACTTTGATCTTGTCTCCCTATACTCTGGCAAATACCTACCTGCTTGACGCATTATCCATATTGGTGATTTTTCTAATTTTTTTTCACCAAATGCTTCTAAAAATAAACTTCTCATTTTTCTTCCTTTAATACTGTCTGACCAACCATCCGAGATGCTGAAATAAATTCAGCAATTCGCTCATGATGTGTTTATATCGCTGAGACTTTATTTAATAAACTTATCCATCTTTCTATAGCTTATAGCTTCTTGGATAGCTCGCTTATCAACCACATCTACACTATTTAAATCAGCTATCGTTCTAGCGACTTTGAGTATTTTATAGTACCCACGCGCTGAAAGCCCCATTTTTTCTATTGCCATACTGAGCATTTTCTTGCTATCACTATCTAGTTCACAAACTTCATCTAACTCTTTGCTACTAAGCATAGAATTAATCTTACCTTGTCTAGCAATCTGTAGTTTGCGTGCTTTTTCAACTCGCTGGCGAACAGCTGCACTTTTCTCGCCCTTTAGGCTTTGATTAGTTAAATCCTCTTTTACTAACTCTAGCACTTCAACATGTAAATCTATCCTATCCAACAAAGGGCCTGAGAGCTTACTTTGATATCTACGGATAGTTTGCACCGAATCACTACATTCTTTATACTGAGAACCAAGATAGCCACACGGGCAAGGGTTCATAGCAGCGATTAGTTGAAAGTTTGCAGGATATTCAACTTGACATTTTGCTCGTGAAATATTTATAGTGCCAGTCTCAAGTGGCTCACGCAAAACTTCAAGCACCTTTCTATCAAACTCTGGTAATTCATCTAAAAAAAGTATGCCATTGTGAGCGAGGGATATCTCGCCCGGCATTGGATTGCTACCGCCACCAACAAGAGCTACTCCTGATGAAGTATGATGTGGGTGTCTAAATGGACGTTTATAAAAACTCTGTGCAATATCACTCTCGCCTTTTATAGATGCAATCATCGCGGATGAAAGTGCTTCTTTCTTATCTAATGATGGCAATATAGAGTTCAATCTACTTGCAAGCATTGTCTTACCTGTACCAGGTGGACCAACTAATAGTATATTGTGCCCACCAGCTGCTGCTATTTCTAAAGCTCGCTTTGCTTGGTACTGTCCTTTCACATCTTCTAGATCTTGGTAGAGACTATCAAAATCCACATCCGTACACGGTTCAACTTGAGCTTGCTCTGCTTCACCTGCAAGATAATCAACCACGCCTTTAAGATCTGAAAACACATAAGCAACAACATCTTCAACCAAACCAATTTCAGGCTTATTTTGAATTGGTAACACTAACTTCTTGCCTGTCTCTACACATTTTATCGCCATTGGGATAGAGCTAGATATACGTCTAAGCTCACCACTTAAAGATAGTTCTCCTGCAAACTCAAACTCTTCAGTATCTTTGACCATATTGATCTGACCAGAAGCATAAAGTATTCCAAGAGCTATCGGCAAATCAAACCTACCGCTACTTTTTGGTAAGTCGGCAGGTGCTAGATTTATCGTAATTCTTTTATTTGGGAACTTGTACCCAGAATTTATAATAGCACTTCGCACACGATCTTTGCTTTCTTTGACAGCTGTCTCTGGCAAGCCTACAATCGAAAGACTCGGCAAGCCATTCGACAAATGCACTTCAATTGAAACTAAAGGCGCCTCTATACCAAGCTGAGCTCTGCTTTTTAATACCGCTAAAGACACGCTATTTTTTCTCCGCTAAAAGCAAATCTAGCTTAGCTTCAACCTGCTCAAGTTTTTGACGCGTTTTTAGTAATATCTTTTTTTGAATATCAAATTCTTCACGAGAGACAATATCAAGTCTTTTAAGACTTTTGTTTACAAGACTCTCTTTTGAGTTTTTTAGAAGATCATTTATAGGGTTTAGAATATCTTTCATATCTATACAATTTTAAAGTACTTGTTGCTTTAAAGTATAGATTTTTATAGAGAGTTTGGCAAATAGATATTAGAATATATTTGATTTTAGAGATTATAACTAGCATGACAATTGATCCTTAGGAACGCAATCCACCCCAACAATACCCTGGATATTATTTGCCACACCACCGGGATCATTTTGTACAGCAGGAGTAGCATCTGCAATAGGTGCCGCCCCCGTCAGTGCAGCAAAAGCAATTTGATCACAACCGCCAGCATTTCTACAAGTCACCAATGAACTATTCCTTGTGCAGTCTTAACATTGGATACTGGAATCACATAACCTGAACGGCAAGTTATTGAAGCATTATTTGAGGCCAAAGTCATTGAGCCACAATTTGGTCCAGTTACCTTTCCAGTAGTAAAAGCACTATAGTTACCAGACAAACTAGTAAATGTCGAAAAATTAATTGAAATATCCGTATCACAGCTAGATATAGCAGTAGCTAAACCAAGTCCACATATCAATAATGCCATTTTTTTAGTTTTTTATACTCGCTCATTGTTTTGAAATTTATATAACATTCACAACTTGAGAAAGCACTCCTAGAAGCAGCATTGGCATAACACCCAAAAGTAAAAGTACTAAACCATTTACACTTAAAGCTATAAGTGATGTTAAAGGTGGTTTTACAGTTTCATCATTTTCAGGCTCATCAAAGTACATAGTCTTGATAACTCGCACATAATAGAACGATGCAATTACCGCCATAAACAATACAAAACACGCTAAGAAATAATTACCATTATTGATTAAGCCCATCACTACGAACAACTTCGCGATAAAGCCTCCGAATGGAGGGATACCCGCCATTGAGAACATAACTATCAACAAAATGAATGCTAGCCATGGATTTTTTGTATTAAAGCCCTTCAAATCTTCTAGCGTTTCAACTTCATACCCACCAACACTGATAGCGGTAAGTACTCCAAAAGCAGCAAGAGCTGTGAAAACATACACAATCACATAAAAACTCGCCGCTGTTAAAGCATAAGTTTGTGGCTCAATTGTTGTCGCCAACAATATAAAACCAACTTGAGAAACTGTTGAATATCCAAGCATCCGCTTGATATTTGTTTGAGATAACGCTACTAAACTACCAAAAAATATCGACATAATACCTATTACTCTAAATAGATATACCCACGAAGATTTCAACTCTGGAAAACCTACAAATAGTATATTTATCAACATCGCAAAAGCTGCTACTTTGGGGATAGTCGCCACAATAGTTGCCACAGCATTTGGTGCCCCTTCATATACATCAGGTAGCCACATATTAAATGGTGCTGCCCCTAGTTTAAACAAGAAAGTTGCACACATCATCACTAGACATATCAATAAGAATTTATGTTCTATAGTTGAAAAATCATGCGTAGCTAAGAATTTGGCTATATCTGCAATATCTAGCTGTCCTGTCATGCCATATACAAAAGACATTCCAAAAAGTAATAAAGCCGAAGCAATTGCACCTAATACAAAATACTTAATGGCTGCCTCAAGACCTTTGCTAGAATCTCTATATATTGCTATTAGAGCATACAGCGGTAATGATAGAAGCTCCAAACCAACATAGATAGTAACCAAGCTATGTGCAGAGGTTAATACCATAGCACCTAATATACATAGCATCAAAAGTGTATAAAAATCACCATCAGATATTTTTCTATCTTTAACATATTCTCTTGAATACAAAGCCACAAACAATGCTAAAACCAGTATCACAATCTGTAAAGTATAAGCAAAACCGCTAAATACAACTTGACCTTCAAATATCGAACCATTTGTCTGCAAAACATAGTCTTTTGCAAATGTAGCTATTAAAGCTAATGATACAAATACTTGGAAGAAAATATAGTTAATATTTCTTATTTTGCCATGTAAAAATAAACCAGAAAACATCACTACAATCACACCGACTGCTAGTAATATTTCAGGTAATATATAAAGTATTGACATATTCATAATCAAAACACCATCCTATAGAGATAAACCAACAATATGTGCTGAAGCCGCTGAAGATATTTGTAATATCGGCTCAGGATACAAGCCAAACAATATCGTTGGCACCGCTAGTAATATAAATACTAATAATTCCATTCTATTTAAATCAGTCAATCCAGCAACTTTACTAGACATAACCTCTCCAAAAAACACCCTCTTGTACATCCATAGCGTATAAATCGGTGCTATCACCAAAGTAAGCCCTGCAATCAATGCAACTAATGGAGAATACTGAAATACCGCTAACAAAATCATAAATTCACCGACAAAACCACTCGTACCAGGTAAACCTACATTAGCCATACAAAAAAGTAAAAAAAACATCGAGAATATCGGCATAGTTTTAGCTACACCTGAAAAATCTGCTATTTCACGCGTATTCATTCTTAGATACAAATAACCAATACCTATAAATAATCCACCAGATGAAAATGCATGAGCAATCATCTGAAATACAGCACCTTGAATAGCCATCTGTGCATGAGTAGTACCCAATACTGGATCAATATCTCTTAAAATAAAAATTGAAAATAGTCCTAAAGTCACTAATCCCATGTGCGAGATTGAAGAGTAAGCTATAAGTCTTTTCACATCAGTTTGAGCAACAGCTACTATACCCACATACACTATAGCAATAAGCGACATCCCAACAAGCACATATTCCAATGAAGCTGTAACTTCTGGCAACATCGGAATTGCAAATCTTAGGAAACCATAAGCACCTAGCTTAAGCATAAGTGCTGCAAGTATCACAGAACCACCAGCTGGAGCCTCTGAGTGGGCATCTGGTAGCCATGAGTGAAATGGCCACATAGGAATCTTGACAGCGAATGCTAAGAAGAATGCACCAAATATCAACCACTGTGCTGAAAGTGTAAATTTAACTGTATCAGCTAGCCCTTGAGATTGTGTAGCCCAAGCTATAAAGTTTTGAATTGAATAAGTGTCTATATTTACTAAAGCATCTGCCGATGAAGCAGCCACCTTAGTTTGTAAAAATAATATTGCCACCAATAAAAACACCGAACCAAAGAAAGTATACATAAAGTACTTAGTTGCAGCGTAAGCTTTATTCTTACCACCCCAAATACCAATACCTAGACAAGTTGGTATCAGCAATGCTTCCCAAAACACATAGTAAAGTATCGAATCAGTTGCACAAAACACACCATTTGTAAGACCACATGTTATCAAGAAAATTGCCATGTATTGTCTAACCTTGACTTTGATAGAAGTCCAAGATGATAGTACAATAACTAAAGTAGAAAATGATGTCAGTAAGATAAACAATACGGAGAAGCCATCTACACCTAAACTATAATAGACGCTATGCTTACCAAATACAGTAAACCACTCTGCTGACTCTTGGAACTGCATCGCAGAACTAGTCGAATCAAAACCTGTAACCAACGGTATACATAACGCAACAGTCAACCCACTAAATACCAATGCTACCCAGCGAGCTGCATCACCATGTAGTTCTTTTGTTTTTGTCGCTAATACAACAAAACCACCGATTATTGGTAGCCAGATCAGCATGCTTAATAAGTAATTACCCAAATTCATAATATAAATTTATCCTTTCCCAGATTTAACATCATTTCGTTTAAACCGCTATCAGCAATATCATAAATAGTAGTACGCCCACCATCATCACAAACACATAATCAAACAAATATCCTCGCTGGACTTTTCTAAAACTATCACCTGTTTGGTAGATCAAATTAGAAGTACCGTGCACAATTGTCTTATCGATAATAAAGATATCAATAGCTTTCCACAAGAATGTACTTACACATAAGAAGATTCTCACAAAAACAACATCATAAAGAGTATCAATAAAGTACTTCTTAACTAATATGTGATAAATAATACCAACACCAGAGCCTTTTTTAGCCAATGCTTTTGGAATGCTTGGAACTAATATATACAGCACATAAGATAGCACCATCGCACCTAACGCCAACCAAAACGGTAGTGTATAGATAGAGTGTTTGATGTACTCAAATGAATTTGTCATCGCAGACTCGGAAGCTAAATGTGCCGTTACAGACATACCATGCAAGCCCGCTTGACCATAAGAAGTTATAGTATCTCCAAACAATCCTGCATCTTGCGATAAAATGCTACTAAAGAAATACTCTCCTATAAACGCAGAAGGTATCGCTAAAAGTATTAATGGGATCAAGATAGAATAAGGCGACTCTTTGATATGAGAGCTCTCTTTTTCAGACATTCTTTCTTTACCGTGAAACACTACAAAGAACATTCTAAATATATAGAAAGATGTTACAAACGAACAAGCCAATACCATATAATAAGCAAATTGATGCCCAAATACCGTAGTACTTTGAGCTGCTTCAATAATCAAATCTTTTGAGAAAAAGCCTGAGAATGGTGGTAATGCCGCCAAAGCCCAACAACCAATAAACATACATAAGTAAGTCACTGGCATGTATTTCTTTAAGCCGCCCATTCTACGAATATCTTGCTCATGGTGCATTGCAACAATCACAGAACCTGCTGCCAAGAATAGCAACGCCTTAAACATCGCATGAGTCATAAGATGAAACATTCCAATTGAGAATGCTCCAGCACCTTGTGCTACCATCATATAACCAAGCTGTGAAAGTGTACAGTAAGCAATCACTCGCTTGATATCTGTTTGAACTATAGCGATCAAACCCATAAACAAGCAAGTAATAGCACCGATTATCAGTACAAAACTTAAAGCTGCTGGTGACATCACAAACATCGGCGATAGTCTTGCAACCATAAATACACCAGCTGTAACCATTGTTGCAGCATGAATCAATGCAGAAATAGGTGTAGGGCCTTCCATTGAGCCTTCAAGCCACGAATGTAGTGGAAACTGAGCTGATTTACCCATTGCACCTACAAACAAAAGCGTACATATTAGTGTAACGGGGCTAAAGCTCATTCCTAAGAAATGAATAACCTGAGTATTATCTATACTTGATAATGATGCAAATACTTCTTTATAATCGATAGAACCTGTATACAAAATCACAGCACCTATACCAAGTAAGAAACCTAGGTCACCAACTCTATTTACTAAAAATGCTCTTAAACTTGCAACGTTTGATTTTTCTCTAGTGAAGTAAAAACCAATTAGTAAGTATGAGAATAAACCCACCCCTTCCCAACCAAAGAAAAGTAGCAAGAAGTTATTACCCATCACTAAGCAAAGCATCGCAAATGTAAAGCCTGAAATATAAGCAAAGAATCTACCGTAGCCCTCTTCCTCTTTCATATATCCAATAGAATATATATGTACCAGTGTAGACACAAATGTAACGATCAGCATCATGTAAACTGTGATGCGATTAACTTCAAAACCAACATCAAATGAGAACATATTTGAAATAGGTGCCCATTGATAATAAGTTACACTATAAACATCTCCATTAAACACACCATAGGCTAAAATTGCACTCAGTACAAAAGATAGACCACATAAAACTACTGTGAAAAAGTTTACACCCGAGTTTTTGATATTTTTAGCAAAAAAACCTGCGATAATAGCACCCAGCATTGGCGCTAGAATTATAGTAGCAATCAGTACGGCTGCGATTTGACTATTTATTATCATTTACCTAGCCTCTTAATGTATTAAGTTTACTTAGATCAATAGTATTGCGTTTTCTAAATATCGCCACAACTATAGCTAAACCAATCGCTGTTTCAGCTGCTGCTACTGCCATTATGAAAAACACAAAAACCCCACCCATCGCTTGGTGATGCATATTTGCAAATATCAAGAAATTTGTATTTACTGCCAAAAGCATAAGCTCTATGGACATCAATAAAATAAGTATATTTCTTCTGTTTATGATTACCCCTGCAACACTTATTACAAATAATATTGTGCTAAAAATCAAACCATGCGTTACTGAAATTGAGATACTATTCATCTGCTACACCTCTATTATCAATGGTATTTGCTTTACTACTTTTCATTTTAACCATAGTTAGACGATCTTCCGCTTTTACTCTAACTTGCATTGCAGGATCAACTGACTTGTTGCCCTTACGCTTAGCTCTCAAAGTAAGAGTTACCGCTGCAATCATAGCTGCTAGCAATATAAAGTCTATCAACTCAAATACATAAAGATTGTTGTTATCAAACATTGTGTGACCGATAATTTTTAATCCGCCTACGCCGCCTTGCATTTGACTACCTGCAAATACATGAGTCACAGCATAGCTGATAATCCATGCAAATATAGCACATACAATAACCGCAGCTAAAGCATAGAAAAACCTACCAACTCTACCCTGTTTTTCAACATGTAAATCAAGCATAAATACTACAAATAAGAACATAACTAGCACAGCACCTACATACACCACTATCAAAAGTAGTGCTAAGTATACTTGCTGAAAGATTATCCAAACAACT
>JBLFYO010000019.1:0-22403 GCA_047609165.1 Francisella sp.
ACGCTATTGTTTTTGATACACCTATAGATACAACTCTTATCTTTAGAGAGTTTTATCGCTATTTCAGTTGGCTTAAAATCTTCTTCCATAAGTGTCTCTATCTTAACTAAATCTTCAAAACGCAATTGTTTATATTTTTCCATAGATTCTCCATCTTGAATAGGTTATATGAAAACTATTGGATTTACTAAATCAAAACTGTTGCACTTCTATTTGGAATCGAGGTAACATGGTATTCTCCTAATTATGGTTACAACTTAATTATAGTCATTTACACAAATTAGTTTACACCCTCTTTTCTTCTTTTAGATAGTAATGGTTGTTTTTATAAAAGCTCTGATTACTCTGGTACTTGCTTAGCTTTCGATCATCAATCAACTGAAAATTTTAGAAAAAATGTCTTGACTAAAATGATATATATCAACAATAAAACTTTTGAGCCCAAAAATAAGGTTGAGCTACTTTCTTTACTCAAAAAAATGAAAATGCCATCTATTGAAAAGCCAATAAATGTTGATTTTAAGGTAAAGAGAATAAAGCAGATTAATATCAATAACAAAAAAGAATATCATCTTGTTACAGGTGAATACAACCTAAAATCCAAGATTATATTAATAAAAAAAACTGATAGTAATGCAGCTAAAAATTTTAAGATATTTTATTCGTTGACTCTTCCAGATGCAGTTGTCAAACAAAAAACATCTACAAGATCATTTATTATTGAGCCAAATTATTTGTTTGAGAGTATGCAGGCATCTGCTGTTGAAAAAGCAAAATCCTCGCAGAATACTTATTATCATCAAGTTGAAGAAATAAGCACAAGCATTATAGATTATCTTGAACGTTTGGGAGCTTAGAAAGTGGTTTTAAATAACTGACCTTACGCACCAAACATAACATATCTTAATGTTTTCTCACTTTGTGTTTCACACCCAATTTAGCCCGTTAATATTTGCCAATAGCCATTAGCTATTGGCAAAAGTATTATTTACCTCCAATCTCCTAAAGTACTTTAATTATAGCTTTTAGTTCAGAGTATAATTTTATACACTATATGTACTAATAGTTTCTAAAAATAAAAACAAATGTCTCAAAGCCTATTAAATATAGTTTTATATGAACCAGAAATCCCACCTAATACAGGCAATATAATCCGTTTATGTGCAAATGTTGGTGCAAACTTACATCTAATTGAGCCTTTAGGTTTTAAGCTGGAAGATAAGCAGTTAAGAAGAGCAGGACTTGATTATCATGAATTTGCAAATCTTAATATTTACAAAAGTTTTGAAGAGTTTTATCAAGAGCATAAAACTAAAAAAATCTGGGCTTGTACTACGAAAGCAAAGCAGTACTATCATCAAGTTAATTATACGGCTGATAATATGCTTCTCTTTGGGCCAGAAACTCGTGGTTTGCCAGCAGAAGTGCTAGAGCTTCTAAAAGAAACTCAAATTAAAATCCCAATGCATAAAAATAGCCGCAGTTTAAATTTATCAAATTCAGTTGCTGTGATTTTGTATGGTGCGTTAAATAATATTGGATTTGAAGATTTAGGTTTTTAGATTGAAAATTAAACCACAAGTAGACTACTATACAGCCGGCAAAAAAGTAGGTTTTTTTGCTCTCACGGCGACATTGGTTATGACAGAACTAAATACTTCAACTCTCATAGGGTTTTCTAGTTTGGGTTATATTTATGGTTTTTCAGCGATTTCATTGGGTTTAGTGTTTCTGCTGGGATTGTTTTTTTATGCTATTACGGTAGCTAAAAAGTGGAAAGAATTTGATGCTATTAGTGTCACTCAATTTTTTCAATATCGTTACAATAAAAGTTTTGGGATATTTGCAGCTATATGTTTATCGATAGCAATGCTAGGCTTCGGCGCAAACTTTATACATTCTATAGCTGTGTGTTTAGAGATTATTTTTCCAACCTACCCAAAAGCTCTAATATCTCTTACTGCTTGTGCTATTATGTTTCTTGTGACTATAAAATCTGGGCTTAGATCAATCATCCAAATAGATAAGATAAGTTTTTTACTTTGTGTTGTTTTATTTGCTTTTTTAGGAGCTCACTTTTATCAATATCATCAATCAATAAGTTTTATTCATGTGCAAGATAAACTACCTTTTTCATTTGTACTGTCGCTAACTATGTTAACCTGCTTTACTTATATACTGTCCCCTTGGTATGGTCAGAAAATATTCTCTGCCAAAACACCTAAAGTAGCTTTTTATGCAATGCTGGCGACTGCTATTTTTGTTAGTTTATTTTATTTGGTTGCTATTTTCATCACGGCTAGTTTTGCTCAGCAATTAAGCTTAGAAAACCCAGATCTTGCTTTAGCTCAAATCATAACAACAAAACTTCCGTTTATTATAGGAGTTGGGTTTTATATAATTCTATTTTTAATCGCGACAACTACGATTGCAGCTCTTTGGAATACAATGGCATCAGTGATTTTTGCACATAGTTCTTATGCTAAAACTAGTAGGTCAAATAAACTATTAGTTCTTAGTATCGCTATATTGAGTTATTTGGTTGCTACATTCTTTATAGACCATATTCTTGATAAAATGTTACTTTTTAATATACCTATATCAGCACTGGCTTTTAGTTTGTTATATGGGTTTTATGGAAAAAGAAAAAATTTAGCAGGGGCTATATTAAGCACTATAGCTGGTATTGTTGTAGCTATTACGCTTTATATGGCTTTTGATCAGCAGACATTTGTTTTTTACTGGGCTTTTTTGTGTATGCCTTTGGTTTTTATAGTAGGGTTTTTACCATTAACAATAAAAGATAAATTCTAAATCTAATAGTAGCAATTATGGTATTTTATAACTAAATATACAGCCATTGTAACTTCCATAATTCAAACAAAAATACCAAATTATCAGGCTTTTCTATAAATTGTTTAAGTTCAGCTATGCTAACATTATAGTTGTTGACAATTAGCATAATCAATTTAGTATTTACATTTTCGATATCCCACTCATTTCCATTAACAAATAGTTCAAACTTTGAATAATCATTAGCTAGTGTATAAGACATTCTGCAAGTAGTGTCTTTTACTAATCCATCACTAGAAAGTAACTCACATAAAAAATTATCAATAGTAGTATTGCTATTATTGTGCAATGTTTCAGGTAATAATTCTTCAGAACTTGCATCTATAGATGTTACAAATTTTCCGAACCATTGTTTGAAATTATAGTTATCATCTAATAATTTTTGCATCAATGATTTAGCTTCGGTAATAGCATTTTCACTAATCTCACCTGTATTGGCAATATCATTCCAATTTGGATCTTTATAGAATAAGTTTGAAGCGATATTTTTCCCAGATAAATAATCACCAAAACTTTCCCATAATTCCATAGCCTGATAACTTCTATAGCCAAATGAGTAGCTTAAACTTTCATGAGTATCAGATATTCCATGATGTCCTATTTCTGCAGGGATATATAGCATATCTCCAGCTTCAAGAGTGTACTCTTCTTCAGCTATAAAACTATCCATAAGTCTTATAGCCGTATCATCAACATAGTTTTCTAGGTTGCATTTTTTACTAGTTAAGCTCCAAGTCCGTTGTCCTTCTGCTTGCATGATGAATACATCGTAATTATCATAATGAGGTCCAACATTACCACCTTTCTCAGCATAAGAAATCATGACATCATCTATACGCCACTGTGGTATAAAGCTAAACTTTGAAAATAACTCACAAACCTCTGGAATGATTTTATCTACACCTTGGACTAGTAGTGTGTAATTATCTTTTTGTAAGATCTCATAAAAACATTCTTCAAAAGGACCATTAAAAACTTTGTATTGATTTTGTTTGTCTAAAGATCTGTCATAAGTTACAACTCGGCTTTCTACGCCTTCTTCTAAGCTTAGACCAGCAAGTTCATCTGCTGATATAGGGCTTTCAAAGTTTGGGAATGCGTTTTTTATCAATAGTGGTTTTTTTTGCCAGTATTCATTTATAAATATTTCTTTTGTGATTTTTGAATTTGAAAACATAGATGGTTTTTTGATATAAAAGTAATGTGGTAATTATACATTTATATTTTGCAATATAGATGCATAATTGAATAGTTTGTTTTATTTTCTGATAATTTGTTTTTAGAACTACTTGCCGCTAATGTGCTTTGACCGTAAGTAGAGTCTGATAGCTATCAAAGCTATTTACTTGGTTTATAATACTTCGGTTCAAACTCGATACCATATTTCATATTCATCCACATTCTACTGATAAAACTTTGCATTTTAGCATCATGGATATTAAGCACATACATTTTTTTAATCATCTCATTAGATGGTCTAATATTTGTATCATCAAAGATTTTATCTAAGTATTTATCGTTATTTGTCACAGCATTTGGCTGGTAGATATAGTTACTATTTTTAGCAGATACATAAGGGTCTATGATGTAGTTCATAAGCTCGTAAGCATCATCAAGGTTTTTGGCACCTTTTGGAATCATAAGCATATCAAACCAGATATTTGTGCCTTCTTTAGGTATCACATAAGCAAGTGTTATATCGGGGTTTACAGTTTTGGCTCTTTCAACTGATCTTACAACATCACCGGAATAACCCATTACTAAGCAAAGATTTCCGGCTGTAAAATCATTTTGGTATTTGTTACTATCAAAGTACTTTATGTGAGGGCGGATATTTCTAATAATATCCAAAGCAGCTTTTTCATATTCAGCTTTACTATTGGTGTTTGGATCTATACCTTTATAAAAGAAATAATTGCCAAATATCTGCTCTGGTTCATCAAGTAATGAAACACCACAATCAGCTATCTTGTTTAGATATTTTTCATTAAACACATATTTCCAGCTATTAGGAATAACGCCTTTGCCTAGCCTTTTTTCTATTTGTTCTTTGTTGTAAGCAAGGCCAGTTGTACCGTAAGTGTAGACAACAGCGTACTTATTGCCAGGGTCATTAATTTGTGAGATCTTATCGTATATAGCACTGTTAGCGTACTTCAAGTTTGGTAGTTTTGATTTATCTAATTTAATTAAAGCATTAGATGCTATCTCATTATTTAGATATAAAGCCCCTTGTTCAATAAGGTCAAAACCTGATGAGCCAGTCATAACTTTTGCACGGGTCATATTGTCATCAGAAGTGTAGATGTATTTCACACGAGTTTTAGATAGCTTTTGAAAGCAGGGGATAATATCTGGTGATATATAATCTGCCCAATTAGTAAAGTTTACAGAGCTTGATGTTTCGGCAAGTTTTATAGGAGAGCTTAGGATATCGCTGTTACAAATATAAGCAGTGTCTTTTGCATAGGATGAGCTGGCTATAGAAAATAAAATGCCTAGAGAAAAGTGTTTTAGTTTCATTTATTTGAATTTGGTTAAGTCATGACAATATCATCATAAGTATATACTAAAGCACATATAAAAAATCCAAAAAATTTCAAAATCTGCTAAAATAGCTTCACTAAAATATATTATTTTTACTACAAATGATTTTACGAGTTTTAAGGGTTTGGTATCAAAAGAAATACCTAAATAATGAACCAATAATTTTTGTTGGTTTGATGCTGTTTTTTTATCTGATAATAAAGTTTATGGGTGACTATATAGCACCTATTTTAGCAGCTTTAGTTATAGCTTATTTACTCGATACTTTTGTTAATATTTTGCATCGAATTACTAGGATAAAAAGACTGTTTCTTGTTTATTTTGTCTACTTACTTTTCTTAGTAGTATTGCTTTCGATGATATTTGTTTTATTTCCAGTCATCATAAATCAAATGATAGACTTCGTACAACAAGCGTCACATACTTTATCAAGTTTAAAGAGTGGTTTAGATGAATTGTCTGTAAAATATCCACGATTTCTTACTGATGATAGAATAAGTTCGATAGTTAGCTGGTTTGATACTATTGATTGGAAGAAGACAAGCTCAAGTATTGGCTCATTTATACTAAAAAACACAGCGACTACACTACCAGCATTATTTTCAGCTCTTATATATTTGTTCTTAGTGCCGTTGATGGTGTTTTATTTCCTAAAGGACAAAGAAGGGATAATTAATTGGTTTAAAGGTTTTTTGCCTAGTGATAATGGTGCGTTGTACTATGTGTGGAATGATTTGAAACCAAAGTTAGCTGACTATGTACGCGGTAAAGCAATAGAGTTTATTATAGTCTCGATAGCAACTTATACTGGATTTGCGTATTTTAATTTAAATTATGCGATATTGTTGGCATTTGGTGTTGGTCTATCGGTCATTATCCCTTATGTTGGAATGGTTATTATTACAGTTCCTGTGGTTATGGTTGGTATACTTCAATTTGGTCTTAGCATGACTTTTGTGTGGTTGCTGGTTGTATTCTTTGTAATCCAAGCATTAGATGGTAATTTGCTTGTGCCATTATTGTTCTCTGAAGTACTCAATATGCACCCAGTAGGCGTGGTTTCTGCGATACTTATATTTGGTGGGATGTGGGGTTTGTGGGGAATATTCTTTGCTATACCTTTAGGCTTACTATTTATGTCTGGTGTAAATATGTTTAGAAATCATCTCAAAGGTAAGCGTGAAGCTTCAAATATAAATCTATGCTAATCAAAAAAAAAGTTCTAAATCCTCAAGTCTATAACAATCTCATTGCTCAAAATTACGACCCATTTTTGGCTAAAATAATTGCAGCCCGTGTGAGTAATGATGAAAGTCTAGGTCTGGTTTTAGATGGTGCTATCAAAGATTTATCATCGCCATTTTTATTCAAAGATGTAGGAAAAGCGGTAGATAGACTTTATCAAGCAATTACAAATGGTGAAGTGATAGGGTTAGAGACAGATCACGATTGTGATGGTCAAACTTCGCATGCGATATTTCATGAGGCTCTCACTAAAATTTTCAATCATCCAAAAGAGAAAATTCGCTCGTATATAGGTCATAGAATGAAAGAGGGTTATGGTCTTTCTGAAGCTCTTATGAATAGAATACTTCTTGATAGCGTCCGTCCAAGTTTGATTATAACAG
The DNA here is from genome assembly GCA_047609165.1 of Francisella sp. Taxonomy (GTDB): domain Bacteria; phylum Pseudomonadota; class Gammaproteobacteria; order Francisellales; family Francisellaceae; genus Francisella. Next base: position 7,029 of record JBLFYO010000019.1, read on the forward strand.
CTGATAATGGCTCAACTGATGAACCAAGAATTGCAGTTCTTAAACAAAATGGCATTGAGACTATAGTTACAGATCATCACGGCATACCGCCAGAAGGTACTCCTAAAAGTGCCGTAGCGGTGCTAAACCCAACACAAGCAGATTGTAATTATCCTGATAAAGCTATTGCTGGCTGTATGGTTGCTTGGCTTTTTATGGCAGCATTGCGTAGAAAGTTTATTGAAAGTAATCAGCCACTATCAGCAAGTTATGGTTTGAGTAATTTATTTGATTTGGTAGCTATTGGTACAGTTGCAGATTGTGTGAGTATGGCAAATAGTCATAATAACCGTATTGTAACAAAGCTTGGGATTGAGCAGTTAAAGCAAAGTAATCGTGTTTGCTGGGATTTTTTTGAGAAAGAAAAATTATCGTCAGAATATATAGGCTTTAGTATAGCGCCTATTTTAAATAGCGATGGCAGAGTAGCAGATGCACTGGGTTCTGTGAGTTTTCTACTAGAAGAAGATGAGCTAAAAGCGACTGATACCTTTGAGAATTTAAAAGAGCAAAACAACAATCGCAAAGATATCCAAAAATTATTGACTATAGAAGCAATGTCTCAAGCTAGAGAACTTGATAGCACTAAAAATTCATTGTGTATATTGCTAGAAAATGGTCATGCTGGCATACATGGGATATCAGCAAGCAGGCTTAAAGAAAGCTTTGGTAAACCGATCATTATATTTTCACAAACTCAAACTGATGAAAACATGATATCCGGCTCAGCACGAAGTACAGATACTATCCATATAAAAGCAATGCTTGATGAAGTGGCTAAAAAAGCACCAGATTTATTGACTAAATATGGCGGGCATAAAGGTGCTGCTGGTTTGACTATCAAGAAGGTCGATTTTGAAGAGTTCTATAAATTGTTTGAAGAAAGTATTACAAATATAGTTGAGCAAGAGAGTATCGCCCTTGAGCCGTGTATTGAGTATGATTTTGAGCTTGAAGAGAGTGATTTTAATTTAGATACTTTAGTTAAGGTTGATTCATTAGAGCCGTTTGGTAGAGAGTTTGAGAAACCGATATTTTATAATGACTTTGTAGTTGAAAACTTTAGATTGGTCGGTAAAGATAAGTCTCATGCTCAACTAGTTTTACGCTTTGAAAATAAATCTATAAAAGCGATATGGTTTAATGCTATAGACAATGCTATCGCTAGTGATATAAAAATTGGCAACACCATCAAAGCTTGCTATCAACTTCAAAAAGAAGAGTTTCTTGGGCAAGTTAATTTATCACTAAATGTTAGAGCAATACAAATATGAAAGATCACAATTACATCAAACAAAAACTAAGAGAAAATCTAGGCGATATTTGCATACAGCATTATGAGACTATAGGTTCAACTAATGACTATCTTTTAGAAAAATTACTTACTAACAAATACCACCTTTGCTATGCAGATACTCAGACAAAAGCTCGTGGTCGTAGACAAGGGCGCTGGGTTGCAAGTTCCGATAACAATATTTATTCTACAATAGCGTTTAGATGTGATTTCAATATCGAGCAAGTTCCTCTAGTGAGTATAAAGGTCGCAGTAGGAGTGCTAGACGGCATCAAAGAATTTGTGCCACAAAATCTACAACAAGGTCTAAAGATAAAGCTTCCTAATGATATTTATTATAATGGGCAGAAGCTAGCAGGTATATTGATCGAGACAAAAAACATCAAGCCTAATAGTTTTGACATAGTCATAGGTGTTGGAGTCAATGTAAATGCTTTGGAGCTAGGTGAGAGTATAGAGCGAGATTGGAGTTCTTTAGCTATCATCAATAATCAGCAGGTAGATTTCTCGTCTGTACTAGTGAGTATGATAGTTAGTTCAGTAAAAGCTTTTGAATATACACAAAATGAAATTTTAGAGAAATTTGCAGAGTATGATTATATTTTAGGTAAAACTATTAGCTTTAATTATGGCAATAAAAGCTATCAAGGAATTGCAAAAGGCATATCAGATGATTTAAAGCTTATGATAGAATCAGATGAGCTTTTAGAAGTAGATATTGCTAGTATAAATACTGTTCGGGTTGTTGAGAGGAGTTAAATAAGTTCACTGAGCGGAGTGGGTATGATAGTTCCTTATCATAAGCGATAACAATAAAACTAGTGCGAATTTCTCAGCTTGACTGGAGATCTTTTAAATACTGGTTCAATTGAAGTATTTGTCTGCAGAGGCTTGGCTTTATAACTTATAAGCACACTAGTACAAGAACCAACTTAAATATAAGTCATGAACAATAAAAACATTATAACCAACATTAAAAAACGCGCAGAATATCTTGAAAAAATTCGCAAGTATTTTAAAGGTTTAAATACTTTAGAAGTAGATACTCCGCTAGCTTATACTTATGGCGTAACAGATCCTTTCATTGATGTATTCGCAATAGACACAGTTGCAGGTAAGAGGTATCTACAAAGCTCACCAGAATACGCGATGAAGCGACTTCTAGCAGCCGGAAGTGGAAGTATCTATCAAATATGCAAAGCTTTTCGTGATGAGCCTTGTGGGCATCAGCATAATCATGAATTTACGATGATTGAGTGGTATCGAGTTGGTATCGATTATTTTCAGCTTATGCAAGAAATGAAAAACTTGTTTTTAGCAGTTAAGTCAGATATTGAATTTATATACCTAAGTTATCAAGAAGCATTTGAAAAATACTGTGGGTTTAATCCACATAAGACTTCTCTTGGTGAGCTAGTTTCACAAGTACATAAACATGTGGGTAAAATTCAAGGACTAGAAAATCCAACTATAGCAGACTGTTTAGACATACTTTTTAGTTACAAAATCGAGAAAAATCTTAATGTAGAAAAGACAGTTTACTTTATCTATGATTATACAATTCATCAATCAGCTTTAGCTAGAAAGGTCAAAGATGAAAACGGTCAACTAGTTGCTGCAAGGTTTGAGGTTTTCTATGATGGCACAGAGCTTGCAAATGGCTATTATGAGCTTATAGATAAATCAGAGCAACTAAAACGATTTGAGAAAGATCTAGCAATACGCAAAGAGCAGGGTAAACCAATTTTAGAAATAGATAAAGAATTATTAAATTGCTTAGATGATGTACCAGAGTGTTCAGGAGTAGCTTTAGGTTTTGATAGATTGCTAATGAGTTTAGAAAATATTAGCGATATAAAAGAACTTTCTATTTTTTAATCATTCGTTTTGCTTATTATTCTCAATTCGTACAGTAGTAGGGTTAACAGCAAAACTTATTCCTAGAGCATTAAATTCTCTAGCAATATCTAAAAGAATCTTATCTTGAACTTCTAGGAAATCTACAAAAAAAACTTTATTTATAAGAGCATAAACTTGTATGTTTATACCATTCGAACCAAAACTTCCTTCAGATTTATTGCCGATGGTGGTATTACCTACAGCTAGCGATACGGCAATAGTCTTGCTTTTATCTACATACGGATGAGATTTTAATATATCAACAATCTTGCTTTTGATGATTTCTACTTTATCGATATTGTCATAGCTAATAGTTATATATTGAAGCAAACGCCTATGAGTACGACGCGAAACACTTGTTATGCAAGTATTTAAAAATACCGAATTTGGGATGTGCATCGGAGCTGTTTCATAACTATCTACACGAGTTGTTAGAGTGCCTATTTTTTTTATAGTACCATTAAATTTGATTGCAGAATTTATATCAGATGCGATAATATCCCCTTCAGAATATTTACGATTAAAAATCACAAACAGTCCACCAAAAAGATTAGTAAGTAGTGTACTCTGAGAAAGAGTAAGACCAGCTAAAGCGACACCACTAAATGCACCTAAAGCAGTAGGTGGTACCCTAAGAGCCGCTAATATAAGGGTTATTGATAATATAGTAGCACCTATCTCACAAGCTTTAAAAATAGCATTTATATCTCTAAAGTCTTCGTAATCATCTTGTGTTTCTTCAATTTTCCTTTCAATGGATATTGCTTTACTTTTTTTTATAAATCTAAATAAGCTAATAATCACAGCTAAGTAAATACAGAAGTCAAAAATCTTATCAGAATAAAGTATCAGTAAACTTTTATAGTTAGGTAGATATATAGCTATAGGCAAGTCAACACAGGTTTTAACAAAATACATCCATATAACTAACAAGCCCACAAATTTTACAGATTTTACAAAAGTGTATCGTATAGTGTTTCTGTGCTTAACAATTAGCATGTAGCCTAGTACATATATGAAAATACTTAAAAAAAAGCATATTAAGAAATCTATAAATAAAATATAAAAGGGTGAGAAATCCTCAATGCGAAGAAGAATATTGTTTAGAGCGTTCATACAAACCTATAGTGTTTTGATTGCTTAGGGGTTTAGTTATCACCATTAAAAAGAGTTATTTATCGCTTGGCTCATCAATGATCATATTGCTGATATTGGCAGTAGAAGGAGGGTGAGCAACAAGCTTCTCTCTTTTCATAGTAGTAGGTGTGCCAGAACTATCCAGAGAATCATTAGCATCTGCATCTTGAGAATCACCACGATTATCCATCTCATAATTTATAGGAGTATAGATTATGGATGATCTAGATGATTGAGGAGTATCGTTTGAAGATATAGATATACGCTTTTGTATTATTTGAAAGCCTAGCGTGCCTATAGCAATTATAAGTCCTAATATTACGATACGATTTAAGTAATCAAAAAGCTTAAGCTTGCCATAGTGAGATTTTATATAATATAAAACATCAATTTTATTCAAAATATAAATAATTTTTTTCTCATTAACCTCAAGATATTCGCAATATCTTCTAACTTGATTTTTCAATACAGAGCTAGAAGTTTGGAGTAGATTATTGTTATCTGCTTCCTCGATATTTTGAATGGTCTCTTCTGAAAGGTTTATAGCATAAGCTATAGTTTTTTGTTCAAGACTTTTAGATTCTCTTATACTTTTTATATAAGATTGAAAATTATGCACAGCAGTAACTATTATATATTTGAACTTAAAGAGAATTATATAAGAAAAAGAAAGAAATTAAAATGAAGAGATGTATTCGATTACTTATTTTTTTTCTCATCTAACATTTTTTCTAAGAAATGGATGTTTGTAGCACCCTGGATAAATCTTTCATCGTTAATGATTTCTTTATGAAGAGGGATGTTGGTTTTGATACCGCTAATCACCATTTCATCTAAAGCTGCACGCATCTTTTGTAGTGCGGTAGCTCTATCATGAGCTCGAACGATTACTTTAGCAATCATAGAGTCATAGTTTGGTGGTACTGAGTAGCCAGAGTAGATATGAGAGTCTACACGCACTCTAGGCCCACCTGGTGGATGGTACATATCAATCTTACCAGCACATGGAATCATCTTTTCAGGATCTTCAGCATTAATTCTACATTCTATAGCATGACCATCAATTTTGATATCGTCTTGTGTCCAGCTTAGACCCATACCGCTAGCAACTTTAAGTTGCTCCTTGATAAGATCAGTAGATGTGATTGATTCTGTAACAGGATGCTCAACTTGGATTCTAGTATTCATCTCAATAAAGAAAAATTGACCATTTTCATACAAAAACTCAAATGTACCAGCACCACGATATTTAAGAATCTTACAAGCACTTATACATTGATCACCGATAGTTTTTCTTTGTTTATCAGTTAGACCAATCGCAGGAGCTTCTTCGATTACTTTTTGATGTCTTCTTTGAGTCGAGCAATCTCTTTCAAATAAATGAACAGCCTTACCTTCACCATCACCAAAGACTTGAATCTCAATATGACGAGGATTTTCTAGGAATTTCTCCATATAAACCACATCATTGTTGAAAGCCATCTTAGCTTCACTTTTTGTAAGCGATATAGCATTGATAAGATCTTCTTTTTTACGGACGATACTCATACCACGACCACCACCACCACCAGAAGCTTTAATAATTACTGGGTAGCCAATCTTATCTGCAATCTTAAGGTTTTCTTTGCTATCGCTGCCTAATGGTCCACCAGAACCAGGTACGCAAGGTACACCAGCTTTTTTCATATATCTGATAGCTTCAACTTTATCGCCCATTATTTCGATGCTTTCAGCACGCGGACCGATAAATATAAAACCACTTTCTTCTACAGCTTTTGCAAATTGAGCATTCTCGGATAGAAAGCCATATCCTGGGTGAATTGCATCAGCATTAGTAATTTCTGCAGCTGTGATTATACTTTGAATATTTAAGTAGCTTAGGTTGGGAGCCGCAGGGCCTATACATACAGATTCATCGGCTAATTTCACATGCATAAGATCAGTATCTGCAGTAGAATAAACTGCAACTGTCTTAATGTCTAATTCTCTACAAGCTCTTAAAATTCTAAGAGCAATCTCACCTCTATTGGCAATTAGTACTTTTTTAATCATTTTGTATTACCTTAAAAAGTTTTATACTAGATTTTTATACTTAAATAAGCTAAAAATACTACTCAACGATGAATAAAGGTTGATCAAACTGAACTGGATCACCATCTTTAGCAAGAATTTTAACAACCTTGCCAGATTTCTCAGCTTCAATTTTATTCATTATTTTCATAGCCTCGATAATGCAAAGCACATCGCCTTTTTTAACTTCTTGACCAACTTTTACATAAATAGCTGTATCAGGAGATGGAGAACCGTAGAAAGTACCAACCATTGGAGATTTAACTTCTTCACCGGCTATAATAGCTTCTGCTGCTTTAGGAGAAGAAGTAGTGATTGTAGAAGTAGAAGTGTTAGCTACTACAGTTGCTGCAGGGGCTACGCTATGAGCCATAGGAGCTGCAACCATTGTTGCTGTATTGTTTTTTGTCATAAAGATGCTTGAACCGCCATCTTTAACTCTGATTTCTTTGATATCACTTGAGTTAAGAATCTCAGCTACTCTATCAATTGCTTTTAATAAATCCATTTTGTTTATACTCCTTTATAAGTATTAGTATTTATGTAGTTTATAGCTTCTATCATAGCAAGCTTGTAGCTATTGGTCCCAAAACCAAAAATGCCACCAAATGCTATGTCAGATAGAAGTGACTTAGTCCTAAATTCTTCCCTATTATATATATTGGATAAATGTATTTCAATGAAAGGTTTACTTATTGCTAAAAAAGCATCTCTTATTGCCACACTTGTATGGGTATATGCTGCAGGATTGATGATTATGAATTTTGCTCTAGTTTGTTGAATGGTATCTACAATAGCACCCTCATGATTACTTTGATAATATCCCACTTCAACACCGGCTTCTAAAGCCATTATTTTTAACAAAGATTCAACATCTCTTAAAGTTTTAGTACCATATTTGTCTGGTTCTCTTGTGCCTAGAAGGTTGAGATTAGGGCCATTAATAACTAAAATATCCATAAAACTTATATATCCTTTAACTGATGCGTAACATTAGTTATAATTTTTTGTTGCATTCACACTGTATTTTTTATCTTTCTCAATACAATAGCAAGTTAGTTTGTTGCCAAATACACAGCCGGTATCTAGTCCAATTATATTATCTTTTTTAGTTGAACCTTTTATAGCAGCCCAATGTCCAAAAAGCAGTTTATGTTCTGGTTTAAATTTCTTGTGAGTACTTTGAAACCATGGCTGGAATCCATTGGGAATATTATCTAAGCTTGAACTATATTTGAGATTTAATGCACCATTTTTATCAACACTTCGCATTCTAGTGAAGTAATTTAGGATACATAGCCATCTTTTAGTGCCTTCAAGCTCTTTATTCCATAGTGTAGTTTCCTCATTAAAGAGGTTTGCAAGTAAGAGTCTTCTCATTGTACTATTTTGTAACATAAATTCAATTTCATTTGCTCGTTTAATGGCTTTTTTAGGTGACCAAATATGTGGTATTCCAGCGTGGGTTATAAAGCAGTTATTCTCTTTTATTAAAAGCTTTTGGTTACAAAGCCACTCTTGAATTTCTTTTAAATTAGGAGCCTTTAGGAGTTTATTAAAAGTGTTTTTATTACTTGAAGGTATATAGTTGTAGCTTATAGCTAAAAAAAGTATTTCATGGTTGCCAAGCACCATACGGGCACTATTTCCTAAAGACATGATGAAATTTATAGTTTTAAGTGAATCAGGGCCTTTATTTATAATGTCCCCTGCAAATATAAGCTTGTCATTAGCTGGGGAAAAATTTATTTTTTTAAGTAAAAGTTGCAGTTCATCGTAGCAACCTTGTACATCACCTATAACGAAAGTAGCCATACTTATTCCTTAACTCAAATAATTTGCTAAAGTAACAAAATCTTTTACACTCAGATTCTCAGCACGCAATTTAGTATTTATTGGAAAATCAGTCATATCAGCATTTAGTTCTTTAAATATTTCTTTTAAGTTATTATGCAGAGTTTTACGGCGTTGAGCAAAGCTTTGTTTGACAATTCTTTCAAAAAACACATAATTTTTTAAAGCAAATTTATCAATACGAGGAGTTAAACGCAATATTGCTGAGTCAACTTTTGGCTGAGGGTGAAAAACATGTGGTGGTACTTTTAGGATAAAACTGCATTCAAAATGATACTGTAGTATTACTGAAATTCTACCGTACGATTTATTATTTGGTTCAGATGTGATTCTATCAACCATCTCTTTCTGTAGCATAAAATGAGCATCTGTTACTTTATTATTTAACTCGATGATTTTAAAAAGTATAGGTGTGGAAATATTGTAAGGAAGGTTGCCGATAAGCTTTATTTTATCTTGGGATATTTGAGAAAGGTCAAATTTTAGAAAGTCTTCATTATAGACTTTGGGTATCCCATATCGTTCACAGTTACTAAGTAATGTATCTATCACAGAGCTATCATATTCAACTACATTGACATGATTTGAGCTGTTAAGTAAATGTCTAGTTAACGCTCCAAGACCAGGACCTATTTCTAGCACGGTGTCATCTTTTTTGATATTAGCTAGTTTGATAATTTTTTGGATAATATTTTCATCTTGCAGAAAGTTTTGTCCAAGAGATTTTTTTGCTTTGGTTTTGTATTTCATAATAGACATCTGTTAGTATAGCTCAGGGGTTTTTAGATCAGCTTCAAGTACATTTATATAGGCATCATCTTTCATTGATGCAATCCATGTTTTGTATAGTTGCTGAGCTTTTTCGGAATATATCGCTTCAAGAGCTTTTTGTTCTTTTAACTCTTCGGCAGCATCATAAATTTTTGTTTTGGTATATTTTATTATCATCCATGTTTTAGCATCAGCTTGGAATGGTTCTGAAAGTTTGCCTTTTTCTAATGACTGTAATCGTGTAAATGCAGACATAGGGAGAGAAGGGGGGCTATCCAAGGTTGAAACCCAGCCAAATTTACCTTTGGCATGATCATAATCTTGGTTAGTTTTTTCTGCTATTTTGGTGAATTTCTGACCACTTTCTATAGCGAGTTTAGCTCTATCAAGAGTATTCTTTGCACCATCATCAGACATACTACCATCAAGTTTTATGGCTATAGCATACACGAAATACTTAGTGATTTTTTTAGTCATAAGAGGGGCATTTTCTTCAAGATTATCTATATAAATCATTTGCAAATTACCATCTTTAAAGAACGGCTTAGAAGCTTGGTGTTCTTTCAACTTTTTAACTTCATCTTTATACATTGCCGGGATTGATTCAAATTTTAAAGGGTGGCTTACTAAACCGCCATTACTTGCATTAGGTGCTTGTGAAAATTGCTCGGTAACTTCTTTAAAATCAACTAGCCTTTTATTGACAGCAATCGAGAGTTTTTTATATAAATCGATTTTAGCATTTCTAGATTTTTTTGATTTGGGTAATGTTATGATTAGGTTTCTAAGAGTGTAGATGCTCACAGCAGCCATTTGCCTGTTAAATTGAGCCTCATGTTTTTTTATGTATTTTTGAATTTCTTCAGGCGATACATATACTTGTTGAGCTATAGCTTGTTGCTGTAATTGACCAACCATTAGTTGATCTCGTATTTGCTTTTTATAAACATCAAAAGACATGCCAGATGCTTCGATGTTTAATTGCAATGAATCTGCAGAAATATTATTTTTATTTGCAATATTTTTTATAGCGGCATCAACCTGCTGTTCTGAAATATTTATATTGTTTTGTTCAGCTAGCTGCAAAAGTACTTGTTGCGATATTAGCTCTTGAAGAGCTTGTCTTTTTATTGCTAGAGTACCTTGATTAAATTGAGGGTTAGGGTTCATAGCCTCTAGCTTAGCAACTTCTCGGTCAAGTTCTATTGAAGTGATAGGTTTGTTATTGACTATGGCTACTGTTTTATTTAGAAATATTTTTTTGTTTGATCTTCTGCTTGGCATAGGGCGATGATTGTTAGTATTACTATCAAATGAATTTTGAAAAAGACTTGATGTTATATCAGCAAAACTTGTTGTAACTAATGAAAGTGCTATTATTAATAGTAATATTTTTTTCATTATACCCCATCTCCCCATTGTCCTGGTTCGTAACCATTTATTTGGCTTAAACGAGAAGATAAATTACTTGAGTTACCCATACCACCAATACCTTTAAGCTCAAACTGAAGTACGTAAGAGTTTACTAGAGAGCCTAGTTTTTGAGGGTCGTTTGGATTTTGGTTAGTAAATGCACTAGCTTGCATCAAGGCGCGAACTGCCCATGATTTATGATCATATTGGAAGCCTACAAACCAGTCTGAGATTTGTTTTTGCTGGAAGTTATAGTTCCAAAGTCCAGCTAGACCCCAGTGATCAGTTAGGTTAATTATACTAGATAACGCAATAGTTTCTTGAGAAATAGGTTTAGTACCATTATTGATTTGGTCTTGGGTTAGAGCATTCCAGTTATCTGCAATGTTGTTATAAGATATATTAAATATATTTTCATTTTCATCTTTGTATGAAAGTTGGTAAACCTGATAGTCTATGTTTTTTTGTTGGACTTTATAGTTTACTTGAGCAGATAAGTAGATATTGTGCATTATTTGATATTCAAAAGATGACATTATCGGAGAAAAACTTTCTTTAGAAAAAATATCCATTTCTCCTGGGGTTTTGCATGTACTATCACCTTGGCAAAGAGTGACTTTTCTATCTGCTAAGTACATCATTTGACCAATCTTCATAGACGATAATGTTGAACCATCTTCTTGGTTTATCGTACTTGACTCAAGAGCGTAAGTTACTTGGTTGGCATTGTTGATTCTATCATATCCTGTAAATCTATTTACTTCGAACATCTGCATATATTGTTGGTTTTGTAAGCTGGTATCAAATAATGGTATATCTGTTTGATCTTGATAAGGAATATAAGTATAAAATAGTCTAGGCTCTAAAGATTGTGTGTAAGCACCATCTTTAGTTGTATAATCTCTATCAAAGTATGCACCTGCATCTATATTGAATATCGGTAATACACTGGCCACACTATCTTTTTTAAATTTGATAGTATCTGTATCTCTATTATTAAGCTGATAGTAACGGATAGGTACTTCTAATGATGGTTTTAAGAAGCCCCAGCTCTCAGAGAAGTTGCCTTGTATCTTAGGAGATTCATAGCCTCTAAAGGTATTTACATTGGTGCCTTCTACAGGTTTTGCTACTGAAGTGTCTGCTATGCTTGGAGCTTTATAGAAGAAAGTGTTGAGTGTTTCAATACTTAGGCTTAATGCATCAGGAGTGTAGCCGTCACCTGTGGCATCAAATTTAAATTCTGGAAGTTTAGCGTATGGTATATTTGCTAGGTTCATTTCAGGATTCACCACACCGTAACCAAGTACAGTTAAGCTCGATGTAATGTTGTCATTACTGTAATTAATATCAAACTCTCTATCTAAAAGCGTTTTCGTTACGAGGTTTATATTACCTACAGAGAAGTCATTATAGTACTCAGCATCACTTACATAGTCATACCTGAAGTTTGTTGTGATACCATTATTAAAATCACCAGTATTTGAGTAAGTAAATGCCCCTCGCATCTTGTTTGTTTCAAAGTCATAAGGAATTATAGAGCCTTCAAATTGCCCTTGGAAATAATCAGTTATATATCTGAATGTGCCATTTTCCATGAGACCTCTTTTTTGCCAAAGAACAGTTTCAAGCATTAAGTCATAGTTTGGTGCCAAATTAAAGTAGTAAGGTACAGATATACCGTAACCAGTCTTTTCTGTATTTACAATATTTGGTGTTAATAATCCGGATTTTCTTTTATTGTTTGTTGGGTGTGAAAAATACGGAATATACATTACTGGAATGTCCTTTATCTTAAGGAAACCATCTCGTATATAAGCCATTTCTTCTTTTGTATCTATATCTATGGTTTTACCAGTTAACTTCCAGTCATTATCATAAGGGTCACCAGATGTGATATAGCCATTTTTAAGAATTAAATCATCACCTTGTTTTTTGAATGTATCAGCATAACCGCGTAAGTATCCGCTGAAGTGCTCTTTGTCATATATGCGAGTTTCAGGAACCTCTCTAGCCATTCTAAAAAATGTCTTACCAGCACTATATGTACCATCATCCATATTTACATCAAGCTCTGTTGTGCGGATGGTTGTACCTGTTGAAGGTTGTTTGCTAATCACATCACCTGTCATCACAAGAGATTGTATGCCAGATTTGTCTGGTTTGAAACTAACTATAACATTGTTGCTATACATCTCTTGATCGCATTGCAAGACTTCGACATTACCTGATGCTATGAGGGTGCCATCAGTGTCGTATTCAGCATTTTCATAGCTTAAGTTTGTTTTTTTAGATTCGCATAAAGCTTTAGTAAACTGACTATCGTTGTTATAGTATCCACCTACAAAGTAGTCAGGCTTGTTTACCCAACCTAAATCACTAGCAAGAGCTTTTTCTATTTGCGGTTTTTTGAGTTTCTTGTCAAAGACATTTTTGGGTTTTTCAGAGCGATCACATTTCCACTCACCATCAACTATTTTACATTTCCAGTCTTCTTTTATAGGGTTTTTGTTCATAATACGGGCAGCATGACATTGCGCTGAAAAAAATACAGCACCAAAACCTACTAGCAGATATTTATAAATCCCCTTAAACATATTTGATTTTTGAGCCTTTAACTTAATAGTTGAGTATAACCGTGGTATTATATCTGCATTTGCTATGTATTTCTATTACAATATATATAATAACAATATTCCAAAGGATTTTAATGAATATCGAGAACTATCTGTCCGAAGTTTTACAAAAAAGTTTCAGAAAATTAAGCTATGCAGAGAGCTTTGCAAAAGTAGTGACCTCTACTCGTGAGGGTGTGGGACATTTTCAGTGTAACGGTGCGATGGCACTAGCAAAGTTTGCAAAAAAAGCACCTTTTATGGTTGCTGAAGAGATTATCGAAAATATCGAAGATAAAAGCATTTTTGCAAAGATTGAAGTTGCTAAGCCTGGATTTATCAATATGACTCTTTCAGCAGAATTTATTGCAAAAATAAGCAACAAATTTTATGTAGATGCAAAGTTTGGTTTTGATGCAAATAAAGAGTCACAAAAAACAGTATTAGATTTTGGTGGCCCGAATGTGGCTAAACCTATGCATGTGGGTCATATTCGTTCGGCTTTACTTGGTGATTCGTTACAGAGGATTTACAAGTTTTGTGGTGATGAGGTTGTCTCTGATGTGCATTTAGGTGATTGGGGTACTCAGATGGGTATGCTGATAGAGGAGGTTAAGATTTTATATCCAGAGCTTGTCTATTTTGATGAGAATTATCAAGGTGAATATCCACAAATATCACCTGTAACTGTAAAAGAACTAGCTAAGATATATCCGCAAGCTTCAAAAAGATGTAAGTCTGATATCATCGAGATGGAAAAAGCAAGAAAAGCTACATTTGAGCTACAGCAGGGCAGAAGAGGCTATGTCGCATTGTGGCAACATTTTGTGAAAGTGTCTGTTGAAGCTGTAAAGAAAGATTTTGATTCTTTGGGGATTCATTTTGACTTGTGGTTAGGCGAAAGTGACGCGGATAAGTATGTCGAAGGCTTGATTGCAAATCTTAAAGAATCTAATCATGCTGTGCAAAGTGATGGTGCTTGGGTTGTAGATACAGGTCTGGAGAATATTCCACCGCTTATACTTGTAAAACGAGATGGTGGTGTGATGTATGGTACTACAGATTTAGCTACACTTTGTCAGCGACGAGCAGATTTTTCCCCTGACAGGGTGATTTATGTAGTTGATAAGCGACAATCTTTACATTTTAAGCAAGTATTTAGCGTAGCTCATAAAACGGAAACTGTAAGTAAAGAATGTGAATTAAAGCATATAGCATTCGGTACGGTAAATGGCAAAGATGGTAGGCCGTTTAAGACTCGTGAAGGTGGTGTGATGCACTTAGCAGATCTTATTGAGCAGGCAAAAGGTTATGTGAGTGATAGGATGCCTGATGAAGGAGATCAAAATCTTATCGAGCAGATAGCTATGGCAACCATCAAATTTGGTGATTTGATAAATACTTACTCAAACGACTATGTATTTGATTTAGAAAAATTCTCTCAATACGAGGGTAAGACTGGACCATACCTGCTATATACAGCGGTAAGAGCGAAGTCTATATTGCGAAAAGTCTTTGGCGAAACTTATGACTTTAATGAAGTTGTTGCTACTAATTCCATTGGCGAAGCAACTAGTGAGCAAGAAGAGAGGTTACAACTTCAGCTTATACAATTTCCTATTGCTATCGAGCGAGCGTATGAAAACTCTCAACCTCATTATATATGTGAGTATGCGTATTCATTAGCAAATGCTTTCAATAAATTTTATGTAAACTCTCCGATTGCAAGCCTTGAAGATGGTTATACAAAGTCTAGCAGAGTAGCTTTATGTGCAGCGACCGTTAAATCTATGACTTTAGCTACATCGTTACTAGGTATAAATATTCCAGAGAGAATGTGATTTTGTAAATAAAAAAACAGATATAGAACCTACCCCTACAATAGTTTAGAATAAAACACAAAAAAAACGATATGACTGATATTGATAAAGTTAAAAAATTTAAAAAGCTAGAGAATCTAAAAATAGATTAGATGCTCATAAACCTTTGGCAAAAGAAGCACTTGATAACATACATGAAAATCGAGTGTTAAATTGGACATATAACACAAATGCTATCGAGGGTAATACTCTTGCGATTAATGAAACAAAAATTGTGCTAGAGGGTATAACTGTAGGAGGTAAATCTCTTAGAGAGCCTTGTGCAAAATAATGAAGGTGTATACTGTCGCCCTTTGTCAATACCAGTTATAAATATATTTATATTCCAAACCTCTAAGCTGCTTGTAGTAACACTTCTCTAGCATTATAACACTTATCAGATGCGCAATTATAATATGCTTCA
>JBLFYO010000020.1:0-22352 GCA_047609165.1 Francisella sp.
AAGAGACTGCGTATACTCAACGCGATGAAGTCAAAAGAGAAGAGCATCTTCAAAACATATCCCAGCTAGACAGCAATAAGCTTGTATTTGTTGATGAAACTGGCACAGACGATAATATATGTGCTCTTTATGGCTACTCTGAAATTGGAGAATGTTCGCCTAAGCTAAAGATGCTTTTAAAAAGCAAAGGTTGAGTACTATAGTAGGATATAAAACCCATACTATTTGTGTCAGTAATCACAGCAGCTAGAAGTAAGGGTAAGTTAGTAATATTTTATAGAGATTTGAGACTGAAAATGCAAACTTCGTAAATAATTTACAACATAGTTGATCGAAGTCTTATTTTTATTAGGTTCAAAAAATCATCCACGACAAGCTCAATAAACTTTTTGGCTTAAATCAACAGTCTTTATTCTTACAAATTTATAACTATAATTAAAGATGTGTATAAACCTATGCAATTATTGCAGAATGGTTGAGTCCTAGGTTTAAAGGGATACAGTATGTATGTTAATTAACTCCTAGAACGAGAGAATAGCCTATTTTATTTTAAGATACTAGAAATTAATTAGCGGTTCTTGTAACAGATGATTTACCACCATCATCTTTATATACCAAAAATTGACTATAACTTGTTCCTGAGCTGGAATATGCTGTACCTGATTGACCTGAATCTAGATCAGTTGCTTCAATTTCGGTTACTAAACATATGCCTCTTGAATCTGCAGTCCAAGAGTGGCGAGGTGCAAGAGTAAACGTATCATTACTGCAGGTAGGAGAAGCATAATGAACTATACCTGTAACAGTCATGTCAGATGCACTATTAAAAACATGTACATAAGGGTAATGTTTGACATCGTTGTTATTAGCTATCGAAACAATTGGTGCTATTAGAAGAGAAATATATAGACTTAATTTAAGTGTTTTTTCATTTTATTTTCCTTTTTAGGTTAATTAGTTAATTAGTTACTTTTTTAAGTAACCTTCATAGCATACCTTATTAAACAAATTAATAATACTTTTTTACAATGGATGTTAGCCCAAAGTGATAATCTCCTATTTGAGTAGGAGATTTTTAATAATGAACAGGACAATAACAATGAGTATAAAAGAACTAGATCGTTTAAAAATAATCTAAAAATATATAGACAAAAAATTATCTCAAGAAAATGGAGCTAAACAACGCAATGTAATATATACATCTTCGCAGATTAATACGCAGTTTTCGTTTAAAAAGACTGTTTATTTAAGGTGGGTATAATTCCCAATAGATTGCTATATTTGGATTGTATATCTTTGAGCGGTGGAACATTTTCTTAATACTCCGTAGCACTGCTGCGGAAATAGAAAATGTAGCTCAAAGTATTTTATTTTTAGCAAAGAATTAAAATATAAGAAAGAGTATAATAAAATTTTATATTAGAATATTATGATAGCTTATTCAACTTCAACAACTTCTTCAGCTTCAACTTCTGGACGGTCAATTAACTCAATGAAAGCCATAGGAGCTTTATCTCCGAATCTAAAACCACACTTCATGATTCTAGTATAACCACCAGCTCTTTCAGCATAACGAGCACCAAACTCTTCAAAAAGCTTAGTAACCGCAGCTTTGTTTCTTAAGAAGTCAAATGCTTGTCTTCTTAAAGCTACTGATTGTGCCTTAAATTCATTAGAATTTACATCTAACTCATTCCTAAGTACAAACTCTCTTTTTGCTAAAGTAACTAAAGGTTCAATGATTGTTCTTAGTTCTTTTGCTTTAGGTAATGTAGTTTTGATAAGCTCATGATTAATCAAAGATGCAGACATGTTCTTAAACATTGCCTTTCTATGACTACTAGTTCTTCCAAATTTTCTACCCTTAACGCGATGTCTCATAGTAATTACTCCTTTATAGTTAATATTATTTGATTACTATTATTGTTATTATTTGCCTTCGACTAGTTCTCTAAAATTGTCTATCTGAACACCTAGAGATAAACTATTGTCGATAAGGATTTGCTTGATTTCAGTAAGCGATTTTTTACCTAGATTAGGAATTTTCATCAATTGAGTCTCTGAATACTGTACTAAATCACCAAGATACTTGATGTTTTCGGCTCTTAGACAGTTAGAAGATCTAACTGTAAGCTCTAAATCATCAATTGGCTTAAGTAATATAGGGTCAATATTAGAGTCCGCCAATATATCTCCAGCTCTACCTTGACTAGGTACTTTAAGAGATACAAAAACTGAAACCTGCTCACAGAAATACTCTAAAGCTGTAGTTACAGCTTTAATTGGTTCAACAGTACCATTAGTTTTCATAAACACTTCTAAAGTTTCGCTTTCGCCGCTATCAATAACTTCGAACGCTACTTTTTTAATTGGGTTAAAATCTGAATCTACTGCTATATCACCAATTTGCTCAAGCTCAGTAGGTAAAGTAGAAAGAATACCTATATTTCTTCCTTTTTTTACAGATGCCACTAAAGCAAATTCTCTTTTATTTGTTAATGTAGCTAATGGTTGCTCAGGATTAACTATCTCGATACCTTGAGTAGTTATGAAATCTCTAGCTGTTACAATACCACTTTTATTAACCGTTAATTCTAGCTCCGTGCTGTCAATACTATCATCAAGTTTGATTGCCACTTTTTTAAGATTAGTTGCAATTTCAACGACATCTTCCTTCACATCTTCTAATGCAGAATACTCATGTAAAACATCTTTGATGTTTACTTTTATAATAGATGCACCAGGCAAAGAAGAAAGAAGTACTCTTCTGATTGAATTACCAAGGATATGAGCCATACCTTTTTCAACAGGAGAAAGTTGCACTTTATAACCAAAAGCACCCAACTCTTCTTTAAGTTGAATATTAGGTATAAAATCCTGTTTTAAATTATTATTACTCACTAAAAAATCTCCTTGAAATAAGGCTTAAATGAGCCACTAATAAGTAATAAACTGCTTAATAAAATAGATTATTAATAGCCTATTACTTAGAGTAAAGCTCGATAATTAATTGTTCATTTATATCTGAAGATAATTCAGATCTATCTGGAGAAGCTTTCATATTGCCTTCTAAAGAATCAGTGTTTACATCGATCCATGAAAGTTCTTTTCTATGCTTAGCAAGTTCTACAGCATTCTGAATTCTTAATTGCTTTTTAGCTTTCTCACGAACACTAACAACATCACCAGCTTTGATTTGAGCTGAAGGTACATTACAAGTATGACCATTTACAACGATACCTTTGTGTACAACAAGCTGTCTAGCTTCTGCTCTTGTCGCAGCAAAACCCATTCTGTAAACAACATTATCCAATCTTGCTTCTAGAAGTTCTAATAAAGTAGCACCTGTGTTACCCTTTCTTCTATTAGCTTCAAGATAGTATTTTTTGAATTGCTTCTCTAAAACACCATACATACGACGCACTTTTTGCTTTTCTCTCAACTGTAAACCATAGTCAGAAAGGCGCGATCTTCTTGCACCATGTTGACCTGGAACAGTATTTGCCTTGCATTTTTCGTCGTGAGCTTTTACACCACTTTTTAAAAATAAGTCCGTACCTTCTCTTCTAGAAAGTTTACACTTTGGTCCTAGATATCTAGCCATTATTAATTCCCTTTAAATATTATACACGACGCTTTTTAGGAGGACGACATCCATTATGTGGTAATGGAGTTACATCAGTTATGCTAGTTACTTTTAGGTTTTTACCATTTAAAGCTCTAACTGCTGAATCTCTACCAGAACCAGGTCCTTTTACTAAAACATCTACATTCTTCACACCATATTCTAAAGCAGCATCAACTGCTCTTTCTGCAGCTATTTGTGCCGCAAAAGGTGTACTTTTTCTTGAACCTCTAAAGCCACTACCACCAGATGTTGCCCAAGATAACGCATTACCTTGTCTATCTGTAATAGTTACTATAGTGTTATTAAAAGATGAGTAAATATGAGCAACTGCATCAGTCACTACTCTTTTTACTTTTTTCTTTGTTGATCTAACAGACTTAGCCATATAATCTACCTTTAATTCGTTATAGTTATAATTGTATTATGCCTTTATTGGCTTTCTTGGACCTTTACGAGTACGAGCATTAGTCTTAGTTCTTTGTCCTCTTACAGGAAGGCTACGACGATGTCTTCTGCCTCTAAAACAACCTAAATCCATAAGTCTCTTGATATCCATAGAAACTTCACGACGCAAATCACCTTCAATGGTAAATTTAGCAACTTCTGTTCTCAAACTTTCAACTTGTTGTTCAGATAAGTCTTTTATCTTAGTAGATGGATCCAATTTGCATATTTCGCAAATTTCAATCGCTCTAGTTTTACCTATTCCATAAATTGAAGTCAATCCTATTACCGCATGTTTATGAACAGGAATATTAACACCAGCTATACGAGCCATTTATTCACTCCTAATATTATTCTTAATTTAGTGCTATCTTTAGCAATTTGTAACTTGCTAGGATAGCTTTTTAAAAACAAATAATCAAGCTTTATTTAAAAAGCCAGACTTATTAACCTTGTCTTTGCTTATGTCTAGGATCTGTACAGATCACACGCACAACTCTGTTACGCTTAATAACCTTACAGTTTCTACACATTTTTTTAACTGAAGCTCTAACTTTCATTATATTTCTCCAAAATATTCTCTATTTACTCTTACCACTGAGATTCGCCTTTTTAAGAAGCGAATCATACTGAGTAGACATCATATGTGATCTAACTTGAGCCATAAAATCCATCATTACAACTACTACAATAAGTAGTGATGTACCACCAAATGTAAATGAAAGTCCATTTGCAAAGAATTTCACCACAAAAATTGGTAGTAAACATATAGCTGTTATGTACAATGAACCGACTAGCGTCAATCTTGTCATTACCGCATCAATATACTTAGCTGTTTGCTCACCAGGTCTTACACCCGATATATATGCTCCAGACTTCTTAAGATTATCCGCTGTTTCTTTAGGGTTAAACACCAAAGAAGTGTAGAAAAAACAAAAGAATATAATAGTAGCTGCAAAAACCACTGTATATAAAATGCTTCCTGGCTGTAGCATTTCAGAGATATCCGCCATCCAGCTCAATGAGCTATAGTTAGATAACCATCCAAATAACACACCTGGAACCATAAGTATTGATGAAGCAAAAATAGCAGGTATTACACCAGCCATATTTAGCTTTAATGGCAGATGACTTGTTTGAGCCGCATACATTTTTCTGCCTTGCTGTCTTTTAGCATAATTAACTGTAATCTTTCTTTGAGCACTTTCCATAAATACTACAAAAGCTACTACTAGCAAAAGCAATATTAAAAGAACCCAAACAGATAAGTATGATATTACATGTTGATTAGCTTGCGATAATGTATTTGAAATTTCAAAAGGTAAGTTAGCAACGATACCAGAGAAGATTAGTAGTGAAATACCATTTCCTACACCTCTTTCTGTGATTTGCTCACCCAGCCACATTAAAAACATACTACCAGTAGTTACCGAAACAACAGTTGTTAAATAAAATAACCCCATATTGTTTGTAGTTACTAAGCCATTTTGATGTAATACAAAAGCCACAATACCAAATGATTGCACTATAGCTAAGCCAAGAGTCAGATATCTAGTATACTGAGTAATTTTCTTTTGCCCTGATTCACCTTCTTTTTTCATCTCAATAAATTTCGGATAAACTGCTGAGAGCATCTGAAATATAATTGAAGCCGAAATGTAAGGCATAACACCTAGAGCAAATATACTCATTTGTGTAAGAGCACCACCAGAGAACATGTTAAACATACTCATCAGACCACCAGTGCCTGAAGAGCCTTGTTTTGAAATAATATCCACCAATTTAGTTGGGTCAATATTTGGAATAGGTATATACACACCCAATCTAAATACTAGTATTGCTACTACAACAAAAATCAAACGAGATTTTAATTCACCTGTACCTTGAGCACTATTAAACTTAGACATATCTACGATCTTACTCTACTTTACCACCAGCTTTTTCGATAGCTTCTTTAGCACCTTTAGTGCACGCTATACCCTTAAGGCTAACAGCTTTAAGAATTTCTCCAGAAGCCATTACTTTAACTGATTTAATATCTTTTCTTATAAGACCGAGATCTTTAAGGACATCTATTGTAACTTCTTCAGCTGACACATGATTTAACTCATGAAGCCTGATCTCAGCAACAAATCTTTTAGTTGGAGAAGTAAAGCCAAATTTTGGCAATCTTCTTTGCAAAGGCATTTGACCACCTTCGAAACCTACTTTATGATAGCCACCTGAACGAGCCTTTTGACCCTTATGTCCTTTACCTGAAGTTTTGCCGAAGCCACTTCCGATACCACGACCAAGTCTTTTAGGCGCACTTTTTGAGCCAGCAGCTGGAGCAATTGTATTTAATCTCATTATACTACCCCTCTATCTTAACCATGTAATAAATTTTATTAGCCATACCGCGATTTTCTACAGTATCTAAAATTTCAACTGTATGATTAATCTTTCTTAAGCCTAAACCTTTAGCAGATGCTATGTGATTTTTCTTACGACCGATAAGACTTTTTACCAATGTAACTTTAAATTTTTTAGCTTCACTCATATCAATTACCCCTGAATCTCTTCAATAGATAAGCCTCTTTTATCAGCTATCTGTTCTGGTGAATTAATCTTAGCCAAACCT
Organism: Francisella sp.; assembly: GCA_047609165.1. GTDB lineage: Bacteria > Pseudomonadota > Gammaproteobacteria > Francisellales > Francisellaceae > Francisella. Next base: position 6,693 of record JBLFYO010000020.1, read on the forward strand.
GCGATAGTAGCTCTCACTACATTTACAGGATTAGTTGAGCCATAAGTTTTTGCCAATACGTTATGGATACCCACAACTTCAAAAACCGAACGCATAGCACCGCCAGCAATGATACCAGTACCCGCAGATGCTGGTTGCATGTATACTTTAGAAGCACCATGATTTGACATCACTGAATACCATAGCGTATCTTTATTCAAGCTAACCGACACCATATTTCTCTTAGCATCTTCCATAGCTTTTTGGATTGCCACAGGTACTTCTCTCGACTTACCTCTACCAATACCTACTTTGCCTTTTCCGTCACCCACAACAGTTAAAGCGGCAAAGCTCATGATTCTACCACCTTTTACTGTTTTTGAGTGTCTTTTGACACTAACTAATTTCTCAATTAGCTCTTCGTTTCTTTTTACTTCATTAGACATAATGAATAATCACCATATTTTATTTATTAAAACTGTAAGCCGTGCTCTCTAGCAGCATCTGCCAAAGCTTTTACACGGCCATGATATCTATATCCAGACCTATCAAAAGCAACTTTTTCAATACCTTTTTCTTTACATCTAGTAGCTACAGCTTCGCCAACAATTGTAGCAGATGAAACATTACCAGTATATTTACACTTTGCTTTTATATCTTTTTCTACAGTAGATGCAGCAGCTAATACAGTAGAACCATCACCAGAGATTATTTGAGCATATATATGTCTAGGTGTTCTAAAAACACATAGTCTTGTATGACCCAACTCTCTTAGTTTAATTCTTGTACGCTTACTACGACTTAAACGAGAAGTTTTCTTATTCATAATAATACTATCCTTTACTTCTTCTTAGCTTCTTTTTTAGCTACAAACTCGTTCTCATAACGCACACCCTTACCTTTATAAGGTTCAGGTTTTCTGTAAGCTCTAATTTCAGAAGCAACTTTACCTAAAAGCTCTTTATCTGCACCTTTAAGAACAATCTCTGTAGGTACAGGAGTTTCAGCCGTGATACCTTGAGGCAAGCTATATACTACAGGATGTGAGAAACCTAAAGTAAGGTTAATTTCACTACCTTGAGCCTTGGCACGATAACCAACGCCTATAATTTTTAGCTTTCTTTCAAAACCTTTAGTTACACCTTCAACCATATTGTTCAATATAGATCTAGCTGTACCCGATTGAGCAACTGCATTCTTACTACTATTAATAGGAGTAATATTTGCATGATCACCAGCGATTTCAAAATTCACATCTCTTGAGAAAGTTTTATTTAAAGTTGCATTAGCACCTTTGACTTCCACTGCATTACCAGCAGCTACATTAATTGTAACACCGCTTGGAATAGCAACAGGCTTCTTACCTATTCTTGACATATCATACCCTCCAAACTAAGCTACGTAGCCAATAATTTCGCCACCAACACCAAGAGTTCTAGCTTTCCTATCACTCACAAGACCTTGTGAAGTAGAAACCATAGCCACACCAAAACCACCATATACTTTAGGTAGATCTTCTGATGACTTATAGATTCTTAAACTCGGTCTAGATACTCTTTTAATCATTTCGATCACAGGAGCACCTGCTTGATACTTAAGCTCAACATCTATAGAAGGATGACCTGACGCTTGTATGCCTTTCGCACAACTAGCAACATAACCTTCTTTTACTAAAAAGTTTGCGATTTCCATTTTCATTTTTGAAAAAGGGATAGAAACAGTTTCCTTATGTGCAGAAAGACCGTTTCTTATTCTCGTAAACATATCCGCGATAGGATCTTGCATACTCATAACTTATAATTCCTTATTACCAACTAGCTTTTTTCAAACCAGGAACATCCCCTGCCATTGCATACTCTCTAAGTTTAATACGGCATAAGCCAAACTTCCTGTATACAGCGTGCGGTCTACCTGTAACTTGACATCTTCTTTGCACACGAGATGCAGAAGAGTCTACTGGTAGCTTTTGCAGTTTAATAGTTGCTTCCCACTTTTGTTCTTCAGTAGAATTTACGCCAAGAATAATAGCTTTTAGCTCAGCTCTTTTTTGAGCGTATTTAGCTACTAATTTTTCTCTCTTTAATTCTCTCTGAATCATTGATTCTTTTGCCATTTAAAACCCCAATAGATTAAGACTTCAAAGGGAAACCGAAAGCTTTTAACAAAGCTCTTCCCTGATCATCATTTTTAGCAGTAGTAGTTATTGTAATATCTAAACCTCTGATAGTATCAATCTTATCGTAATCAACCTCTGGAAAAGAAATTTGCTCTTTCATACCCATACTGTAATTACCTCTACCATCAAAAGACTTAGGACTTAGACCCCTAAAATCTCTGATTCTAGGAATAGCAATTGTTACAAGTCTATCTAAAAACTCATACATACGCTCGCCACGAAGTGTGACTTTTGTACCTATAGGCCAACCGTCACGGATTTTAAAACCTGCGATTGATTTTTTAGATTTTGTAACAATTGGCTTTTGACCTGCAATTGCAGTCAAGTCACTAACAGCGAAAGTCATAACCTTCTTGTCTTTCGCTGCATCACCAACACCCATATTAAGAGTAATTTTCTCAATACGCGGCACTTCCATTATATTATCTAACTTAAGAGTTTCCTTTAATTCAGAAATCAACTTAGTTTGATAATGTTCTCTTAATCTTGCCATTAAATTCAAGTCCTATAAGTCTACAAGTTCGCCATTAGATTTAAAGTAGCGAACTTTTTTCTCATCAACAAACTTATAACCCACTTTATCAGCTTTTTCTGAAGATGGGTTAAAGATAGCCACATTAGAAGCATCTAAAGGAAGTTCTTTTTCAACAACTCCACCTTCAACACCTTTATTTGGATTAGGTTTAACATGTTTCTTAACAATATTAATACCTTCTACAAGTACTAAAGAACCGCCTTTAGCGAATGTTTTAACAACGCCTCTGCGACCCTTATCTTTACCAGCAACAACTATTACATCATCACCCTTTTTTAATCTATTCATTTATCGTCACCTTAATAAATAACTATAATACTTCTGGCGCTAGAGAAACAATTTTCATGAACTTCTCGTTACGAAGCTCTCTTGTAACTGGACCGAAGATACGAGTTCCCATTGGTTGACCGTTAGCATTTAATAGCACAGCAGCATTGCCGTCAAAACGAATCTTAGAACCATCTCCCCTGCGCACACCTTTAGCAGTTCTCACAACTACAGCGTCATAAACAGACCCTTTTTTTGCTTTACCTCTTGGAGCAGCTTCCTTTACAGTCACCTTAATCACATCACCGATATATGCATATCTGCGGTGCGATCCACCCAAAACTTTAATACATTCAACTCTCTTAGCGCCACTATTGTCAGCAACTTGGAGCTCAGTTTGCATTTGAATCATACAAATAACCCTTATTTATTTTATATAAGACCACAAACACTAGTTTGCAGTCCGATAAATATACCAATAAACAGAAATAAAATCAAATTTATTATTTTTCTCTATTGATTATGTCTACTAAACACCACTTTTTAGTTTTTGAGTAAGGCTTAGTTTCTTTAAATTTAATAACATCGCCAGACTTACATTCATTTTTTTCATCATGAACATAGTATTTAGTAGTTTTTCTTACAAACTTACCGTATAAAGGGTGCTTCACTAATCTCTCAGCTTTTACAACTACAGTTTTATCCATAGCATCGCTAGAAACTTTACCCTCTATCAATCTAATTTTATCTTGCATTTCAAGTACCTACTTATTTTCAGCTATTATAGTATTTATACGAGCAATATTTCTTTTAGCACTTTTAAATAAGTGATTCTTTTTCAATTGCCCAGTACCCTTTTGCATGCGAAGAGAGAAAAGTTGTTGTAACAATTCAATCTTAACTTCTTGCAATTGACCAATACTCTTATTTCTATAATCTTTTAAAGTATCATTTCTTTTCATTACATCACCTGCTTTTCAACAAAAGTTGTTGACACTGGTAGCTTAGCAGCAGCTCTATCAAAAGCTTCTCTAGCCAATTCTTCTTTAACACCAGCAATTTCATATAGAACACGACCCGGCTGAATTTGAGCAACCCAATATTCAACTGAACCTTTACCTTTACCCATACGAACTTCAAGAGGCTTTTTAGTGATCGGTTTGTCTGGGAATATTCTAATCCAAACTTTACCACCACGCTTAATGTGGCGATTAATAGCTCTTCTTCCTGCTTCGATTTGACGAGCAGTAATTCTGCCTCTAGATGTTGCTTGAAGACCGAACTCACCGAAGCTTACTTTATTACCTCTGTGAGCCAAGCCTCTGTTACGCATCTTATGCTGTTTACGAAACTTTGTACGCTTAGGCTGTAACATTATCTCGCTCCTTTTCTATTGTTATTATTCTTTACTGGAACTTGACCAGGAAGAATTTCACCTTTATAGATCCAAACTTTAACACCGATAATACCGTAAGTTGTTAAAGCTGATGCTGTAGAATAATCCACATCTGCTCTGAAAGTTTGAAGAGGTACACGACCATCTCTCGCCCATTCTGAACGAGCGATCTCAGCACCGCCTAAACGACCACTTACCATAATCTTAATACCTTTAGCACCAGACTTCATAGCCGCTTGCATAGCTTTTTTCATAGCGCGTCTAAACATAACGCGTTTTTCAAGCTGCTGTGCAACACTATCTGCAACTAACTTAGCATCTATTTCTGGCTTACGAATTTCTTCGATATTGATCTGAACAGGAATACCCATCATCTTACTCACTTCATTACGAAGCTTCTCAACATCTTCACCCTTTTTACCAATCACAATACCTGGTCTAGCCGTGTGTATAGTGATCTTAGCATTTTTAGCTGGTCTTTCGATCTGAACCTTACTAACTGATGCTGCTGCAAGTTTTTTGTGCAAAAACTCTCTAACCTTAATATCTTCATTAAGATTAGTAGCATAGCTAGAAGAGTCAGCATACCATGTTGAACGCCAGTCTCTTATAATACCTAAGCGAATACCATTAGGATTTACTTTTTGACCCATTTTTTACTATACCTCTTAGTTTTTCTCAGCAACTTTCACAGTTATGTGTGAAGTTCTTTTTAAAATACGGTTACCGCGACCTTTAGCTCTTGCCTCAAAACGCTTCATAGTAGGACCTTCATCAATGAAGACAGTAGATACAAGTAATGTATCAACATCCATACCATCGTTATGCTCAGCATTTGCAACTGCAGAATTAAGAACTTCCTTAATTAATACAGCAGCTTTTTTGTTACTAAAAGTTAAAAGATTTATAGCTCTTTCTACCGGTAAACCCCTAATTTGATCCGCAACCAATCTACACTTTTGAGGCGAGATTCTTGCCGATTTTAATTTAGCTTGTACTTCCATATCTACCTCAACTATTTCTTCTTAGCTTTTTTATCAGCTGCGTGACCACGGTAATTACGCGTAATAGCGAATTCACCAAGTTTATGACCTACCATTTCTTCAGTCATAAGTACTGGTACATGTTGCTTACCATTATGTACAGCTATAGTTAAACCAATCATGTCTGGCACGATTAACGATCTTCTAGACCATGTCTTAATAGGTCTTTTAGAATTACTTTCTTGCGCTTCAAAAACCTTCTTTAATAGATGATGATCTACGAAAGGTCCTTTTTTTAATGAACGAGGCACAACTTTCTCCCTAATTACTTACGTTTTTGAACAATTAACTTATTAGAGCGTTTTTTACTACGCGTCTTATAACCCTTAGTAGGCATACCCCATGGACTCACGGGATGTCTACCACCAGAAGTACGACCTTCACCACCACCATGAGGGTGATCTACCGGATTCATCGCAACACCTCTAACAGTAGGTCTGATACCTCTCCAACGATTAGCACCAGCTTTACCTAAAGATTTTAAGTTATGCTCAGAGTTAGATACTACACCTATAACAGCTCTACAGTCCAAAAGGATTCTTCTCATCTCACCTGATCTTAGACGGATAATTGCATAAGCATTATCTTTACCAACCAATTGAGCAAAAGTTCCAGCGCTTCGAATCATCTGAGCACCTTTTTTTGGCTTCATTTCGATATTGTGAATCACAGTACCCAGAGGGATGCTTCTAAGTGGCATACAGTTACCAACAGCTACATCTACTTTCTCACCAGAAAGAATAGACATATCCTTACTTATACCCTTAGGTGCGATTACATACCTTCTTTCACCATCGGCATATAGTACCAAAGCGATATTTGCACTACGGTTAGGATCGTACTCAATTCTCTCAACCTTAGCTACGATATCATCTTTATTTCTTTTGAAATCAACTATCCGATAATGTTGCTTGTGTCCACCACCTTGATGACGCACCGTAATTCTACCAGTATTGTTTCTACCAGCTTTATTGCTTTGAGCTTCTACTAGACCTTTAAATGGCTTACCTGTGTGCAGCTCAGTATTTTTTACGCTCACTACATGGCGGCGACCAGGTGAAGTAGGTTTAGCTTTTTTTATTTCAATCATGATTTAAACCTTCCTAAAATTATTCAGCACCAACAAAATTGATATCGTGACCTTCAGCAAGCTTCACATAAGCCTTTTTCCAAGTCTTAGTTTTACCTTGAGTACGACCAAATTTGCGTGCTTTACCCTTAACGTTAAGGACATTTACTGACTCAACCTTAACCTCGAACAACTGCTCAACTGAATCTTTAATTTCAAGCTTAGTTGCATCTCTTGCAACCTGAAAAACAACAGTAGAGTTAGAGTCAGACAAACCGTAAGTCTTATCTGAAACATGAGGTCTAACAACAGTATTTAACAATCTTTCTTGAGAACTCATGCTAATTTCTCCTCTATTTCTTTTATAGCTTTCTTAGTTACAACTATATTTTCGAAGCACATAAGAGAAACTGGATTAACATCCATAGAGTCACACACAGCTACATTTTTTAAGTTTCTTGATGAAAGATATAAGTTTTCAGTAAACTCTTCTACAGCGGTAATAAAAAGCACATCTTTGATATTTATAGCATCGACCAGAGCTTTGAATTCTTTTGTTTTAGGAGTTTCAAGCTTAAACTCTTCTATAATAGTCATTCTACCTGACCTAACTAGCTCAGATAGAATTGACTTCACAGCACCAGAATACATCTGGCGATTCACTTTTTGCTTCCAACTTTTTGGCTTAGCAGCAAATGTAACACCACCCTTTCTAAAGATAGGAGAACGGATTGTACCAGCTCTTGCTCTACCCGTGCCCTTTTGTTTCCAAGGCTTGGCACCGCCACCAGATACTTCTGATCTGGTTTTTTGTGCTTTCGTACCTTGACGAGCACCTGCCATATAGGCAACTACAACCTGATGAATAAGTGATTCATTGTAGTCTGTTGCAAAAATAGCATCTGCAACATCCACTGAACCAGCTTCTTCACCAGTTAATGATTTAATATTTAAGTCCACAATAACTCTCCGGTATATTAGTATTTAATCTACTAGCTCTTTACTGCTGGTGAAACGATTATATCACCACCAACTGAACCTGGAATACCACCTTTCAAAAGCAATAAACCATTTTCTGCGTCTACTCTCACAACCTCAAGAGACTGAATTGTAACGTTTTCGCTACCCATGTGTCCAGCCATCTTTTTGCCTTTGAACACTCGTCCTGGAGTCTGGTTTTGACCAGTAGAACCATGTGCTCTGTGAGAAACCGAGTTACCATGAGTCGCATCTTGCATAGCAAAGTTGTGACGCTTAACACCACCTTGAAAACCTTTACCTTTCGACACACCTCTTACATCTACTTTTTGACCAACTTCGAACATAGTAGCATCAAGAGATGCTCCCACTTCGTACTCATGACCAACTTCGACAGTAAACTCCCACAAGCCTCTTCCAGGCTCTATGCCAACTTTAGCATAATGACCAGACAAAGGCTTATTTACATTAGAACGCTTCTTGAAACCAGTAGTTACCTGAATAGCACTATAACCATCTGTATCAGCAGCTTTAACTTGAGTAACTTTATTTGACTCAACTTGAACGACTGTTACAGGAATAGATACGCCTTCTTTGGTAAAAATACGAGTCATACCACATTTGCGACCAACTAATCCTAAAGACATTATTTTTATCCTCTATTATTATTATTTTAACTCTACGATTACGATTGACCATAGAGACCTAATAGTTACATTTTGAATATTTCTCAAAAAGTAGACTATATATTAGCTTAAACTGATCTGAACATCAACACCTGATGCCAAATCTAGCTTCATAAGAGCATCTACAGTTTTATCTGTAGGTTCAACTATATCAATCAATCTCTTGTGAGTTCTAATCTCAAACTGATCTCTTGCTTTCTTATTTACATGAGGAGAAGTCAAAACTGTAAACCTCTCTTTTCTTACTGGTAAAGGAATAGGTCCTTTAACTTGTGCGCCTGTTTTCTTAGCAGTATCGACGATTTCTTGAGTAGAAACATCAATCAGCTTATGATCAAAGGCTTTTAATCTAATTCTAATGCGTTGATTATTTATCGCCATTTTACTATATCCTTTTTAATTATGAGTTACGTGCTTTGATGATATCATCAGCAATATTGTTTGGTACTTCTGAGTACTTGCTAAATTCCATAGAGAATGACGCTCTACCTTGGCTCATCGAACGAACATTAGTAGCATAACCAAACATCTCTGAAAGTGGGACTATCGCATTGATGATTCTGCCAGTTGGGTTATCATCCATACCTTCAATAATACCTCTTCGTCTATTAAGGTCACCCATAACATCTCCAAGATAATCTTCTGGAGTTACAACCTCAACTTTCATCATTGGCTCTAAAATACAAGCCTTTGCTTTTTTAGCACCTTCTTTAAGAGCCATAGAACCTGCGATCTTAAACGCCATCTCAGATGAATCGACATCATGGAAAGAACCATCATAAAGAGTAGCTCTAACACCTATCATAGGATAACCAGCCAATACACCATTAATCATTTGTTCTTCAATACCTTTCGACACAGAACTAATAAATTCTTTAGGGATTACACCACCAACTATTTGATCAACAAATTCAAATACTTTATCCGTACCATCTTCATTTTTAGCAGACAATGGCTCAAACTTAACATATACATGCCCATATTGGCCACGACCACCTGATTGGCGCACGAATTTAGATTCTTGCTCAACAGTAGCTCGTAGAGTCTCTCTGTATGCAACCTCTGGGTTACCCACATTAGCCTCTACACCAAACTCACGTCTCATACGATCAACAAGAATATCCAGATGAAGCTCGCCCATACCAGAAATAATTGTTTGACCACTTTCTTCATCAGTTTTAACTCTGAAAGATGGATCTTCAGCAGCAAGTTTACCCAAAGCAACACCCATCTTTTCTTGATCGGCTTTAGTTTTAGGCTCAACAGCAACAGATATCACCGGTTCCGGGAATTCCATTCTCTCAAGAATAACCGGCTCAGTAAGACTACACAAAGTATCTCCTGTAGTTACAGACTTAAGACCAATACACGCAGCTATATCACCAGCGCGTATCTCTTTGATCTCTTCACGCTTATTTGCATGCATCTGAACGATACGACCAATACGCTCTTTCTTACCTTTAACAGAGTTATATACCGCGTCACCAGACTTAATCACACCAGAATAAACCCTAACAAAAGTTAAATTACCTACAAATGGATCTGTAGCCAATTTGAATGCTAAAGCTGCAAAAGGCTCTTCATCTGAAGATGCTCTTGATGCAGGCTCACCACTTTCTAGCTCACATTTAGTTGCAGCAACTTCGTTTGGAGCAGGTAGATAACGGATAACACCATCAAGCACAGCTTGAACACCTTTATTCTTGAACGCAGAACCACAAAAAGCAAGAACAATTTCATTATTGACTACACGCTTACGCAAACCATCATGAATCTCATCATCAGTAAGCTCTTCACCTTCAAGATACTTTTCCATAAGCTCATCAGAAGACTCAGCCGCAGCTTCAGCCATCTCCATGCGAAGTTCTTCAGCTCTCTCTTGAAGGTCAGCAGGAATGTCAACAAGGTCATAAGTCAAACCCATGTCCTCTTCATTCCACATAATTGCTTTCATCTTAACAAGATCAATAACGCCTTTAAAATCTTCTTCAGCACCAATATTTAACTGGACTGGCACTACAGTAGCTTTTAGACGAGTTCTGATTTGATCAACAACCCTTTCAAAATCCGCACCAGCCCTATCCATCTTGTTTACAAAGACGATTCTAGGTACACCGTAACGGTTAGCTTGACGCCATACAGTCTCAGACTGAGGCTCAACACCAGATGAAGCACAAAACACAACTACCGCACCATCAAGCACACGCAATGAACGCTCTACCTCAATAGTAAAGTCAACGTGACCTGGGGTATCAATAATATTGATACGATGCTCAGGAAATTGCTGATCCATACCTTTCCAGAATGTAGTAGTAGCTGCTGAAGTAATTGTAATACCTCTTTCTTGCTCTTGCTCCATCCAGTCCATAGTAGCAGCACCATCATGCACCTCACCAATCTTATGAGAAAGGCCTGTGTAAAATAGGATACGCTCAGTAGTTGTAGTTTTACCTGCATCAACGTGAGCACAAATACCTATATTTCTATATTTCTCTAAACTTGTTTTACGAGACACTATAATTTCTCCCTAATTACCATCTAAAGTGAGCGAACGCTTTATTAGCTTCTGCCATCTTGTGAGTATCTTCTCTCTTTTTGACAGCAGAACCTCTGCCTTCAACAGCCTCCATCAACTCAGCAGCTAACTTATCACCCATAGTACTCTCTTTTCTCTTACGAGCAGCTTCAATAATCCATCTCATACCCAGTGTTTGGCGACGCTCTGGTCTAACCTCAACAGGAACCTGATATGTAGCACCACCCACACGGCGAGACTTAACCTCAACCATAGGACTAATACTCTCTAAAGCTTTTTCAAAAACTTCAACTTCATTTACTGAAGCATCTTTAGCCTTAATTTTATCAAACGCACCATAAACAATTTTTTCGGCGATAGATTTCTTACCGTCCAACATTATTTGGTTTACGAACTTTGCAACTACATGACTCTTATACTTAGGATCAGGCAGGATATCTCTTTTAGGAGCTCTATTTCTTCTAGACATTAATTCACCTTCTTTATATTAAAAATTTTAAACACCAAACTAAGACTTAGGACGCTTTGTTCCGTACTTAGAACGACCGTGCTTACGATTATTAACACCAGAAGTATCTAAAGCACCCCTAACAACATGGTAACGCACACCTGGTAAATCTTTAACTCTACCACCACGAATAAGCACTACACTATGCTCTTGCAGGTTATGACCTTCACCACCAATATAACTTGTTACTTCAAAGCCACTCGTCAATCTTACACGAGCCACCTTTCTAAGAGCTGAATTGGGCTTTTTTGGAGTAGTTGTATAAACTCTCGTACAAACGCCTCTTCTTTGAGGACAAGCCTTCAATGCAGGAACCTTAGATTTAACAACCGATCTCTTACGAGGGTTGTTCACCAACTGATTTATAGTTGCCATTAGTTATTATTCTCCATTTTATTATCAGTTTTGTTTTGTTTTGTTAAATTCATAACACCATAGGTACACAGTCTCTATGCAAAAATAGCATTAGACAAACATAGTATCAAAAAATCAAAGATAAAGAAAGAGAAAATTATTTATCAGCCGTTCCAAAAACTGACTTAAAAGCAACATAGAGATAATTACACATAGAATACACCGTCAAGACAACAGCTATATAAAGCATCAAGAAACCAAGATAGATAAACCATGTGTTAAAACTTGTATAATCAACCACCTTATCGAAATTGATAGCAGGCTTAATAAGGAATATAAATAAGGCGGCCATTTGTGCAACAGTCTTAACCTTACCCCAAATACCAACCTTGACCACATTACGCTTGCCAAGCTCTGCCATCCATTCACGCAAAGCCGAAACAACAATCTCTCGGCAAATCATCGCAATGGCTGGTATAGTTGCCCACCAATACGGATACATTTCTATAAATAAACAAAGTGCTGTAGCCACAATAAGCTTATCTGCAACAGGATCCAAAAATGCTCCAAGCTTACTAGTTTGCTCCCACTTACGGGCCAGATAACCATCCAACCAATCAGTAGCAGCACCAACTAGAAATAAACTTGCTGTAACACCGTGATGGTGAGGGAAATCATAATAGAAACATGCAACTATAAATGGAATTAGGAGTAAGCGACCAAAAGTCAACAAATTAGGGATACTAAAAAACATAACTAAACTCCCGTGTGGCCGAAACCACCTTCTGCTCTGACCGAATTTTGTGAGAACTCATCAACCAAATTAAACTGCGCTTGAACAACTGGCACAATCACAAGTTGTGCAAATCGCATCAAGGGCTCAATTTCTATAGTTTCTTGAGATCTATTGAAACATGAAACCTTGAGCTCACCCTGATAATCAGAATCTATAAGCCCAGTACCATTACCAAGTACCAAACCTTTTTTATGACCCAGACCAGATCTTGGTAAAATCAAAGCAGCATAGTTTGGATCAGCAATATTTATAGCAACACCAGTACCTATCAACTTACATTCACCAGGCTTTAGAAACTCTGACAATTCAATACAAGCACTAAGGTCAACTGCTGCAGACCCTGCTGTACCATACTCAGGTATTTGCTTAATATTTTTTTTATCCAGTATTTTCATTTGAATTTGCATAATCAATCCTTATAGTACAAATACACCACACAAATAACCCAACATTACAAATATAGGTAATGCTGGCATATAACCATCAAGTCTATCTAAAACTCCACCATGACCAGGCAAAATATTGCCACTATCTTTTACACCAGCAATTCGCTTCATCATACTTTCAAAAACATCACCAATAACCGACACAATCGCAATCAAAGCCGAGATTACAACCATCGCAACATATTGAAGCAGACTTAAATCCATATAAAACAAAAAGATTACAGCAACCACAACAGCACAAACCAAACCACCAAGTAAACCTTCAATAGTCTTGTTTGGACTCAAACGAGGCAACATCTTTCTTTTACCAATAGCCTTACCTGTAAAGTAAGCACCGCTATCAGCAGCAGCTACAATAAGTATAAACATAAATATCCACGCAACACCATTGCTATGCAACACATAAAGCGAAGCACAAAACGGAGTAATAGCAAACAATCCCATTACAAGAATCTGCGATCTGCCTATAGTATCTATTTTTTGTCTTTCATACTGGCTAAGCTTATATATCGCATATAGCCAAAATATCGGAAAAATATACATCACATACTCAAAAAAACCTGAAACAATAAATGTGGTAACACCAAAAACCACCAACTCTTTTGAAGTTTTGCAATCAGGAGTATCCGCAAATTTAAGCCACTCTATAGCCGCAAGTATCGCTACCAAAAATACTCCCACACCAAAAAGATAATCCGTTGCGTAAATCAAGAATGTAAATACCACTACGACAAGCAATACACCAGTTATAATTCTTTGTTTCATAATTTCCTCTTAATTTAATATCTATCAACCACTTTTACCAAATCTTCGCTGCCGTGTATAAAAACAATCGACAGCTTTTTGCATTTCTTTTTTTGAAAAATCTGGCCACATCACATCTGTGAAATACATCTCTGCATAAGCTAGTTGCCATAACATAAAATCACTTAACCTAACTTCTCCGCTCGTTCTTATCATAAGATCAATAGGGACCATACCTGCCAAAAGCTTAGACTCAATATCTTCTTCTGTCAAAGTTTCGGCATTACTTTTACTAAAACAACCATCCTTCATAAGACTCTGTACTGCTTGCAACATATCCCATTTACCTGCATAATCGACAGCAAGCCTAAGCTCCATACCAGTATTATCTGCAGTAAAACTCTCACTATCCTGGATCTTTTGTAGCAACTTTTGCGATAAACGCGATCTATCTCCGACAACCTTCAGCCTAACATTATTCTTATGAAGCTTGGGAGTTTTATCATCAAGAGTCTTCGAGAAAAGCTCCATCAAGTCAGAAACCTCCGCTTCGGGTCTTGACCAGTTATCTCGACCAAATGCAAACAGCGTAAGAATTTCTATAGAACTCTCAACACAGTACTCAATGATAGCATCTACACTTTTGATTGAATTACGATGACCAAAAATTCTAGGTTTAAATCTACTCTTTGCCCAACGACCATTACCATCCATAATAATAGCAATATGTTTGAGTAAATTTTTGTCAGCCAAACTCATTGATTAATCAGAATATATTGAACTATCTAAATGATAAGAAAGAATCATAGAAAATACAAGGATTAGTTAGCTGAGCTTATGCACTTTAATGAATTTTGTAAGAACATTATGAAATTCAACTTACAATTTCTTGACTTTCTATAATATGGATTCCGTAGTCACTTATGCTGAGCGTAGTCGAAGCAAGTTACGGAATTACAGAAATAATGAAAATACCATAAGAAAAGGTACTACTTATAATCATATTAGAAAACTAAACAACCATCAACTCTTGCTCTTTTTTGACAGCTAACGCGTCTGCTTGAGCAATCATTTTATCAGTAATTTTTTGAATATTATCTTCTGCTCTCTTAGCTTCATCTTCTGAAATTTCTTTTTCTTTTAAAAGATCTTTAAAGTCACCATTTGCATCACGACGAATATTTCTGATAGAAATTCTACCATTTTCAGTCTCTGACTTAACCAGCTTCACCAACTCTTTTCTTCGCTCTTCGCTAAGTGCAGGCATTGGAACTCTAAGACTATCGCCAAGGTTAGTTGGGTTTAATCCCAGATTAGAAGTAATAATTGCCTTTTCGATTTGACCAGAAAGACCCTTTTCCCAAGGAGTAATACCCAAGGTTCTAGCATCTAGCACATTAACATTTGCAACCTGAGTTATAGCTGTAGGAGTACCATAGTAATCTATAGTAACATGAGACAAAATATCCGGATGAGCACGCCCTGTTCTTATCTTAGCTAAATCACTAGCCAAAACATCAAGTGATTTGCTCATACGGTTTTCAGCATCTTTTAGAATATCGTTAATCATAAGAATTATACCTTTGTTTTTTATCAACTGATGTTACACATGCGTAACATCGGTTATTAATCTAATCCAACCCAAGTTCCATGCTTTGAAGTGCTAACTGCATCTATCAAGGCATTTTCTTGAGTCATGTCAAATACATATATAGGGATATTAAAATCTCTACACTGCGTAAATGCACCTAAGTCCATCACATTTAGCTCTTTAGCAACCACTTCATCAAAACTAATTTTTGCAAAGCGTTTGGCATCAGAGTATTTATTCGGATCCTTATCATACACACCATCAACCGTCGTTGCTTTAAATAAAGCATCGGCACCTATCTCAACAGCTCTTAAACTTGCAGTAGTATCAGTAGTCACAAAAGGATTACCTGTACCACCAGCAAAAACCAAAACTTTACCCATACTCATAGCTTGGTTAAACTCATGGGCAGAGGCAACTTTTAGCAAGCCATCGATACCTTTTGCCGAAAAAACTTCTGTATCGACACCTTCACTGATAAGCATATCTCGTAAAGCCAAAGCAT
Organism: Francisella sp.; assembly: GCA_047609165.1. Classification (GTDB taxonomy): domain Bacteria; phylum Pseudomonadota; class Gammaproteobacteria; order Francisellales; family Francisellaceae; genus Francisella. The sequence goes on from JBLFYO010000020.1 coordinate 22,302, forward strand.
TTATCATAGTAGCTATCATACCCATAGAGTCGGCTGTAGCTCGTTTAATTT
>JBLFYO010000021.1:0-21074 GCA_047609165.1 Francisella sp.
ATGTTATATCTCAAAGACAACTCTTTGGTTGTCAATTCTGATGATTGGATTATTGCTCTTATATGTTGGTTTGTGGTAGCATTACTATGGTAGTTCTGTGACATATCTTGTCCTTTGTGGTTATTTGACTTGATATGTTACAGGCTATTTACAAAATTTGGGATAACCTCCCCAAACTAGACAGTTAATTAGTGTGTGTATTTTGGCAGCACTTATAAAAGTAAACCAAATTACACGCCAAAGATACAGGCACTCCAATCACACAGAGTGTGGCAATTAGATAAACATATCTATATCAGATTTATTGTTTTTCATTTTTTTAGACTTATTTAATATCAACTAACTACTTTGCCATTTCTACCAATAATAACATAGTTAGAATCATCATCTGCTTGATCATTATCTTCTGTATTGTTTTTATAATCATTACTAAAAGTATTAGTCTTTATCCCATCAGAACTTTGAGAGTTTTGAGAGTTTTGAGAATCTTGACTACTTCCACCATGGATTAATGAATTAGCTTTCTGCTGAGCATCAGCCCAATCACCACTCATATTATTGTCTGTATTTGAAATATTTTTCATTAACGATGACATAATATCATCTTCGCCTGATGCAGGTGGATGGATGTAATTTACTGCAGGTAAAGATACTGCTGATATACATAGATAAATTACTAGTTTAAAAAATTTGCTCATTGGGCAAAATTCTTGCAAATATCTGATAGCTATCAAGTAAACAATAGTTGCTAAAACAAAGGCTACAATATAATTAGTCATGTTAGATCTCTCTTTTTAGTAATTACTGATTTTGTCAAAAACTCTTTTTAGCTTTTGCTCATCTTTCTCGCCAGGCTTTGATTCAACACCAGAGTTTAAATCGTACGCTGAACATTTTAGCTCGATAGCTTTACCTATATTATTTGAGTTTAATCCACCTGATAAAATAATGTTTTTAACATCTTTTATAAGCTCCCAATCAAAACTTTTACCTGTACCTCCAGATTTACCTGCAATTTTTGTATCTAAAAGATGATAGTCTACATTTTCAAAAAACTCTGGCACACTTTTTTCCACGCCATAAGCCTTCCAAATCTGACAATTTCTATGTAGCTTTGATTTTAGCTTATTGATATACTCTTGGTCTTCATCACCATGAAGTTGTACAGCATTTAACTTTAGACTATATGAGCTATCGACTATCTCTTTAATGTTTGCATTTGCAAATACACCTACGAAATTTAGCTTTACTTTACTAACTATTTTTTTTGCCATAGCAAAATCTATATTTCGTGGAGATTCTTTTACAAATATCAATCCGCCATATACAGCACCTGCAGCATAAGCTTTTTGAGCATTTTCTACAGTTGTTAAACCACAAATTTTATTAAAACCATAGACTATCTTACGCACAGCTAACTCAAGATTTCGCTCGCCCATGATGGAGCTACCAATCAAGAATCCATTTACGAATTTTCTAAGATCTCTGACTTCTTGGTTTTTATAAATACCAGACTCTGATATTACGATAGTGCCTTTTGGTATTTTAGGAGCTAATATGCGAGTTGTGTTTAGATTTATCGACATATTTCTAAGATCACGGTTATTTATACCTATTACCTTTGCTTTTAGGGTTATAGCTCTTTGAAGTTCATCTTCATTACTCACTTCTGTCACTACACCCATGCCGAGCTTATTAGCTACTTTAGCAAGTTTTTTATAATCATCATCACTAAGCACGGAAAGCATCAGCAGTATAGCATCAGCCTTGTAATATCTAGCTAAATAAACTTGATACTCATCAATCATAAAATCTTTACATAAAATAGGTTGCTCAACTTGGTTTCTAATAATTTCTAAGTTTGCAAAGCTACCCATAAAAAACTCTTCATCTGTAAGTACTGATATGGCATTGGCGTAGTTTTTATAAACTTGAGCAATCTCATCAAGGTCAAATTTTCTACGAATAATTCCTTTAGAAGGAGAACCTTTTTTACACTCTAGTATAAATACAGCTTTGTCTGAACTTATAGCTTCGTAGAAGTTTCTATCTGTCTTAACAACATCATCTTTGAAAATATTTAAAGGAAAGGTTCTTTTCTTAGCAAATAGCCATTTTTTCTTAAATTCTACTATTTTAGCGAGTATAGTTTCCATTTTTTTTATACAATACAATTTTAGTTAGTGTAATTCTAATGGAAATGGATCAAAATATCTTTTGTTTTATAAGATTTTGTGGGAATAATGTTATTTATACTCTACATTTATCTCAACAAAATCTTCTTTTGGGTTATATCTGTCAAAATCTGCAATATATGCCATCTCTATAGTTTCATCGTCCCAGATATCTTCCCATTTATCAAAAACAGCATCTGGTAAATTATCCTCTATTTTATAAACCTTATGATTTACATTTATAACTACAGAATTTAAACCTGTCGGAGTCTCAAAATCATCTTCTACTTCATAACCTATAAGCAATATATAAGGATCATCACAATCACCTTCATATTCGTGATATACCGAGATAATATCATCGGATAGATTTTCACCTTCAACATATTCCAAAACTTCACTTTTGAAAAAAAGTTCCCATGCTTCTTCTAGTAAATCATCTCTATCATTAGAAACTTTTGCGGATATTCCTACCACTTTCATGTTTATTTACCTAATTATAATAATTCTGATATTCAGATAGTACTTTAAAAGACTATACTTTGCTATATTTACATAGAAATTACTGCTAAATACAGAGCTACTTAAATCTGCTATCCTCAGTCCTAGTTGTTAATGTAACACTTTTGCAGGCACTTGATGTAATGACAGTTCCATTTGTGATTAGAGGTACCCTATAGTTATAAACTACAAAGACACAGGATCAGATCCGGCGATTCGGCTTAGTGGTGATGACAAGTCGCGACTTGTCATCACAAAATACCTATGAAACTTTGAATAACTGATCTTACGCAGTTTTAGCTTTCTTTAGTAAGCTAAAACCACAGGTTTAAATATTATTTCAATAAAAAGTCATCTACGACAATCTTAATGAACTTTTTACATTGAATCAACAGCCAATTTATAAAGAAACATAATATAATATAGATATATATATCCAAAAACAATAGTTTTTTAGATATAGTATTTTTTGTATTTTTTGTATTGTTTTTACTTTTATTAATTGCTATAAACTCTACATAAATATAACTATTTATCAAACCACCTCAACAGGAGATAGCATCAATGCTACGCAAGTTAATAAAGTCTTTAATTCCAAGCCAAGATAAAATATTTTTTGACCTAATGATAGAAGCTACTGAAAGTGTCGAAGACTCTGCACGAATATTAGATCTTATTTTAAAAGAAACTGACAATCTAACAATCGCTGAGCTAGCAGAAGAGCTTAAACTGACAAGAACTATAACTGTTGAAGCTGCAAATAAAATGGATCATGAGCTAGATAGATACTTTGTAACGCCTATAGATAGGGTCGAGCTACACAACATTATAACTTTATTGCTTAAACTAAATAAACGAATTGTGAAAATTCATAGGTATATGCAAATACTAATGGAAGAAGAACGCGGTGATGTAAATCTTTATTTATCTAACTGTGTAGAAACACTTAGAAAGATGACTAAAGTTTTAGATGATATGATGAAAGCTTTTAGCACAAAAAATCACAAAGCTCTTAAAACAATGTATATAAAGCTTATAACTTTAGATGAGAATGTCTTAGAAGACTTAGGTCTTGCTTTGAAGAAGTTTTCTGATTCTAAAGAAAGTGACATAATGTTTATTATGAAAGTTAGAGATATTTATAAAGCTATAGAAAATGCTATCTCTACATGTACTTCTGTAGCTGAGTCAATAATGAGAATTCATGTTAAAGAAATCTAATCAAGGTATCTAATATATTATGATAACAACTATTTTAATAGCTATAATCTGTGTAGCTTTGTTCTTTGAATTTACTAACGGCTTTCACGATGCAGCAAATGTAGTAGCCACACCGATAGCTACAAAAGCTCTTACTCCTACCCAAGCAATATGTTTATCTGCTTTTTTTAATTTCCTAGGGGCTTTTTTTGGTACAGCTGTTGCTGCTACTATAAGTAAAGGGCTTGTAGATACTCAAGTAGTAAGTGATATAGTGCTGATATCTGCGCTATTAGGTGCTATTAGCTGGAATTTCTTTACTTGGAGCTTTGGTATACCATCAAGCTCATCTCATGCATTGATTGGCTCGCTAGTGGGTGCTGTTATTATTGGTGCTAGCTATAAGAATGTGAATTTTACAACTGTAATTCACAAGGTACTTATACCTATGGTTAGCTCGCCTTTATTAGCATTTTTCCTGGCTTTAGTTATCTGCATAGTCCTTATAAATATCTTCATAAAAATAAATAATATAAGGGTAACAAACAAATATATCCGTGAGTTTCAGATAATTTCTACAAGTTTATTATCTTTTTCTCATGGCTCTAATGACGCTCAAAAGACTATGTCTATCATCACACTTGCTCTACTAAGTGCTGGACTAGTACAAACTACAGATGTACCAAACTGGGTGATAATCCTATGTGGTACAGCAATGGCTTTAGGCACGCTCTCAGGTGGTAAAAAAATCATTAAAACACTTAGTTCAAAGTTATCAAAGCTTGAGCCTGTAAGTGCTGTATCAGCAGAGCTAAGCTCAAGTATACTTGTGATGGGAGCATCTCACATAGGTTTACCGGTAAGTACCACTCAAGTTGCTTCAGGCTCTATTATGGGTGCTGGGTATGCTAATTCTGGTGTCAACTGGAAAGTTGTTAGAAAAATGACTACAGCTTGGTTTTTGACTATTCCTGCTTGCATTTTAGTTACTGGAGCAATTTACACAGGCTTATATCATGCTTTTGGTGCATTTTAACTCTACTTTTTGCTATAAAAGAAACTACTTTTTGCTATAAAAGAAACTACTTTTTGAAAAATATTATCTATAATAATATTTTTCATTTTAACTAAAAAAATTCTATAAAAAAAACAATGGTCTTAGTTCATTAGCTCACAGTTATTTTAATTGCTATGGCTTTTTTATCTATAGAATATAGAAGTGCTTTTGGTAAACATTCGTTATTTTACGACATCATGAAAGCTCTCATTTATATATAGGTTACTTGGTTTTATTCATAACTATCTTTAGACATATAGCTAGACAATTTGTACCTGTAATGAGTTTAAATAACTATAACAAAAGCAAATTAAGAAAACATATATTTCTCTTTTTTCACATGTTTTTATATATTTGGCTTATATTTATACCAGTTTTAGGATGGTGTATTATCAGTGCTAAAGGCTCATATAATATTCCTTTTGGACTACCTGCTATTTTAAATCCCATGCCTCGCCCAGATATAATAGAATTCAGAGATTTACATAATATTTGGGCATATATATGACTTTGGATAATAATTATCCATGCTAGTGTGGCTTTGATTGAATATTATTTTTTTTCAAGAAAGTACAATCCTAAAGAACCTTAACTTTATTAACCCAACTATTTACGACTGGTCTTATTACATTTACTAGCTCTTTTAAATATTTAGAATCTTTGTTTATAAGCACAAGCTGAGGTTCTATATGATAAGAAGCCTGTATATTTTCAATAGCTGAAATATTATTATTTTCTAATGAAAGTGATTTAGCATGAACTACAGGCATAAATCCTATACCTAAACCTTTTTGTATAAGCTTTGCCTTATGTAGCTGATTATCAACTATATATTTTACATTTTCAAAAGGTAACTTATATGTTTCGCCATTATGAATGTAATTTAAAACTCTATAAGTAAAGTCATAATTATTAAATATAATTGGCAATTCTTGTATTTTATAAAGATTATTATTTAAATCATGTTTTTCAATAAACTCGTTAGATGCATAAAGAGGGGTCTCTATACTTGCTGAATCTAAAGTTGAGCATACTATCCAATCATCTGCTGATATATAGTCAAGGTTTTTAGTATAAATAAGTATCACATCATATTTATCTAACTGGTATTCCAAACCAGACATATTATCAAGAAGATAGTCACTTAATACATAATTACAATCTTTTACACCAAATTTTTCAAGTTCTGGGATAATAGCATCTATAGCACTTTGAATAAAAAGTGGACTACCTAAAAATTTTAAAGAAGGTTTCTCTTTAAAACCATTGTGCTTTATACCACTTATTGTTTTTTCTAAATCTTTATATATCTGATTACAAGAATGATAATATTTTATTCCATTTGCTGTAGGAGATATTTTATTTTGAATATTTTGAATAAGCTTTATATCCAAATATTTTTCAACTATTTCAAGCTTTGTCTTGATAGTATTTAATTCAACAGCATAAAAGTTTTTTACACCTGAATAAGAGCCTAATTCTACAAGCTTTATAAAGTATCTAGTACCTTCGATAATATCTTTACTTATTTGTGTTTGCATTTAAAAAATCCTCTAGATAAATTTCACAAAATCACTAACTTCTTGCCTAGCTGTACGATAATTATTTACAGGTGCTTGTGTATCTTCATAGCCAATAGCCATACCACACACTAAGGTATACTCATCAAAACCAACTTCTTTTTTGACTATGTCAGGGTATTGCCCTAGAGATGCTTGTGAGCAAGTAGCCAATCCTAAATCTGTTGCTGTAAGCATTATCGACTGAATCAGCATTCCACAATCCATATAACTGCTTAATCCAGCATCTTTATTTTTAAATATAAAAATCACAGTAGGGGAATCAAATGATATATAGTTTTGTTTCCATTGTTCTATGCGTTTTTCTTTATCATCACGACCTATATTCAAAGCTCCATAAAGTGCTTGCCCACACTCTATAGCTCTTTGTTTCATCTCTCCTTCAAGCTTACCACCATCATAATCATATTCCATACGAGGTTTTTTACCATTTTCGACTTCTTGTAATAGTTTTTGCGTCAAATCTATCTTTTTTTGACCACTTACTACAGCTACTTTCCATGGCTGAGTATTTTTACTGGATGCTGTCCATTTAGCAGCCTCAAACAACTCTTTTAAAGTATCTTTTTCGATAGCTTTATCTTTAAATTTACGGACGCTTTTACGAATTTTTAATGCTTCTATAACCTTCATATAATCACCATTAGAATATTTATAACTAGTATTCTAACTTTATATAAAAGCAAACGCATCTAAATTGAGAGTTTTTATAAAATATTTTTTTTATTATCTAGTTAAGCAAGCAGCGTAAGATGAAGGAATATCAAAAGGTACTATATTACTATATTTCCATTTAACATCTTTCCAAACTTTGTTTACAGTTGCATCACGATTACAACCTGTACGATAGTAGCAGTACCTTTTAGGATTTTTATGATGGTACTTTTGATGGTACTTTTCTGCATCATAAAAATGTGTACTCGGTAATATTTGCGTATAAACTATTTTCCCTTTTTGCTTAAATGATTTTTTAAGCTTATTTGTAATTTCTTTCGCGATCTTTTGTTGATTTTCATCTACATAATATATAGCTGACTGATATTGTTTGCCTTTATCACAAAACTGTCCTTTGCTATCTGTAGGATCTACACGACGATAAAAATACTCTACAAGTAGTTTATAAGAAATTCTTGAAGGATCATAAGTAACCTCTACAGACTCTTTATAGTTTGTGATTCCAGCAGATACAGTTTTATATGTAGGATTTTCTTTAGTTCCTCCATCATAGCCAGATTTAATAGATATTATGCCATTATTACTTAAACCTTTATCATGCTGCATATATTCAAAATCTGATTCAATACACCAGAAGCATCCTCCTGCAAATACTGCTTTTTGATAAGTAGGTTTATCGCTTGCAAAACATAAGTGAATTGTCGTTATAAAAAAAATAAGTAGTATTGTGTTTTTCATTTTAAATATATCCTTTATGGTTTCTTAGTTTTGGTAAATTGGATTAAATCTATAATATGATGTAGCTTGATCAACTATCACATCACCATCTTTATGCTTGTTCCAAAAATTTTCATTTAATTTTATTTCAGCTCTATTGTATGGTTGTGCAGGGGAGGTAAACTCTACAAAAACTAGAGGCACTTCATTACCTGTTACATTATCCTTCACAAAATTTGTTACATACTTAGCTCTACTATTTTCACGCGAAACTGCCATATTTTCAGACATTTCATAACCTGTAGCATCGTATTTACTTGGATTATAGACATTATTTAAAAACATTATAGCTAACTCTCGAGAGTAGCCAGTTTTGTCATTGGCAAATTTTGCTATATTTTCTGAATTTTTAAGTAAGTTATCCAAAGATTTATATCTTGAGATAGATTCAGGTGGTGTCAAATATGAATCCTTTTGTAACTTTAAGGAAAATATAGGGTTTGTCTCAACCACATAGTCATCTGAAGTTCTAATATTAAAATCTAGTTTTAGATTGTAATAAGCTACTAGTTTTGCAGCTTGATTAGCAAAATAATAACTTGTAGTATTTGATATATTGTTTTTAAAATCTGTCCTACCTATATAAGAAAATATATAACTATTAGCAGTATAAACATTGTTAAACACATCAACCATATCTTGATCAAAACCTTGTCCGTACATTTTGTTTAATATGCTTAAAGTTTTTTTGTTTTCTTGGAAATCTTGATAGCCACTTATAGTTAAAGATTTTAGATAAGTATCATTAAGAGTATCTGGATTAGCTATAACTATCTCTACTATCTCAAACTTATCCTTATCATTTGGATGATGCTGAGCAAAAGACAAAAACATAGGAACAGCAGGTGGTATATCATTAACAAGACCATTATTAAAATTATCAACAGCTTTTTTTATAATTACATTAGCATCATCAAGTGAAGCAGAATGACTTATCAAATATATATTAAAGTTATTTGCCATATTGATAATTGAAGGAGTGAAACGAGACATATTATCGCCAGTATCAGCGAGCTGGCTACTATCGTAGTTATAACTCATTGTTATATTTTTATCATTTGTTCCTGTTGAGAATATATTAGGCTTAGGTTGCGATTGGCTATATTCCAAAGCAATGTATTTATACCCATATTTAGGCACATTAAAAGATACATTTTCTTGGGTTATGGAAAGAAAAGTAGGGTCATATCTATGAAAGGTCACATCCCTACTTTTTGCAAATATATAGTTTTCTTTTGCATCATTTTTTATAAAATCACTACATGCTATACCCACACTTCCTGATATAAATAATCCCAATGTAATTAAATTTCTTTTTTTCATCATTTAAATTTTACTATACTACTTAGTGTTTTATAACCTTTGCCAGATTTTATTACTTTTAATGCTTCTTGAGTGTTTTCTACTAAATTATTTTTACCAAAAAGCTTCATCATTAAAGCAACATTTACAGCTACTGCAGTATTTTGTGCTTCTGTGCCTACACCTGAGAGTATATTTTTTACAATAATAGCATTTTCTGTAGGATCTCCGCCTTCGATATCTTTTATACTATAAGTATTTATACCAAAGTCGGTAGGCGTTACTTTATATTCTACTATCTCTTTTTTATTAATTTCTGCAACATAAGTTTCACCATGTATAGCAACCTCATCTAAACCACTACCATGTACAACCATAGCTTTTTCTACACCTAGCTCTACCAAAGTCTTTGCCATTGGCAAAATTAACTCTTTTGAATATACCCCTATAAGAGCTTTATTTGGGCGTGCTGGATTTATCAAAGGTCCTAATATATTAAAGATAGTTGGAGTTTTAAGTATAGATCTAGCTTCTTTTACATGCTTAAAACCATCATTGTAAAATGGTGCAAATAAAAATCCTATATTATTATTTGCTATACATTTTTTAGTTTTTTCTGGAGATAATTCAATATCTATACCAAAAGATTCTAATAAATTAAATGAGCCTGATTTACTTGAAACACTTTTACCACCATGTTTAGCAACCTTATAGCCCATGGAAGCTGCTACAATAGCAGCTGTTGTTGATATATTTATAGTATTAAAACCATCTCCGCCTGTACCTACTATATCTACTAAATCACCATCAATACTTGGAAATTTCTTTGCATTAGCTAGTAATACTTTTGCTGCTGATGCTACTTCTATAGGTGTTTCTTTTTTGAGTTTTAACGCTGTTAATATACTAGTTTGCAAAGCAACAGATATTTCACCTTTTATGAAATAATCAAACAACTGATAACTTTCATCATAATTTAAATTTTCTAAACTATAAAGCTTATCTGTGATGTTTTTAATGGTTCTCATTTAGTTACCCATTGTATTATATTCTTTAGCAGTTTTGAGCCTTCTATAGTCATTATAGATTCTGGATGAAATTGTAAGCCACAAACCTTATTTTTATCATCTACAACAGCCATTACCAAATCATTTACTTCAGCTATCACATCTAAATTTGATGGTACTTTTACAGCTACCAAAGAATGGTATCTAGCTACAGTTATTGGTGACTCCAAGCCTTCAAATATAGTGTGTCTGCTATGCTTTACGCGAGCTATCTTACCATGCACAATCTCATTTGAATGAGATACTATCCCTCCATAAGCTTCTACAATAGCTTGATGTCCTAAGCAAATGCCTATCACAGGAACTTTACCCTTTATCTTTGTAATAAGCTCTACTATACAACCAGCTTGACTAGGGTTACCTGGTCCTGGAGATATTATCACTATAGGGTTTTGAGTAGAATTTATTTTCTCTAAAAGAGTGTTTAAAAGTACATTATTTCGATAAACCTCTACAGCATTACCTAGTATTTTAAACTCATCAACTAAATTATAAGAAAATGAATCAAAATTATCTATAAATATAATATTAGCCATTAACTATTCCCCATGTACATTTTTTATCGCGGATATAACAGCTTGTGCTTTTATTCTAGTCTCATCAGATTCCGCTATTGGAATAGAGTCTAATACTACACCTGCTCCAGCCTGGACTTCTGCAATTTCATTTTCAACATAAGCCGAACGAATAACTATACAACTATCCAAATCACCAAGACCATTAAAGTAGCCTACAGCACCACCATAGCCACCGCGTGTTTGTTTTTCAACTTCAGATATAAGTTGCATTGCTTTTATTTTAGGAGTTCCTGTAAGAGTACCCATATTCATAGAAGCTTGATAAGCATGTAAAGCATCAAGACCATCATCAAGCTGACCTACTACACGAGATACAAGATGCATTACATGACTATATCTATCTACTTTAAGTAAATCTGCTAGATAGCGTGTACCAGTCTTTGCAATTCTAGCTACATCATTTCGTGCTAAGTCTACAAGCATCATGTGTTCAGCATTTTCTTTAGCATCTAGTCTAAGCTCAAGCTCTATCCTGCTATCAAGATCATAATTTATACTGCCATCAGCATTTTTACCTCGTCTACGCGTACCTGCTATAGGATAAATTTCTACTTGATTAGTAGCTGACTCATACTTCAAAGCACTTTCAGGAGATGCCCCAAAAAGTATGAAATCTTCATCTTGCATATAGAACATATAAGGACTTGGGTTGGTTCGTTTAAGTTCTTTATATACTTCTAGAGAATTTTGACATGGCAAATAAAAACTTCTTGATGGAACAACCTGAAATATATCACCATTAATAATATGTGATTTTAGATAATCTACTGTCGCACAAAAATCTTTATCACTTACCGATATTTTAGGTTCTATATCCGTAAACTTCTCTATTTTAGTAATTGTTTCATTATCAATATTATTTTTAATACTAACTATATTATCAGCTAGTTCAGTAGTGTTTTTTTCATCAAAACTGTTAGTTTGAATATATGATTTTTTCTCTTTATGATCGCTTATAAGTATAGTTTCAGCTATATAAAAAACATAATCAGGACACTTATTTTTTCTTTTAACTGTACCAATATTCTCAAAGTTACCGACTACATCATAAGCAAATAACCCTGCTATAAATATACTAAACTGATTATCTACTACAAATATCTCTTTTACATACCTTAGAGCATCAAAAATAGAAGCTTGTTTGAGTTTTTTATATTCATCTAATTGACTATATTTATCGTCTTTAAATGATAATATTAACTGACAATCTTCAAATTTATAAGCTACTTTATCTTTTACATATTCTTTGATAATTTTTAGGGCTGATTCACCATTTTGAGATAATGCTTTTAATGTAACTTTATTACCAATACACGATATTCTTATAGCACTATATACTACAAATATGCTTTTTAATTTATCTTTAGTATCTACCTCTGCTGATTCTAACAATATAGTGTTTTTTTTGTCAAAACAAATATTTGTAAAGCATTTAGTTAGATCATCTTGATAGTTAATATTATAAATATTAGATTTTAGAAAATTTTTGGAAGTTGTCATTATATAAAATATTATAATCAATAAAATAAATAATAACAAAAATGAGTGCTAAAAGCATTTAAATTAAGGTTTAGGGCTATTATATCAGAAGTAAAAAAGGGGAAACTGAAATAATAACTAAACCTTAAAGATGTATGGCGGAATGGACGGGACTCGAACCCGCGACCCCCTGCGTGACAGGCAGGTATTCTAACCAAACTGAACTACCACTCCGTACATGTGGTGCCGACTACCGGAATCGAACTGGTCACCTACTGATTACAAGTCAGTTGCTCTACCAAATGAGCTAAGTCGGCACTACAAGGAAGTATTATAGACACTTTTAGATAACTGTCAATAATGTTTTGCTATTTTTTTTAATTTAAAGGAATTATATCGTATTGATTGTAGATATGGTTACTCTCAGCTTTTAGGACAATATTTTTATTAATATCTAATTCTAATTCAGCTAACCATATAGATTCTTCTTTTTCTATATAGTTTATAGTCTCTTGTGATGAAATCAGCATAAAACCATTGTAGTTAGAATAATTAGTTGATTCCGACTTTATTTCCCTAAAAATATCATAGCAAATAGTTTGTAGAGTTTTTATACTTCCTTTACCTTTACAGTGACCACATGGTTGACATAAGGTACGTGATAAACTCTCATGAACTCTCTTACGCGTCATTTCCACTAATCCTAGCTCAGATATATCACTCACAGTATTTTTTGCCTTGTCGAGCTTTAAATAGCTCTTTAAAGCATATAAAACTTGTTCTTTGTGAGTTTCATCCATCATATCTATAAAATCTATTATTATTATTCCACCTAAATTACGCAATCTTAGTTGCTTTGCTATCTCTTTTGTAGCTTCTAGGTTAGTTTTAAATATTGTTTCTTCTAAATTTTTTGTACCTGTAAACCCACCTGTATTAATATCTATAGTTATCATAGCTTCTGTTTGCTCTATGATTAAATAACCACCAGATTTTAAATATACATTCTTTTCTAAAGCTTTGTTTATCTCGTTATCTATATCAAACTCTTCAAAAATATTATCTTTTTGGTAAAGCTCTATCTTATCTCTTAATCCTGGAATATATTTATCTGCAAATTGACAAATTTCTTTATAAACATCTAAATTATCGACCAAAATTCTACTTGGATTATCATTAGCAAATATATTTATAGTTTTAATTATTATATTAAAATCTTCATAAACAACACCAGGTTTAACAATAGTACTAGAATTGTCTAATATATCTTGCCAAAGGTTATTTAGAAACTTAATATCTATTTTTAATTCTTCAAAAGAAGCCCCCTCAGCAGCTGTTCTAAGAATATAACCACGAGGATTTTCGCTTGTTGTAATTTGTTGAATAGCATTTAAAAGTCTATCTTTTTCTTCTTCATTAGAAATCTTTAAAGAAATACCTATATGATTTAAGTCTGGTAAAAATACCAAAAATCTTGAAGATACAGATAAATGCGAAGTAAGTTTTACACCTTTATTACCAATACTTTCTTTGACGACTTGAACTAATACTTCTTGACCTTCTCTAAGCCATTTATTGATATCTTCTTTATTTAGTTTTTTTAATTTGAATTTTTCATTACCCTCATCATCATCTCTTTCTAAAGGTAAAACTTCAGATAAATGTAAGAATCCAGCTTTTTCTAATCCTATATCTACAAATGCTGCTTGCATCCCTGGTAAAACTTTAATAATTTTACCTTTGTAAATATTACCAACTATTCTTTTCTGATTATCTCTTTCAATAAATATTTCTTTTAATGAATTGTTTTCTTTTATAGCTATTCTTTGCTCATAACTATTTATATTTAAAAATATTTCTGTGTTTAATGACATAATTTTATAATTCTTTTCTTATTAACAATTATTATATACAAAAATTTTTTTTTTAGTTTATTTGCGACTTTTTATTCTTTCTTATCTTAATTAACTTATTTCTTTCTTTTTTATATTATTATTTATTAGGTAGAGGTTTTGTTGTGTATATAACTCTATAAAGCTTGCAAATAAACACTCTTGAACCTCTAATAAAGTAAGTATAAGGGTGTTAAAATCACATAAAAACAACCTTAACAAAAATGTGGATAAAAAGTTATCATACTTATTAACATATTTATCCACACATTTGTGAATATGTTAATAAACAACATCTTTAACAAAAAACAAACATATTAGTCAACAGAATTATCCACAAGGTAAGATAAATATTATTGCTTCTTTTTATATCTTACTTTACAATTTAAAACATCTTTCAATACACTAACTTTATATAGCTAAAAACCTTTTTTTATTAGGTTCAAGCAAAAGATACACTATTATGGCTACTTGGGATAAATGTTTAAAAAAAATAAAAAAAAGTCTTTCTACTTTTGAATACAAAACGTGGATCAAGCCTATTTGTGTAGTGCAAAATGCTAACTTATTCACAGTCTACTGTAATAACAAGTATCTTGAAAAGCATATAAAAGCAAAGTATGGTGCACTTATATTAGTTACTATACAAGAGTATCATGGCAGTGATCTACTTATAGAATATAGTAGTAAGAAATACTCTGGAAGTACAAATAGCACAGATATATCTGTAGGACCTCAAGTTAATTTTTTCAGCTCAACTAATGTAGATATTAAAGATGATTTTGAAGAGCCTAATGTTACTCCTGAGCCTAAAAAACAAGTTAAAACAAAAAAAGCACCTTCACAAGAACTTCATGGTTTTGATGAGGCTTTGCTTATTAATGCAAAAGAAGGTGAAGAATATTCATTTGGCTTATCACTAAAAGAAAAATATGTATTTGATAGTTTTGTTGTTGGTAGTGCAAATGACATTGCTAGAGCAGCTTCTATGCAGGTATCTATAAACCCAGGTAAGCTACATAATCCTTTATTTATATATGGAGGAAGTGGGCTTGGTAAGACTCATTTAATGCAAGCAATTGGTAATCACGCAAAAGAAGTAAATCCTAATGCTAAAATTATCTATACAAATTCAGAACAGTATGTAAAAGAGTATGTTACATCTTTGCGTTTGCAGGACTTAGATGAATTTCAAAGAGTTTATAGGTCTGCTGATATAATACTAATAGATGATATTCAGTTTATAGCAGGCAAAGAAGGTACTTCGCAAGAGTTTTTTAATACTTTCAACGCATTATATGAAAGTGGTAAGCAGATTATCCTTACGAGTGATAAATACCCAAATGAAATAGAAGGTCTTGAAGAAAGACTGGTTTCTCGTTTTGGTTATGGTTTGACAGTATCTGTAGATATGCCAGACTTAGAAACACGAATTGCAATTTTGCTTAAAAAAGCTCATGACATGGGTCAAAGATTGCCTAATGAAACAGCAGCTTTTATAGCAGAAAATGTGCGTACAAATATCCGAGAGCTTGAAGGTGCTTTAAATAGAGTTCTTACAACATCTCGATTTAACCATAAAGAGCCTACCGTAGAAGTAGCTCAAGCGTGCTTACGAGATGTGATAAAAATTCAAGAAAAGAAAGTTAAGATGGATAATATCCAAAAAGTTGTAGCTGAGTTTTATGGATTGAGAGTTAAAGATCTTATATCTAATCAAAGAAGTCGCAATATAGCTCGACCACGCCAGATAGCTATGAGTTTATCTCGAGAGCTAACTTCTCATAGCTTGCCAGAGATTGGTAATGCTTTTGGTGGTAGAGACCATACAACTGTAATGCATGCTGTGAAGGCAATAACCACATTAAGGCAAAGCAATACAGTAATATCTGATGATTATGAGTTGCTTTTGAATAAAATTTCTCGTTAAATAGAAGAGTATATTAATTATATAGGGGTTTTTAAAAAATGAATTTTGTACTGAATAAAGATGAGCTGCTAAAACCTTTGCAGTCGATGTTATCCGTAGCAAATAGTAAAAGCACTATGCCTTTATTATCTTGTATATTATTTGATATAGATGACGGTAATTTAAAGATTACAGCATCTGATCTTGAAGCTGAGATTTCTTGCAATATACCAGTAGACTGTAGTTCAAGCATTAAACTTGCTTTAAGTGCTGATAAAATTTACAGCATCGTTAGAAGCTTAAATGACAACTCGATCATTGATTTTAAAATCAATGATAATAAAGTGACTATTACTTCTAGTAATAGTACTTTTAACCTTATATCTTTAAATGCAGATAACTTTCCTCTCGTAGATGCTAATATCAATGAGCAAGCAAGTTTTAATCTTTCTCAACAAGATTTTCATCACATCATTTCAAAAGTAGATTTTTCTATGGCAAATGATGATACAAGATATTTTTTAAATGGAATGTTTTGGGAAATTAATGCAAATCTTTTAAGAGCTGTATCTACTGATGGGCATAGAATGTCTATTACAGAGGCTATAATTGACAGTAAGGTACTTGATACTACTTGTCAGTCAATTATTCCTAAAAAAGCAATCACAGAGCTTAAAAAAATAGTTGAAAAGTCTGATCAAAATATAAAAATTTGTCTTGGCAAAAATTATCTAAAAGCAGAGTTTGGTAGTTTTGTGTTTATATCTAAACTTGTAGATGGTCGTTACCCTGACTATCAAAAGGTTATCCCTAAAAACAATACTAAGCTTCTAGCTATAGATAAGCAAATTCTTAAAAACGCACTACTTAGAACATCTATCCTAGCTAATGAAAAGTATAAAGGTGTTCGTTTAAATATATCTGCCGGTCAAGTTCTTCTTTCAGCAAACAACCCTGATAATGAAAAAGCAGAGGTTAAGATAGAAGTTCAGTACAATGATGATGCTATGGAAATTTGCTTTAACTATAAATACTTACTAGATATTATAAGTGTACTTAGTGAAGAGACTATAACTATTTATTTAGATAATCCTAATATGAGTGCGTTAATAAAAGATGAAAAAGATAATAGTTTATTCATAATTATGCCAATGAAAATCTAAGGTTTAACCACTTTTATATTAAATTCTTTTCTAATATTTTTTAATGGCATATCTAAGTATTTATAATAGTTATACCAATTCCATTTTTTAGACATTCTATAAGCTTTAAATGCAGCTATTACATATATAGGTATATGCTTTATCATTACCATCTAAACTACAATTTTATACTTATATTTTTTTAAATAACTATTTATGGCAGTGTTATACTTTAATGGTTACATTTGAGCCTATAAGAGTCCAAATAAAATATGTGTAATATCAAATTTTAAAACTATTTACTAACTTTATCATGCCCATCATTAGAGTTTAAGAAGGGGGGGTGGTTCTTGTTATATTCCACCAAGCCTTCTCTCAATGTTAAGGAAGAATTTTGCTGTAGATATAACATATTGTTTAAGATAGTCCTGTTTCATGCTCAGAGGCATTTTTTTCCTTATTGTTACAGCACTCTTCATTTTTGTGGCATGCACAGTTGCAACTAGAATTGCCACAATTAGATTTGTTTTTATAACATTTACAAGCATATAAAACCATTATAGTTGCAATAACTACAAGCCAAGTATTACCGTAGTTTGATCCAGGTAATATGCAAAGTATTAAAGTTATTATTTTTAAAGCTACAGCTGTACCTAAGATAGTTAGAAATACCCCTAGTATGCATTTACCTATTTTTTTACATTTTTCTTCGTTGTTTTTAAATGGACATCCCATAGTATTACTCCTTTAATAATTTATCTTGTGTTTGGTACATTAGATCAGTTAATAATTAAACTTACAAAATTCATTCTATCAGAAAACCATCAAGGTAGATATACGAGGTAGATGGATCATGATTTATTAGGGAGTATTTTTTTAATGTCTAGAAATATAATTTAAGCTTACAGCAAACAGTATGACAGTCAAAGAGATCCATACTGTTAAGCTTGATGTATCATGATTTATGACAATTCCAAATATAACACCAAATATAGGCACTAGATAGTTAGTAAATGATGTAAATACTGGACCAGCTTCTTTTATGAGTAAAGCATATAAATAATAAACTATACCAGCACAAGCTATACCAAGGTATATAACTGAAAATACTGCTGGAGTGGATATTATTACTGCTTTGTATGGAGCAAATATAGCTGCTAATATTAGTAATTGTATACTAGAAGATATAAGTATATTTCTTGATATTATAACTGGGTTTTCATGAGTATACTTGCTAAGTAAAAGTAGAGATACGGCAAACGATATAGTGGCTAATAATATAGCTGAAATACCCCATAAATTTAAACTATGTTGCTCAGAAACTAAGCTTGGATAAAAGAGTATTATTAACCCAATAAAACCAACTGTAATACTTAGCAAGTTAGTTAAGGTAATCCGAGATTTTATTATAAAGGGACCTAGTAAAACGACAAAAAATGGCACTGTGCCTGTCAATACAGCTGTAATAGATGAGCTTGTGAATTGTTGTCCCCATGGTATTAAAATAAATGGCATTGTAGCTTCTAAGAAGCCAATAATAGAATATACGATATAGTCTTTTTTTGTACTAGAAGATCTTAGTTTGAGAAAATAGCATACGGTGCATAGAATTAAGCATCCTATTAACGAGCGAGATATAGCAATTATTATCGCAGGAAAATGTTCAATAGCTTCTTGCTGGAATATAAATTGAGAACCCCAGATTATACCTATAGCCAGAAGGAGAGAGTATTTTTTAGCATTATTATTTACTTGAAATTTAGCGTTCGACTATTGTATATGATTATGCTATATAACTCTATCTAAAAACCATAGAAAAACAGCCATGAGCTAATTGTATTTACACTATTTCAAAATCCAAACAGGGAATTTTTTTCCTTTAATTTTACCATTAGAAAGTTTTTTATGTACGGAATTGATTAGCTGACGATCTATAGCTACATAACTTTGTCTATCATAAATATCAATCTTACCAATAGCATCTCCTGTTATTCCCACATCGCCAGTCAAAGCACCTAAAAGATCCCCAGCACGAATCTTATCTTTCTTACCAGCCTCAATTACAAGAGTCTGATACAGTGGTCTCATCTCGAAGTCTTGAGCAGTTTTTAATATGTTTGAATCTTCATATAGTGTAGTATCATTTTGATAATTAAGAGCCTTGAAAGATCTATTTGAGTTATAAAGAGTAATTGCAATCCCTTCTTGCCCAGCCCTAGCTGTTCTACCTATTCTGTGAGTATAAGTTTCTTCGTTATGAGGAATATCATAGTTGATAACCATCGACAGCTCTTTTATATCTAATCCACGAGCAGCAACATCAGTAGCAATCAATATACGACAGCTTTTATTAGCAAATTGTACGAGCACATCATTTCTTTCATATTGCTCTAAATCACCATGTGTTGCTAAAGCATCGATGTTATGATGTTTTAAGCTTTGTGCTAGCTCTTTTGCCTCTACCTTGGTATTAGTAAATATAATTGCATTTTCTGGTTTATAAGTACTAAGAGTATTAATTAAAGCATTAAGTTTATTAGAAGTTTTTACTTCATAAAATACTTCGGTAATTTTATTGGCAATTTCAGTATCTGTAGTTTTTATACTTATGGCATTATTTTGAACCTTATCACTAATAGTTATGATTTCAGCTGTATAAGTAGCTGAGAAAAGAAGAGTTTGTCTATCTTTTGGTGTATAAGCTAGAATTTTTTCAATATCTTCAATAAAGCCCATATCAAGCATTCTATCAGCTTCATCAAAAACTAGAGTATCTACATCTCTTAGGTTGAGAGTATTTTTATCAAGGTGCTTCAACACGCGCCCTGGTGTACCCACAATTATATGAGCTTCATGACGAAGTGAGTCTTCTTGCGGACGAAAAGCGGTACCACCACAAAGTGTTAGAATCTTAATATTATGCGTAAATCTTGCTAATGCTCGAAGCTCTTTAGCCACCTGATCAGCAAGCTCTCGTGTTGGGCATAGAACTAGAGTCTGGACACGATATTTTTTGATTTGAAGTTTACTCAAAAGACCTATGCCAAAAGCGGCTGTCTTACCGCTACCAGTTTTTGCTTGAGCAATAACATCGCGACCATTCAATATATGAGGCAGTGTTGCCGCTTGAACTGGTGTCATTTGTTTATAACCGATTTCATTAAGGTTATGTAATATCTCTTGTGATAGAGAAAGATCTGAAAAATTTACTGTGTTCATGAAGTAGTCCTTTGTACACGACCAACTTGCCCACTAGTTAAGTGAACTTTGATACCGTGTGGGTGTGATCTCTATTAAACATTTAGAGTATTTATTTTTATCTTGTTTATAGTATCATATTTTATGTTTGAGATGAGTTTAAATAATAGGGTTTGAGACAACAAAGCTATTCTAGAAGTTTATAGTGTAACTATATTAGTTTACCAAGATGTTTGGATTACATTGTCATTGTTTTTTAACATGCTATATCAAAAATAAATAAGCAGCAAACTGTTTGTTAGGTGTTACCTTTATTTGTGAAAATAACAAAAATATTTTAATAAGGATTTATTATGAAACTAAAAAAAGCAACATTATTAACAGGCTTAGCTTTATTAACTAGCTCACAAGTTCTAGCTCATGGGTATGTTGAAAGTCCTGCTTCACGAGCAGCTCTTTGTAAAACTGGTGAAAATAGCAATTGTGGCAATATTCAGTATGAACCGCAATCAATAGAGGCTCCTGATGGATTCTTTGAAAGTG
>JBLFYO010000022.1:0-20842 GCA_047609165.1 Francisella sp.
ATGCCTTTCTCATGTTTAGATAGTGAGCTGTACTTAATGCTAAGTAGTACTTTTTGTATCCTTTCATAACGCTCTAGTTTAGTGTCTATTATAGTGAAAGCTATATTTTCAGTACCATCAAGAAAAGTACTGATTGCTTCTACTGTTTTTAGGTTTTCTATTTCATGTTTATTTTCATCCAGTAAGGATGAACAAAATAATTGAATTAGGTTAGACTCATTTCGTATTAGAATGAGGCTTCTGCTTCAGACTGATTTCATATTGGAGAAGACTAGTAGTTGACAGACCCGGTTATAATTGGATAATATATGTTTGCACCCCTGAATATATAGCTCAGCATGACACCTGTATAAAATCTACAAAATAATTCTGATAATACATTTAAAGATTCTTTTTATACTATGAACTATTATTGTTTAACAACTATCTCTGGAAAGTGAGCTTTTACACATTTAGTGTAGTCGCCTTGTGTAAATACTGAGTATGGTGTTTGGTAACCAACTAGTTTACATGAGAATGCTTTACCATCAGGATTACCTGCTATCCAGCTAGAGTCTTGTTCCCAGTATATTTGTGTAGCACCAGCACCTTGAGCATCAAATTGTTTCATAAGTTTGCATCCTAGTACTTCATCATTTGGTATAGTTATGCCAAGCTCTTTAGAAAAGTTATCATAGTAATCTATACGATTTAAAGACTGAGCTATTTCATTAGCACCACCACACTCTACACCCCCATTGATGATTTGCGTAGTTAGACCAAAACCTGGGGTTAAACCATTGGCTATATCTCGAGCATTTGGTTGCCAAGTACCATCTATCACATGAAGCATGGATGGCTTAGGTGGCTGTGGATATACAAAAAAGAATACCGCCGAGGCTAAATTTAACCAAGTATCAGCAACTAGCTCAGGATTGTCTAAAAGCACCTTCACATCACCATATATAGCTTGTGAGAATGGACCATAGTTATAGTTGTAGCTTAATCGTTTCGCACCCCTGCCAAAATATGATTTGTACTCATCATTAGCAAAAGTGCCACATGGCCAAGTTTGCCCTTGCCATACATCAGGATTACATTCGCCATTGTAGCCACCAAGCATTTGTTCACTCCAGCCCATCTCTCTTACATGAACTAGGGCTTGACGCCATTCTGGTACATCCCACCATGCTGTATGAGCACCAGTTTCTTGTGCAAAATGAGCAAACATCGTAGCTAACGATTTACGGCAAATTGCTTCGGCATCTCTACCATCATCATAACTACCACAAAATGCTGGAAATTTAGCTACAGCTTTTAAGAAGTTGCTATAAGTATACTCAGGAGCACGCTTAGGGAATAAGAAATCCCAATCATCAGCAGAAATTATATTTTCTACTCGTTTCACATTCTCTGGATTGCTTTGTAAATTTGGTTCAACAGCTTCTACAATAGAGTTATCTCTAGTTTTGATAGAGTCTTTCACTTTGTCCATCACAGGACCACTTGATAGCTCATCTTCTTTTTTGTCAAGCTCAGCTTGTGTAGTTTCATATTTGTCTGCAGGTGTCGGATCATCTGGGTTTACAGGATCGAAAGGTACATCAGGGTTCTCTGGGTCATATAAATCCCAAGCCATCCCCCAAGCACTACCAGTTTTTGGGGCATAGGCCCAAGCAACACCTGAGCACCAAGCAGCTACGCTAGGTTTGCACTTATAAAGTGAACCGTTATGTTCTACTACATCGCCACTATTGTATCTTTTATTTTCTGCATAAGCAGGGTAGTCGCTACTAGGTGGGTCAATTGGCTCAACATGATCGACAGGATCTACAGAGCCATCATTACCAATACTAAAGTTTTGAACGCTAAACACAGGGGTATTCGGCGAGAAGGATATAGTCGCAGATGAACCTGCTTTTAGAATTGTGGGATTACCACTCCAATCTTGTGATGTAATAGATACAGAACTACCGTTTCTAGTGATGTTGGTATTACCTAGACCCCAAATACTACCGATTTCAACATCATCAGATAGTTTAAATTTAATGGGGTTTTTTTGTAAATTTGTATCTGTATCACAACTGAATTTGATACTGCCAGTCCAACCACTTTTAGCATCTTCTATTTTACAGTCAGCAAAAGCAGTTGATCCAAGCAAAGCCATCATTGTCGCAGGTATTAGTTTTAGTTTATTCATTGTTTGTTCTCCATATATGGTTAATATTTTATGGTTTCTGCTGAAACCATGTGATAATAATAAACCAAGAGATGAAAAGAGTTGTTATGCTAAAATTAACAAAGTTAGTGAATTTTTGATAGATGCTATACACAAGCCATAATAGAAATGTCATGCTGAATTTATTTGACCATCTAACTATTTGTATTAATCTTATTAAGATCAATCAAACAAGTTCAGGATGACCAAGTAGTTTTAGTATTAATTATTTATGTATAGCTCATATTTTCAAGAGAATATGAAGTAATTGAGAGAATATTTTTAGAGTGAATTTAAGATAGCTTGTTGAAGAATCAATAAGCTATCTTAAATCAGTATTTAGATAAAAGTTTATTAGTCAACAATTTTGATATTAATAGCAGCTTGTTTGCCTCTATTATCTTCAACTTCAAAACTAACTATAGCTTCTTCTCTTAGATCGTTTAGACCTGCTGCTTCTACTGCACTGATGTGAACGAATATATCAGATCCGCCATCTTGTGGTTCAATAAATCCAAATCCTTTAGTTGCATTAAACCATTTTACTTTGCCTTGTCTCATCTTATAATCCTTTGTTTTATTTTAGTGTTATTTTTTTAAGCTACTTTAAATAATGTAACTACACATATCTTATAGTATTTTAGTCAAAATAGTTATACTTGTATTCGATTAGTACAACTATTTTGCAATATTGTGCCTTTAAGAAGCAGTTTGAGAGCTATAAAAAGGTTTTTTAGTATGAATTGTTACTTATGATATGGGTGTCCTTCTAGTATCGTATATGCACGATAAAGCTGTTCAGCAATGATAATTCGCACGATAGGGTGAGGAAATGTCATTTTTGAAATAGATATCTTTTCTTTAGCTATAGTTTTAATACTTTGATCAATACCATCAGGACCACCTATTAAAATCACAACATTTGGTGAGTTTTGCTTCCAGTTTTTCATTTTATCAGCGAGCTCTTCTGTAGATATAACTTTTGATGCAACATCGAGTATTACTAAATGGTCATTAGAGTTTAGTTTATTTAGAATGGTCTTAGCTTCTTGCTCCATCCATAATTTTGGATTGCCAGTTTTTGATCGTTTTGCTATTGGTAGCTCGATTAACTCTAGCGGGATTGATTTACTTAGGCGTTTTTTATATTCGTCATAGCCTTCAGCGACCCATTTAGGTGGTTTTTCACCAAGTGATAATAATTTAATTTTCATTTGTATGATCTTGTGTTATTTTTATAAAAACAAGTTGGCTGAGCGGAGTCGAAGTCTTGTTTTCATTAGGGTAAAAAAGTCATCTACGACAAGCTCAATGAATTTTTTGTATTTACAGTTAGCGGTGGACAGCACCATGCGCTATCCTGATGACAGATTATAAATACCTATCTCGTAAAGCAAAGTAGATTTTCTTTAGAAAATTCAGTATTAAAGCTATATCCTGCTATATTAAAATTTTTAATATCTTCAATTTTTTCGATTCTATTTTCAAGTATATAGCGACTCATTAATCCACGAGCTTTTTTAGCATGTATTCCTATAGTTTTAAATGCACCATCTTTATTCTCTTTAAAATTAATATCCAACCAGTTAGCTTTTAGAGCTTTTCTATCTATAGATTGAGAATACTCATTTGACGCTAGATTTATAAGAGTTTTATTGTTGTGCATATCAAACAGTTTATTCAATGCAGTTGTAGATTTATCTTGCCAATATTTGTATAGGATTTTGTCGTCTATCTTAATTTTAGTACCCATCTCTAACCTATATGCTTGTATCAAATCAAGAGGTCTAATAATTCCATAAAGTCCAGATAGCATTAGCAGGTGGTTTTGAGCGTAATCGATAGTATCTTTATCTAAACTGGTTGCATCAAGCCCTTTGTAGACATCGCCACTAAATGTAAAAATTGCAGCTTTTGAATGAGGTATGCTATATTTTTCAGGATCAAAATTATTGTGCTTGCCAAAAACTTCAGTTGCAAGCTTTGGGCTTATTTTCATAAGCTTTTCAATCTCTTCTGTCTCATAATGCTTGAGCTTATTTACAAGAATTTTTATTTCATCTTGAAACATTGGTTGAGTATAGTTGTAGGGTTGTTTTATTTCATCGAAATTTTGACTTTTAGCTGGGGATATTGTAATTATCATTATTTTAAATACTATTTTGTAAATATTTTGATAAATGATAACAATTTATCTCTAAAAATGGAATTTGAACTATTAAGACAACAAAAATATGTTGGCATAAATTAGAAATTTTTAGGGTTAGTGTATGAGTATAGTACTTTTATGTTAGCTGGCTATATTTCTAAATGTTCTGCGTATAGAAATATTGAGTTTTTAGGCATTGATCCAACTATTTTTTTGTGATTTTGGAACACATATAAGTTGAAGGTAATCTTTAGTCGCATGACTTAATTGTAGTTTTTTTCCTTCAGCTATCATTTGGGTACTTTTTTTATTTTTTTTATTTTTAGATCTCCATACTTCCTGTTGACTTTTTCGTTCTATTTTATCAATTTTATAAGTGCATCCATGGATATTTCTGCAAATAATATGTTCTTCATGATGTATGTTTGTGGGATTTTTTTGTACAGCTGATGGCGCCCCCCACCCTAAAGGACAGTGCCACATAGCAAGATTACCTTTTACTATAAGAGCACCATGTGTATTAGGGAACGGCTGATCGGTAGCGATTGACACACCAGGTTTTAATTTATATATTACGGGATTATTACTTCCTGTTTCAACTACTTCATTGAAACATCCACATAATGTTAAGCATGTAGTTGTCATTTTGGCTGAGTGAGTTAGATTTCTTAAACAATTATTAAAACAACAAATTGTTTTATTTTTTTTTGAAAACATAATTATTTATGTGATATATGTTTGATTGTGAAACATGTTAGCACACGAGGGTCATGCGGCGTAGCTATTTCACAGCAGATTTAGAAAAGCTAAAAGAGTGTAGAAATGTTATTTATCTCTATGCTTTATACTCAAATCGTTTTAAAATAACGGTTTCTATTTGTAGCTGTTATTTTTTTGAGAATAACTAGTTATTAGCTGCAATTTATCCAATTTAAATAATTTAATATAATTTCGATATTTTCAAATAGTTTGAGTATATTTTGGTTATAATAATTCAATAGTTTTAAACTTTTATGAGGATTTTCTTATGACTATAAAATCAAAAGCAGCAGTTGCCTATAAAGCAGGTGAACCACTTTCTATCGAGATTGTGAATGTAGGTTTACCAAAAGATAATGAAGTTTTGGTTGAGATAAAAGCTACAGGTATTTGTCATACAGATGCTTTTACACTATCTGGAATGGATCCTGAAGGATTGTTCCCTGCGATACTTGGGCATGAAGGTGCTGGAGTAGTTGTAGAAGTTGGCAAAAATGTAAAATCAGTAAAAAAAGGCGACCATGTAATAGCTCTTTATACACCCGAGTGTCGTACTTGTGAGTATTGTCTCAATCCAAAAACTAATCTCTGTCAAGCAATCCGCACAACTCAAGGTCAAGGCTTGATGCCAGATGGTAGTTCGCGTTTTACTACAAAAGATGGTCAAGTAATTCATCACTATATGGGTTGCTCTACATTTTCAAACTACACAGTACTTCCTGAGATAGCCGTTGCTAAAATCCGCAAAGATGCACCGCTTGATAAGGTTTGCTATATTGGTTGCGGAGTGACTACAGGAGTTGGGGCAGTTGTTAAAACTGCAAATGTTGAAGCTGGCTCAAGTGTGGTGGTTTTTGGTATCGGTGGTATTGGTCTTAATGTAATCCAAGGGGCTAAGCTTGTTGGAGCAGGACAAATTGTTGGGGTAGATATCAATAGCGACAAAAAAGATTTAGCAACAAAATACGGCATGACAGATTTTGTAAACCCTAATGAGATTGATGGCGATATCGTTGAGCATTTAGTTAGACTGACTGGCGGTGGAGCAGACTATAGTTTTGAGTGTATTGGTAATACTGAAGTTATGCGTCAAGCCCTAGAATGTGTGCATAAAGGTTGGGGCGAGAGTGTGATAATAGGTGTTGCAGGAGCAGGTCAAGAGATTAGTACAAGACCATTCCAGCTTGTAACAGGTCGTACTTGGAAAGGCTCTGCTTTTGGCGGTATGCGTGGTCGTACAGATGTGCCAATGATAGTAGATTGGTATATGGATGGCAGAATAGATATCGACAATCTTATAACTTCAAATATTAAAATAGAAGATATCAATCAAGGTTTTGCAGATATGCATAAGAATATTAGAACGGTGGTTAGTTTTTAGAAGTTCATTAATATAATTATTTGTTATGTTTTATCAATTTACTGTACTGTCTCAATAAATCAGTAATATCAGTTCGATCCAAGGAATCATCAGTATCTAAATTCAGTAGATTTTGATTATTCATATTGCTACTTACTTCATAAGCCATGAATTGATTAACTACAGTACTAAGATGAGAGTTGTTCCATGCAAAGTATGTTTTTGTATTGTTATCATAGTCGCAGTTATTTATATTTGGATTAAAACTATCAGCACCAGGGATATTATCTACACAGGACAATCCATTATTAACAGAATAACTAAATATTTCTTCTTTAGCTAGATTATTTAAGCTTGAAGCTATAGGTAATAATGTAACGACATCATCGTATTCTTTAGCGTTAAATATTTTGGATAGTTGTTTATTATAAAAATTTACAGTAAGTGTTAAGATCTTTCGTTGGATACTTCTAATTATATAGTTTGATTATTCATGATATGTTGTTGGAATATTAGCTATATTATATAATGTTAAAATATATATATGCTTAGCCCTAGCTTTATCGATAAGTATGTCTACTGATGTCTTGACATTTTTTGCGATTGTACCGTATGATTCTGTCGCCCCAATTTTCTTTAAGAAAGTGACAAAGTTTAATCTTAAAAAGTCATTCTTTAATGTTTCACTGATATCATTTGCCCCAACGAGTATAAAATATGCTGTATTACTATCTCTTGGAACTAAGCCTTTATCTAAGTTATCAATATGATATTCTACCTGCTTGATCATACCGGGAATAATAATACTCTTAGATAAACCACCATCGGCAGTATATTTATCTTTTATTTTTAATAGATCGTCTTGTCCAAAATCACCTTTTATTATGTTTTGCTTTTCATCACCAAAATCTTCTATAGATAAAGCACCTACCCAAGCATAATCAATAGAAATATTTTTATTTATAGTTTTATTGTTTCTATCTATTGCTGAAGATGTTAGGAGGTGGTGTGAGAAACTATTATAAACAAGATACTCAACCCAGTTGATACTTTGATATGCTCTTTTATTGTTGTCTATTAAGACTTCGAATGTTGTAGCTTTATTTAGGAAGTGTTTATCTGGATATTTCCATTAAATATCATCAGTACCGAAAACACTAAATGATTTACCGTAGTAGATTAGAGTCTACTGGGTTAGATACAGGCACATAGAGATTATATAAAGGAGTATCTTTTTTTCGGCGGTTAAATAGTTTTTAGGTTTAGGGAAGTTGCCTATATCACTAAGACTATCGCCAAAAAACATAGCTCTATCAAATGGTGTGGTTGTTGATGCGATAGAAGCTATTGCAGATAATAAAAATATCAAAGAAATAAAACTTATTTTTTCATTGTTTGTTAAGTTTAGATTTTATGCTTAACATCTATTATGTTGGATATTAATATAATAAGTAAGATTTATTTTAAAAGGTTTGATAAATATTTAAGAAGAAATTATTTTGAATTATAAGCTTTAATAGCTTTATCAAGAAGTTCCATAGCTCTTTTTAGAGAATTTTCTTCTAGTATATATGCAATGCGGATCTCATCTACACCTAAGCCTTTTGTAGCGTAGAAATCAGCTGCTGGAGATACCATTACAGTTTCTTTATTATCTTCAAAATCTGTTAGTAACCAAAGAGCAAATTTTTCAGCATCATCAATTGGTAGTTTTGCTATTACATAGAAAGCACCCGTAGGTTTTTCACAAACCACACCTTCCATTTTAGAAAGGGCTGTGTAAGTTATATCTCTTCTTTTTTGATATTCTTTATTAACATCTCTTAGGTACTGCTCATCCACACCATAAAGAGCTGTCGCACCAACTTGTTCTAGTGTTGGTACGCACAATCTGGTTTGGCATAATTTAGTGGTTTCTTTGATGAAATCTTTGTTTTTAGAGCAAAGCGAACCAATTCTAGCACCACAAGCACTGTAGCGTTTTGATACGGAGTCTACAATTATCACTCTATCAGCTACACGATCAATCTGCCCAAAAGAAGTGCAAGTTAAGTCATCATAAGTAAATTCACGATAAACTTCATCACTGATTATAAATAAATCTTTTTCTATAGCTACATCTGCGAGTATTTCCAACTCTTCTCTAGTGTATACAACGCCTGTAGGGTTGCCAGGGTTAGAAATCATAATTGCACGAGTTTTGTCAGTTACACAAGCAAGAATCTCTTCTTTTGATGGTAAGTGAAAACCATCTTCAGCTTTTGTAGTGATTGGTTTGATTTTTACATCTACAGCTGTTGTGAAGCCGTTGTAGTTTGTATAAAAAGGTTCAGGAACTAATATCTCTTCACCAGCATTGCATAGAGCAATTGCTGCAAATATAAGAGCTTCAGAACCACCGTTTGTAATTAAAATTTCATCTTGTGAGTAATCAATATCAAACCTCTTGTAGTACTTAGCAATTGCTTTTATAAGAGCAGGATCTCCATTTGATACTGAGTAAGCAATGGTCTCTTCATCAAACTTACGGATAGCATTCATAAACTCATTTGGAGTTTTGATATCTGGCTGACCAATATTTAAATGATAAACTTTTTTACCTTTTGCTTCAGCTTGTTGAGCATAAGGCACTAACTTACGAACTGGAGAGGCTTGCATAGCCTGTACTCTTTTTGATAGTTGCATTTTAAAATCCTTGAATTGATATATTATAAGATGATTATATACACAAACCACCTGAAAATACATGTTTCTATCCTTGTCTCAGCGATTCCAGCTAAGACAATTATGTATTTGCCACATATATAGCTTTGGCTAAAAAAGTTTACGAAAAGCAATTTTTTAAACCCTTGTAAATCAAGGGTTTAAGAAGCTAGTGGGAACTGCTGTCCTTGTCTTTGTTGATAATTTTAGCCGGATAAACCTTAATAATAGCCAGCTATTATTTGCAATTTCTCGCACTAAACTCATTCAAAAATACTTTGACATAAATTATGCATTTTCAGATAGTATATTTACCTTTGCTAAAAATATCTATTTCAGTAGTTGTATAAATTTATTCAAGCAGATATATTTATGACTGTGAATAAAATAATACTTAAGTCAGCAAATGTTATTACATTTATCTATCAGAAATTTTGCAATTATAAAGTCTAGTGAGATAGACTTCAAAAACGGCATGACCGTGCTTACAGGTGAGACAGGGGCAGGTAAATCTATACTACTTGATGCTCTTGGTTTTGTGCTTGGTGCTAGACTCGAAAAGTCTTTTTTACATGATGATGAAGTTACAGAGGTTTCATCGACATTCTGCATAAAAGACAATCCCAAGGCAAGAAAAATGCTTGATAAACTTTTTATTGATTATGATAGTGAGTGTATATTTCGCAGGGTAGTAAATAAATCTAAGCAAAGCCGGCTTTTTATTAATGGAAGTGTTGCACGAGCAGGGGATGTTCAAAAAATTTCAGATAAACTGATTAATATCTATAGCCAACATTCACACCAAGATTTGCTTGACCCAAAATCGCAACTTGCATTGCTTGATGGTTTTGCAAATAATGATAAGTTACTTAGCGATGTCTCAACTAATTTTTGTAGTTTACAAAAATTTAATCAGCAAATAAAAGATTTACAAGAACAAGTCGATAGTCAAAATAGTCAAAAAGAATTGCTTGAATATAAGCTTGGTGAGCTAGTAGCATTAGAGCTAGGAGAAGATGAGTTTGAGGAGTTATCACAAAAGCAGAAGAGTCTCTCAAATGTTGATGAGATAAACTATAGCCTAAGCTATGTAACTAATATCTTGTATGATGGAGATGAAAATCTTATAAGTATCTTAACTCAACTAGAAAAAGAAACAGCTAAATTGGCTGATAATAATTCATTTATCAACCTTCAAGAGCTTATAACGCAAACTAAAGTATACGCCCAAGAAAGTTACGATGAAGCACAAGTTAAATTAGATGACCTTGAACAAGACCCAGAAGAGCTTTTGAAAGTAGAAAGCCGAATGAGTGCGATCTATGATCTAGCTCGTAAGCATAAGATTGAGCCGAGTTATTTGTATAATTATATAAATGAACTACAAACAGAATTAGATGATTTTTCACAAGGCAATAGTAAGCTTGAAGCCTTAATGAATGAAAAGCAGCAACTAGAAAGCAAATACATTGAGTATGCTAGTAAGCTTACACAGTCTCGCCAAAAAGCAGCAAAAGATTTTTCAAAACAAGTTGAGAAAAATATTCGTTCGTTAAATATACCAAAAGGCAGTTTTGCTGCAGAAATAAAGCAGCTTGAAATTAAAACTGCCAAAGGTGTAGATAGTTGTGATTTTATGATTAATTTCAATCTTGGCGAGAAATTGTCTCCTGTAAAAAAAGTAGCATCAGGTGGAGAATTAAGTCGAATTGGACTTTCAATACAAGCAGTTTCAGCAGAAAAACGCTCGTATCCAACTTTAGTTTTTGATGAGGTTGATGTGGGTATATCTGGAGGTACAGCTGAGATTGTAGGTAAGCTTTTAAAAGGACTGGCAGAGAAATTACAAGTTTTGTGTATTACACATCAAGCACAAGTTGCAGCTCAAGGCGACACGCATTTGTATGTGTCTAAAAAGTATCTGAAAGATACAACTGAATCAAAAATTGTCGAGCTAACACAACAGCAACGAGTTACTGAAATCGCTAAGATAGTTGGTGGTGTGGATATTTCTGAGAATACCCTTAATCATGCCAGAGAGTTGTTGAAAATTTAAGATAAGCTTATATAGTGTTAAGTTAATTTTATATCATGGTATAAAAAATGTTGTCAATGCAGTAAAAGTGATATAATAAACAAATAACTTATTTGTAGAATCTCTAATTATGAAAGACATTATAAAAAATAATTTCAGTGCTTTCTGTCATGCGTTTAAATCACCCTTATTAAATAATGATGTGGTTTGCAAACCTTTCCAGCTTAAGTATACTTTTATTCCTATCCTCTTATTGGTGAGTTGCTTTTTTTTTAATATTGATATCGCTGCTGAGAATTATGTTAAGTACGATATGCCTGGAAGTCTAACTTACTATTTTAATATTATCACTCGCTTTGGACTAGCTATATATTTACTAATCCCTTTGGGGATTATAGTTTTAGCTCGATTGTTTATTGATGCAGATAAATTGTCCGAAAAAGTTAGGCATAATTTAGCTAAATTAAATAGTTATGCATGGTTTTTATTAGCTACCGTTGCTGTGAGTGGAATAGTCGGTCAGGTCTTGAAATTTGTAATTGGTAGAGCAAGGCCTAAGTTCTTCTTGGAGTATGGCTCGCATTATTTTCAACATTTTCATAAACCTGGGTATGATTTTGCAAGTATGCCATCAGGTCATTCGATAACGGTGGCAGCATTTTGTATGGGACTAATATATTTAGCTCCAAAATTTAGGGTTTTATGGATTTTATTAGCTGTGGCAGTGGCGTTTAGTAGGATTGTGTTAGGCTCTCATTACCCAAGTGATGTGGTGTTTGGCTTAGCTATAGGATGTTATAGTACAGTATTTGTGTACTATTGGATGCGTAATCGTGAATTGATTTAGATTATTCTTTATTTAATTAACAAAATTCCCAAATTATGTTCTAAATTTGATATTATATTGCTATCTAATTTACTTTAAAGAAGTATATAAAAATATGACTTTAATCGATGGTAAGGCTCTTGCTCAAAAGCAGAAAGAAACCTTAAAAAATCAAGTTCAACAATTCAAAGCCGAGACGAATATCACTCCAAAACTTACAGCTGTAATTGTAGGTGGTGACCCTGCTAGCAAAGTTTATGTGGCATCTAAGCATAAAGCTTGTGCTCAAGTTGGCATAGATTCAGATGTGATTACTTTAGCTGATACCGTAACAGAGGTAGAGCTATTAGCTTTGATTGATAAGCTAAATAATGATAAGTCTGTAAATGCGATTCTAGTGCAACTTCCATTACCTGGCCATATTAACAAGCAAAATGTTATTTATGCGATAAAACCAGAGAAAGATGTCGATGGTTTTCACCCTACAAATGTTGGTAGACTACAGCTTAGAGATAAGAAATGTCTAGAGTCTTGTACTCCAAAAGGCATAATGACTATGCTTAGAGAATATGGCGTGGATTTGGTTGGTGCTTATGCGGTAGTTGTAGGTGCTAGTAATGTAGTGGGTAAACCAGTATCGCAATTGTTGCTGAATGCAAAAGCAACAGTTACAACTTGTCATAAGTTTACAAAAGACTTGAAATCTTTTACAACAAAAGCAGATATCTTGATTGTAGCTGTTGGTAAACATAATTTTATCACAGCTGATATGGTAAAAGAGGGAGCAGTGGTTATCGATGTCGGTATAAACCGCGTAGATGGTAAAGTTTGCGGTGATGTAGATTTTAATGCTGTAAAAGAAAAAGCTAGTGCTATAACTCCAGTACCAGGTGGTGTAGGTCCAATGACAATCACCGAGCTTTTATTTAATACTTTCCAGTGTGCTAAAGAGCAGAATAGCTGTAATCTATAGGAATGTAGGGTCGTAGCTATATGTCGACCCAATAAAATTAAAATGGATTCCATGGTTAAGCCATAGTTAATCCATGGAATGAGTTAAAAAGGAAATAAAAATGACAGGTTTAAAATACGAAGATGCAGGTGTAAATATCGAAGCAGGTAACAAAGCTGTAGATAGAATGAAAGAGCATGTAAAAAAAACTTTTACAAAAGATGTGCTTACAGGTTTAGGTAGTTTTGGCTCGCTTTATTCTTTAAAGAGTATTATAAATAAATACGATGATCCTGTACTTGTCCAATCAATCGATGGTGTTGGTACAAAAACTAAAGTTGCTGTGATGTGTGGTAAGTTTGAGAATCTTGGTTATGATCTTTTTTCTGCTGCGACAAATGATATCGTGGTTATGGGTGCTAAACCGATTACATTTTTGGACTATGTGGCACATGATAAGTTAGATCCTGATGTGATGGAAGAGCTTATAAAAGGTATGAGTAAAGCCTGTGCTGAGTCGCAAGTATCGCTTGTAGGTGGTGAAACTGCCGAGATGCCAGGAGTATATCAACCTGGTGAGATCGATATGGTCGGTATAGTTACGGGCATTGTTGATAGAAATAAAGTCATCAATGGCGAGCATATAAAAGTAGGTGATGTGGTCTTTGGTCTTAGCTCATCTGGTCTTCATACAAATGGTTATTCATTCGCTCGTAAGCTTTTTTTTGATGTGGCTGGCAACAAACACACAGATACTTATCCAGAGTTTAATGGTAAAAACATCGGTGATATCTTACTAGAGCCACATATTAACTATACAAATATCATTCATGATTTTCTTGATAATGGTGTAGATATAAAAGGTATGGCACATATCACTGGCGGAGGGTTTATTGAAAATATTCCTCGTGTACTGCCAAGAGGCTTGGGTGCTGAGATTGCTAAAGATAGCTTTGAAACTCCAGCTGTATTTAAAGTTATGCAACAGATTGGTAATATTAGTGAATTTGAAATGTATCGTTCATTCAATATGGGTATAGGTATGACTATAATTGCTAGCCAAGAACAATATACCAAGATGCAAGAATTAGCTAAAAAACATACTAATACGAAACTATATCAAATTGGTAAAATTACAAATTCAGGTAAGGTGGAGGTCATTTAATGATTGATAAGCAAATCATCATCAACAATATAAAAAATGTACTTAAAAATACAAATTTAGACATCAAAGATAAATATGTAGGTAAAGTGCGTGATATGTACTTTGTTGGTGACAAGAGTATTCTTGTATCTACAGATAGACAATCAGCTTTTGATAGATCGCTTGGCTTTATACCTTTTAAAGGTGAGGTTCTTGCTCAATCATCGGTTTGGTGGTTTAAAAAAACATCTCATATTGTTAAGAATCATTTGATAGCTTCGCCTGATGCAAATGTAGTGATTGCTAAAAAAGCAAAAGTACTCCCGATAGAGTTTGTTGTGCGTGGTTATATCACAGGCTCGACCTCAACTTCACTTTGGACACATTACGAAAAAGGTAGTCGTGACTATTGTGGTAATAAACTTGCTGATGGCTTAAAGAAAAATCAAAAGCTACCACAAAATATCATTACACCTACTACAAAAGAGCCAGATCATGATAGACCAATATCGGTTGAAGATATTCTTAAAGAAGGTTGGTTAACACAAGAGCAGTGGGATTTTGCATCACATAAGGCGTTAGAGCTTTTTGATTTTGGTCAAAAAATTGCAAGTGAGCATGATTTGATATTGGCTGATACTAAGTATGAGTTTGGAGTTGATGAAATCACTGGTGAGATAATTCTTATTGATGAAATACATACGCCAGATAGCTCAAGATTTTGGCTAAAAGATAGCTATGAAGAGTCTTTTGAGAAAGGGCAAGAACCTGAAAATATCGACAAAGAATTTTTTAGACTATGGTTCGCTAAGCATTGCGATCCTTATAAGGATGCTGTGTTACCGCAAGCACCACAAGAGCTGGTAGTTGAGCTATCACAAAAGTATATCACTCTTTATGAGATGATTACTGGCGAGACATTCACACCAGTTACAAACCAAGATATAAACCAACGAATTGTAAAAAATGTAACTGAGTATATAAAAAAAACATGACCACAAACATTCTTTTAATTGGCTCGGGTAGCCGTGAGCATGCACTTGCAAAAGCTGTAAATAAAAGTAAAACAAAACACAGTTTATATTGTCTAAGCGGAGCTATAAATCCAGCTATTCAAAAATTAACTGATGGCTATCATGTTGCGAATGTTTGTGATTGTGATGCGATACTTGAGTATGCTAAACAGCAAAATATAACACTAGCAATAATTGGCCCAGAAGCACCGCTTGAGGTTGGTTTAGCTGATAAATTAAAAGATCTCGGTATAGGTGTAGTTGGTCCTACTAAAGATCACGCACAATTAGAGACTTCTAAAGCATTTACAAGAGATCTTATCGACAGTTATAAAATAAATGCAAATCCATTTTTCAAAAGATTTGATAGTATGGATGGTGTAAAAGAAACTCTTAAAAAGTACGAGAAAAAATTTGTCATAAAAGCAGATGGGCTTTGCGGTGGTAAAGGCGTACTTGTATGGGGTGATCACCTTCGTTTTATGAGTGATGCTATCAAACATTGTCAATCATTAGTTGATGCGGGTAAAGAGTTCGTAATTGAAGAGAAGCTTGTTGGTGAAGAATTTTCATTGATATCATTTACTGATGGTAAAAACTTTATCCACATGCCAGCGGTGCAAGATCATAAACGAGCACATGAGGGTGATAGAGGTCCAAATACTGGTGGAATGGGTACTTATTCTGATGTTAATCATAGCTTACCATTTTTATCTGATAGCGATATCGAACGAGCTAAAAAGATTAATGAAAAAGTTGCTCATGCACTAAAAGATAAATTTGGTACACCATATCAAGGTATCTTGTATGGTGGGTTTATGGCAACTATAAAAGATACAAAAGTTATTGAGTATAATGCTCGTTTTGGTGATCCAGAGGCTATGAATCTTTTAAGTCTGCTAGAGGGTGATTTTATCGAAATAACGAAAGCTATAACTGCAGGTAAACTAGATCAAGTGAAAGCAAGTTTTAAAAAGCAAGCTACAGTATGTAAATACCTTGTACCTTTAGGATACCCAAATAATTCTGTTAAGAATTTTGAGATAGATATCTCGCAATGTCCTGATGATGTCGAGCTGTTTTTAGGAGCAGTTGACCTAAAAGATGATAAGCTGATAGGTACAGGTTCAAGAGCTATTGCTGTACTTGGAATGGGTGATACTATTGCACATGCGGAAGCAAAAGCTGAAAATGGTATAAAAAACATTTACGGTAAACTTTATCATCGACCAGATATTGGTACAAAAGACCTTATCAATAAGCGTATAAAACATATGAATATGCTAAGAGGTGATAAATACAAGGAGCTTGACTAGATGTCGACTCTAATGCTGGTAGTATTAGGCTCAACTCGTGGTACTAATATGCAGGCAATTATTGATGCTATAAGCTCTAGTGAGATAGATGCTAGCATTGAGATGGTTATTTCTAATAGAAAAGAAGCTTTTATTCTACAAAGAGCAGAAGATAATAATCTGGCTCATAAATTCATAAGTGCAAAAGGCAAAACTCGTGAACAGTATGATGAACAGCTTATATCCGAGATAAATTCTTATAATCCCGATTTGATTCTGTTGATTGGTTTTATGCGTATATTGAGCGAGAAATTCACTAACGAGTTTAGCGGTAAAATTTTAAATGTACATCCATCATTATTGCCAAAACATTCAGGGTTAATGGATTTATCAGTTCATCAAGTAGTATTAGATGCTGGTGATATGGAGAGTGGTTGTACTATTCACCAAGTCAATGAGCAAGTAGATGGTGGTAAAATTGAATTACAGTTAAAATGTAGTGTTGAAAAAAATGATACTGCGGAAAGTCTCAAGCAAAAAGTACAAGCTTTAGAGAGTAAGGCTTGGGTTAAAGTTATTAAAAAACATTATCTTACCAGTAAGAGTGATAGATTATTATAGGGATCGAATATCAATAATAGGCGAATTTCCGGACTTGATCCGGAATCTCTTTACTGTAGATATGATTTGGAAAATTTCCACTTACGCTGGAATGATAGCTAAAGGTTATTCCTCTTTAGCAGCAAAAGGGTGGATTGCGAAGCAAAACGGGGTAGTTTTAAACTCTTGGAGAAAAATATGACTATAAGTGTTGGTGTAATAATGGGCTCTAAATCTGATTGGAGTACTATGAAAGAATGTTGTGATATCCTTGAGCAACTAGGTGTCAGCTATGAGAGTGAGGTTATATCAGCTCATCGTACACCTGATAAGATGTTTGAGTATGCTGAGACTGCAAAAGATCGTGGTATCAAAGTTATCATCGCGGGAGCAGGTGGAGCTGCACATTTACCAGGTATGGTTGCTGCAAAAACACAACTGCCAGTTTTAGGAGTACCTGTAAAATCTAGTGTACTTAGTGGTAATGACAGCTTACTTTCTATAGTGCAAATGCCAGCAGGTATACCTGTTGCGACTTTTGCCATAGGTGTCGCTGGAGCTAAAAATTCTGCTTTATTTGCAGCTAGTATTTTACAGCATATAGATACTGAAATTGGCGAAGCTTTGGCAAACTTTAGACATAACCAAACTCAAACAGTACTTGATAATCCTAACCCAAGAGATCAATAGTATGAAAATAGGCATAATCGGAGCAGGGCAACTTGCGAGAATGTTAAGTATCGCAGGCACACCTTTAGGTCTTGAGTTTCATTGCTTAGGTAAAGTTGATGAATGTGCTAGTGAGGTTGTAAAAACTGTAACTGATATCCCATTAGACGATATCAATGCGATTGTTAGCTGGGCAAAGCAATTTGATGTAATAACTTTTGAAAATGAGAATATCTCGCATGAGCTTATTAGTATTATTAATAGTGAAATAAATGTATACCCATCTGCAAAAGCTATAGCTATATCCCAAGACCGTTTGCTTGAAAAATCTTTTATGCAAGATCATGGGATTGCAGTTGCTGATTTTGTAAACATAGATAGTTTAGAGACTCTTCAAAAGGCTGTGGCAGAGCATGGTTTACCAGCTATCATCAAAACGCGTAGATTTGGTTACGATGGTAAAGGTCAGTTTGTAATGAAATCACAAGATGATGTTACCAAAGCATGGAAAGCACTTAAAAATGCACCTGATGGTTTGATCTATGAAGCGTTTGTAGATTTTGATTATGAAGTTTCGTTAGTTTGTACCTCTGACACCAAAGGTAATATTGCATTTTACCCATTAGCTAAAAACACTCATAAGCAGGGTATCTTGGTAGAGTCTATAGCACCTTTCGAGAA
The DNA here is from genome assembly GCA_047609165.1 of Francisella sp. Classification (GTDB taxonomy): domain Bacteria; phylum Pseudomonadota; class Gammaproteobacteria; order Francisellales; family Francisellaceae; genus Francisella. Next base: position 18,384 of record JBLFYO010000022.1, read on the forward strand.
TGATGTTTTAACTCAAAACGCACAGCAAATAGCAAAAACCCTAGTTAAAGAGTTGGACTATGTAGGTACATTGGCAATAGAGTTTTTTGTAAAATGTGATGAATTGATTGTAAATGAAATTGCACCGCGTGTGCATAATAGCGGACATTGGAGTATTGATGGCTCAATTACTTCTCAGTTTGAGAATCATGTGCGAGCTATAGCTGGACTTGTGCTAGGTGCGACTGAGAGCCAAAAAACTATAATGCTAAATTGTATTGGTGGTATGCCATCTACAAAAGATCTAGCAACTTTAGATCGAGTTAAAATTCATAGCTACAACAAAGAGCCTCGTAAGGGTCGCAAAGTAGGGCATTTAAATTTAAATCTAAATGATGAGACTGATGAGTATCAGTTACAACAAGCTAAGAAATTGATAGCTTTGTCTGAAGAACTTTAAAAAGTTAAGGTAGGGACAAGTCACGACTTGTCCTTGCAAAATACTCGAATCCCTGAACTCGATTTAGGGTATTTTAACAACGGTGCAAAATCTAAATAGGGGCGACCTCTATAAAATATCCTAATCTCCGGACTACAATCCGGAGTCTCTGTAGGACTGCCCATAAATAAGTTAAAATTAGAGACGCTAAATAGTTTTTCATAATGTTTTGTTATCCTATGGCTTGACCATAGGATCCATTTTTTAGAGTGAATGCTTGATTGTCTATAGATCCTAGTGTCGAAGCACTAGGGTGACAGCAATGGTTAGGTTGTCTAAAAAAATAACAAAACTAAACTTGCATCTTTACTTTCCTCTCCTAAAATTTCATAATTGACTGCTTAAACTATGTCTTGATTTTTATGAATTTATTTTTCGCAAAGAATCGATAGGCATCATAATTTATGATTAAAATAAATATAAGTAAATAACAATGAATAAATTAAAATCTCTAACGGTAATAATGCTAGGTGGGTTAGCTCTTGCTAGTTGTACTGATAAAAATGATGATGAGTATAGTACTCGAACTAGTTTTACCGCATCTGCAAGTGTAGGTGGTGTTGACTTAAGTTTAGCGGGAAATTATCCGGCAGCTGTAGCGGCTGGTGTTACTTTGAATGGTGCGGGAATAGTTGCTACATTTACTTGCCCTGCAGGAGAGGTTTCTTTTAATACCTCTAATCTGTTAATTTGTAGTAATGCAACTGGTTGCGATACGACGACTATTGCTGTTATTTATACTAATCCTAATACAAGGGATAGATGCTTGGACTATTGATACGACTCTGGTGCCTCAAAATCAACAAGCTGTTTTTTATGTTGATAATGCTTTTGATGGTAGTCAATATGCCCGTGAGTTTATATGCATACCATCAGCACAAGTTTCATACTGGTCATAATCTAACCAAGCATAAAAGCATCTTTAATCCATTCTATATCACTATTATTCATCGCAATTACATCAAATCTACATTCGTAGTTTTGGTATTGTAGATTTTTCTCTAAAAAGATATTCGCAGTATTGATGATTTTTTGTTGTTTGGAATAACTCACCATTTCTTGAGCAGTACCAAAGCTAGTTGATTTACGGTATTTCACTTCTACAAAAACTAGAGTATTTTCATCATCCACAGTCATTCCGGACACCGATCCAGAATCTTTTGAATCTTGGCTAGAAGTATCTAAAGCAATAATGTCAATTTCACCATACGGCAGAGCTTTGAAATTCTGCTCGATGATTTTCACATTTTGTGAGATTAGAAATTTACACGCCTGAAGCTCAGCTTTGTTACCAATTTCTGTTTTTTGCATAGTTAGTTTTTTCTTCTGTTGTTTTAATCAAGGCTTCGACTCCGCTCAGCCATCTTGTCGTTTTTGTTTTAAAACACTACCCCGTCAGTCTAGTGACTGCCACCCCTTCAAGAATTTGAAGGGGAATTGCATTGATCTTATAGTTTGGGTTATTCCCCTTTGGTAACGAAAGGGTAGATTGCGAAGCAAGACGGGGTAGTCTTAATTAATCCCACTATGCCTTAATAGTGCTTCCTCACTTGGCTTACGACCCATAAACGCTACAAAGTTATCCATCGCATCACGAGCAGAGCCTTTTGATATTATATGCTCTAGCAAATCTTGCCCAACCTCACTATTGAGTATTCCTTCATTCTCAAAACGAGAAAATACATCAGATGATAGTATTTCAGCCCACTTATAACTATAGTAACCAGCAGCATATCCACCTGCAAAGATATGTGAGAAGCCATTTTGAAATTTGTTGTAACTAGGCGTTTGCATAAGATTTAAACTGCTACGGATAGCATCTAGCTCAGCTTGTACACCTTCAACACTTACACCCTTTTTATGGTGGATATTCATATCAAATATTGCAAGTTCAAGTTGTCTAGCCATACCTAAAGCAGACTGAAAATGGCGCGTACCACCAAGCTTTTTGATCTGCTCATCAGTTAGTTTTTTACCGTCA
>JBLFYO010000023.1:0-20784 GCA_047609165.1 Francisella sp.
CATCTGATAAGTGTTATAATGCTAGAGAAGTGTTACTACAAGCAGCTTAGAGGTTTGGAATATAAATATATTTATAACTGGTATTGACAAAGGGCGACAGTATAAAACTCCTTTGAGATGAATGTGGCAGTTTGTATTGGGATTGGTATAATTTCTTATTTGTATATATTATTAAGCACTCTTATGATATATTTATTCTCGCAAGAACAACAGGGGAGCTATTCGATTTAGCTGAGATGACAATGTCAGACCCTTTGCACCTGATCTAATTAACATTAGCGTAGGGAGTTTGTTTGATATTTTTACTATAAATCTCAATCAAGCTTCTATTATTTACTAAAAATAGTAGGAGAATACACAATGCAAAATATAGGTTATATAACTCTTAATCTCTCTCTAGTAATTTATATCGTACATTTTTTACCACAGACAATTCACAATCAATTTAAGCATACAACTATAAACATCAGCTTATGGACTCATACACTGATGATTATAGCTAACTCTTTAGATCTAGTTTATGCTGTAGGGTTTGGTTTGGAGTGGCAATACATACTTGTAGATGTGATTTTGATAAGTTTTTTACTTATTCAACAACTACAAATATTCAACGATAGAAAAAGTAAATTTGTAATATTTCATACACTGTTTGTATCATTATTTTTGTTACTTGTAGTGCTTTTAATTTCATCCACAACAATTAGTCAAAATGGATTACTATTATTAGGGTCATTTAGTGGGGTTATTTACAATATTTATTGGTTACCTCAGATTTATAAAAACTATAAGCAAAAAAATGCCGAAGGGTTTAGTATATACTTTTTAGGATTATCATTAATAAGTGTATTGTGCGATATAAGTAGTGCGGTATGCTTGGATTGGCCACTAATCTCAGTAATAACTTCCCTAGGACTATCTTTACTCGTATCGATACAGCTTATACAGTACTTTTTTTATAAAAAAATTAATTTTATTTTAAAATAAAAACTTTTAACAGTGTTTATCAAAATAGCAACTAAATTATTTATATAAAGTTTTGCATTTTAGCTTTCAAAGTTTTAAAAAAACATTAAAATTATAGTTGTTAGTGTCTAATTAATTAAAGGTTTGAGTAAATGTCTGAAGATTTGATGATTTTTAGTGGTAATGCTTCAAAAAAGCTTGCTTGTGAGGTTGCTAAGGAATTAGGAGCTACAGTTGGTAATGCTACGGTATCTACTTTTAAAGATGGAGAAATCCAAGTAGTACTAAATGAAAATGTGCGTGGTAAAGATATTTTTGTAATCCAATCAACTTGCCCACCATCAGACAATCTTATGGAGCTTATACTTCTTATAGATGCACTAAAAAGATCATCAGCAGAACGAGTGACGGCTATATTGCCATACTTTGGTTATGCAAGACAAGATAGACGGTCAAAATCTGCTAGAGTACCAATCTCTGCAAAAGTAGTTGCAAATTTACTACAAGCAGTAGGCTTAGATAGAATTCTTTCTGTAGATATTCATGCAGAACAAATTCAAGGATTTTTTGATATTCCATTTGATAATGCTTTTGCTACAAAAATTTTCTTAGAGCATGTGCGTAAGAATCCTGAGAAATTTAAAAATATCAAAATAGTATCGCCTGATATGGGTGGTGTAGTAAGAGCTCGTTCTGTAGCTAAAAATTTAGGTGTAGAAATAGCAGTAGTAGACAAAAGAAGACCTAAGCCAAATGTTGCTGAAGTTATGAATATAATCGGTGATGTAGAAGGTAAACACTGCATACTTGTAGATGACATTATGGATACAGGTGGTACTATCTGCCAAGCAGCAAAAGCATTATTAGAAAAAGGTGGTGCTACTAAAATATCTGCATTTTGTGTTCATCCTTTGCTTTCTGGAGATGCTGTAAAAAATATCGAAAACTCTGCTATTAGCGAGCTTATAGTAACAGATACCATACCTTTAAAAGAAAATGCCGCAAACTGTAGTAAAATTAAAGTGATTTCATTAGCACCATTACTTGCTCAAATCATCAAGAAAACCAATAGTGAAGAGTCAGTGAGTGATATATTTCGTACAGATGGTTTAGTAGACTAGTTTTTATCACTCAAACATCTTTTTTCCTTGAATTATATAGCTCAATCAACTACAATAGCAAAGTTAATCTAGGGTCGCATAGATTAATAATTGACCTTACGCACCAAATACAAGCTTGCGTTTGGTGCGTAAGGTCAGTTTATAATCATAATTGCTTAATTAAATTAAAGGAACGAAACAATGACAAACTTTACATTGAAAGTGGAAAAAAGAGATAATTTAGGTACTGGTGCGAGCCGCCGTCTAAGAAGAGCTGGCAAAATTCCAGCTATTATTTATGGTGGTGACAAAGAAGCTGTATCTCTATTGATAGAACATGATAATCTTTTACATGCTATAGAAGATAAAGGATTCTTCTCAAGCGAAATTACTTTAGATATCGACGGTAAAGAAGAAAAAGTTATAATGAAAGCACTTCAAAGGCATCCATACAAAATTAAGTTGATGCACGCTGATTTCATGAGAGTGTAATTCTTAAAAATACATCTATAAGATAAAAAATCGAAACCCCTCCCTCACAGAGCATAGTCTAAGTGAGAGAGGGGTTTTTTATTAGCATAGCCGTAGCTATGGTGGTAAAATTCTAACGCAGGCTAGATACTATATTTTTTTGTCCTTTGGGATAGAATTTTTTCTCTAATATCACTTGATATGTTAAACTTGTCCATTATTTTTAAAATTTATTAAGTAAAATGCCAAATGAGTACCTATACTGTTGTTGTAATTATTGTATTGCTAATATGTGCATCTGCATTTTTTTCTAGCTCAGAAACGGCTATGATGGCTTTAAACAAATACAAACTAAAGCATCTAGCAAAAAACAATCATAAAGCTGCAAAACGAAGCTTATCGCTAGTGGCTAAGCCAGAAAAACTATTGATTACAATTTTGATTGGCAATACTTTTGCAAATATATTTGCAGGTACTATTATTTCTTCATATTCTAAAGACCATTTTGGTGATATAGGGCTTTTAATTTCTACACTAGTCGTAACTATGCTTGTACTAATATTTGGTGAAATAATTCCAAAATCATTTGCTGCAGTTTATCCGCAAAAGCTGGCATTTCCATTTTCATTGCCACTGAAATTTATAATGCTGATTATGTATCCGGTGATAGTATCGTTAAATTTTATTTCAAAAATGGTATTAAGATTGTTTGGTATAAAGATTGAGTCTGTAAACAATGAATCTTTAAACAAAGATGAAATTCATACTGTAGTGCATGAGTCTAATGCAAAACTTGGTGCTAAGAATAAAAATATGCTGTTAGGTGTATTGGAACTTGACAAAATATTAGTGCAAGATGTGATGACACATTTTAATAAAATTGAGTATATAGATATAAGTCAATCTGTAGAAAAAATTCTAAATAAAATAGCTAAAATCAAATCCGTAAATATACTAGTTTGTGAGGATGATATAAATAATGTTATCGGTGTAATTAAGCTCAAAGAAATAACTAATCTTTTAATATCGTCAAAATCATCTATCAATAAAGCCAAGCTACGAAAGCTTACTATAGAGCCGTACTTTATCCCAGAAACGGTGTCGCTACAGACTCAGCTTATTGGCTTTCAAAAGAAAAGCAAACGCTTTGCTGTTGTTGTGGATGAGTATGGTGATGTAAGTGGGGTGATAACTATTGAAGATATCATGGAAGAGATTGTAGGTGAGTTTTCTGATAGATTTGATATTCATAACAATATCCGTAAATTAGATGATAATAACTACATAGTTGGTGGTAGTGCTACCCTAAGAGAGATAAATCGCCATATAGGTATACAGTTTGAAAGTGAAGATGCAAAGACTTTATCAGGTCTTATAATTGAAGAGATTCAAGACCTACCATCTGGAATTTGTAGTGTTAAGTATCAAAATATTTTATTGGAAATTACAGAGCTAAGGGACAATAAAATTATTACTATCAAGCTTAGTGTCTTATAAATCCCAAAAACACTTAGGATCCTACTTTGACTACGCTCCGTGGAGATACAGGGTGTTTTGCAGTAACAAATCGCAAATTGTCCGTCATAATAAAAAACAGCTAATTATACTAATAATGGAATTGAATCTTTATGGTCAAGCCATAGGGTGATGGTATGTACTACTATCTGTAACAATGATAAATGAAGTTTATTAATTAATATTTTATAGAAGGTTATAAAACTCATTATAATACTGCTCTTGTACTGCTTGAGCAGATACCGAAGCATCAAAGTCAGCTATTTGACACATCTCTAAACTGCTATAGCCACAAGGGTTTATATAGCTAAAAGGAGTTAAGTCCATATTCGTATTTATAGCGATACCATGATAAGTTTTTCCTTGCTTAATCCTAAGTCCTAGAGATGCTATTTTTTTATTATCTACATATATTCCATGAGCATTTTCTATAGTATGAGCTTTTAGGTTGTAGTATTTATCAAGCATAATTATACAAGCTTGCTCAATAGCATCAACCAATCTTTTAGCACCGAGCTTATTTCTCTTAACATCAAGTAAGAAATAAATAATTGCTTGACCTTGTCCATGATATGTTACTTGTCCTCCTCTATCAGTATTTACTATAGGAATATTGTGTAAATTGATGATATGCTCAGGCTTACCATGCTTACCTTGTGTAAATACAGCAGGGTGCTCAACAAACCAGACTTCATCAGCGGTTTCATCAGTGCGATTTGTAGTAAATTCAATCATTTTATTAAAGGTAGAAGTATAATCTTCAAGACCGAGATTTTTTGTTTGAATGTTCATATTGATCTTTCACAAATATTAAATAGATTCCCTATCGAACTAGGGGGTTAGTGTGTTTTATTTTTATAAAACCATATGCACTTCAGAATGACTCGATATATCCTTATAGATATTGTCTAATTGTTCTTTGTTTTCTGCTTCAAAAATAGCAGTAATAGAAATGTATTTACCAGTCTTACTCTCTTTAATCTTAAAATCAATTTCGTTGTAATTTGGTACATATTTCTCAAACATACTTAAGATAAATTGAGTGGTTTCTTTGTTAGGGTTTGCCATTATTTTTATCGGAAATTGGCATGGAAATTCAAACAAAGTTTCTTTATTTTGAATAACCTCTAAATTTTTTTCACTTATAGTCATTACATATAATCCTTAATTTTTTAAAAAAACTACCACCAGCCTTTTTGGGCGACATCATTTTGAGCAACTACAGGTATTTCAGCAATTTTTTGTTTACCATTTACTGTAACAACAATTTTACCGACAGCTTGACCTTTTTTGATAGGAGCTTTTAGATTTGGATCCAAAGCTATACCTTGTTTTAGATATGGGACATAGTTCTTTGGTACAGTTTTATATATGTTTTGAGCTGATGCTACAGTAATTTTCTGACCAGATTTTGCGTTTTTTATACTATTAGCACTGATGCTTATAGGAGTATTTGCTTTATATAAAACAATATCTTCGAACTTAGTCAGAGCATATCTAAGTAGCTTAGAAGATTCTGTCTCGCGTTTTGCAGAACTACTAGCACCTAAAACTACAGAAATATATCTTTCACCATTTTGCTTTGCAGATGAAACAAGACAGTATCCTGCAGCTTCAGTATGACCTGTTTTCATACCGTCAGCACCATCAAAAGTGAAAAGCAATTTGTTTCTGTTGTTTTGTAAGACAAAATTATCTTTCTTAGGAAAAAGCTTGTTACACTTATCTTTTGTAGTATCATCTAATTTTATCGCACTATAGCTCGCAATAACACTACCATTACCACGATCAATTTTTGGCATACATTGTTTACGATCAGATATTTCAACAGCTTGTTGTTTGCTAGCATTCCAGACTAAACCTTTTTCGCCATATATGTCATAAGCTTCTGGAAAATTGTAGATATATGATCTAGCTAATAAAGCCATATCATGAGCTGTAGTATATTGCTCGCCGCCAGGTAGTCCATCTGGATTAGCAAAGTGTGTACTACTCATACCGACAGCTTTTGCTGTTTGATTCATAAGGTCTGTGAATGCTTTAGCTGATCCAGCAACATACTCTGCTAGAGCCATAGCAGCATCATTACCAGATACTATATCCATCCCTCTTACAAGATCTTTTACAGACACTTTTTTGCCAGCTTCGATATACATCTTAGAACCACCAGTTGATGCTGCAGTATGGCTAATAGGAATCATAGTATCCCATTTTAAATTACCTGCTTTTATCTCACTTGCAATTATATAAGAAGTCATAATCTTTGTTAAGCTTGCAGGTTCTCTTTTTACATCCATAGCTTTTTCGCTAACGACATCACCAGTGCGGTAATTCATAGCAACCCAAGCTGGGGCATCTAAGTCTAGCTGTACTGGTTTAACTATAATATCTTTTTGTGCTACACCATCGGCACCATTGAAGTATGGGTCAGATCCAGCCGAGATGTTTGGAGCAGCTATAGCAACACTAGTGCTTAGTAATGCTGATAGAAGAACTATGTTTTTGCGTTTGATCATTGTTTGCCTCTTTGAATTTATAAAAATTTAAATATAAAAATAATTGTATTTGTGTATTTTAATGCTTATGTATTGCAAATACAAAGGTTTTTATGATGGACTGAGCTTGATTCTAATAAGTTGGAAAAATTAATAGTCAGAGTATGTTGGTTTTACTTCACTAATGAAATCGTTGAATTATTAAAAATAACAAATAATCTAACTCTTTACCTTATTTCTAATACAGTCTTTTTTCTATTTATGATAATATCTATAGCTTAATAGAACTATTTTTTATGAGGTTTATAATGAAAAAAAATAACTCACAAAATATTAAACTTTTAATTTTAGATGTCGATGGTGTATTAAGCGATGGTAAGATAATAATTTCTAACGATGGTAATGAATATAAAAACTTTGATGTGAAAGATGGTCTAGGATTAGTTTTAGTCCAGAAGTTGGGTATGAAAGTGGCTATTATCACGGGCAAGTCATCTCGCATAGTTGCTGATAGATTAACATCTCTTGGGTTAGATCCTGATGATATTTTCCAGGGTCAAAAAAACAAGCTTAATGCATACAAAATACTTAAAGAAAAATATTTACTCAAAGATAGTGAAATTGCTTATATGGGTGATGATTTGCCAGATATTACTCTTATGAATAAAGTTGGCTTATCTGCTGCACCAGCTGATTGTGTCGCTATTATCAAAGAATATGCTGATTATAACTGTGAACATAAAGGTGGCAATGGTGCAGTTCGTGAGTTTTGTGAATATTTGATGAAACAAAGTGGGCAGTATAATGCTATGCTACAAAGCTTTATAGATGTAGGTGGAGCAAAATAGAAAATGAAATTTTTCACTAAATATTCGTTTTTAGCAAATGTTCTTTCTATTGTTATAGTAACTGGCGGGGTGTTTTATATTGGTAATAAAGCCCTAGAGGGAGGAGGAGACCCAAGTAAGTTTTCTCCTGCAAGTAGTGTTGAACTTACAGCTTTTAATTATCATTATAATATCTATGATGAGAATGGTAAGTTAACTACAAATTTCATTTCTGAAAAACTTGAAGAATATGTAAATCAAGATACTAAAATGACTAATTTATTTGAAAGAAGTTTTGATGTAAAAAATGGCAATGAAACTATGAATGTAAAAGCCCACTATGGCTTTTTAGATAAAAAAAATAACAGCAATCTCCTTCATCTATACGATGGAGTAAACTCGGTGATGTTTACTCATAGCGATGCCGATGATAAAAAAGATAACTCCACCACAAAAGGAGATGGTAAATATTCCCCTAAAAAAATTCATATAAAGTCATCTGAGATGTATTATGATACTGAGAGTCACGATTTTTACAATGACAAATTTGTAAGAATGTACGATCCTAAAACAGGCAACAATACTACAGGTGTAGGAACTAAGGGTAATTCTGAAACAAAAATCATCAATCTTAAAAAGAATGTAAGGAGCTACTATGCGTCAATTTAAACTAATAGTAGTGACTTTGGCTTTAGGATGCTTCTTAACTTTTGGTTATACAAATCCTAATGAGCCAAATAAATTAGATGATGGGTCATCTTTTACAGGAGTAGATCCGTCTTCTATACAAGAGGATGCTGTTTCAGATAATGAAAAAGAAGATGATGGGGTTGATAATATATTAAAAGAATACGGACCGCTTACGATATGTGCAGATAGGGCTACTTATGATAGTGGTAAAGGCACGCTCACTTATTTTGGCGATGTATTTGTAATGCAAATTCACAATAAACATATCTTGTGCAGAAAAGTCAAAAGTCATAAGAAAGATTTTGTTTATTTTACTAGAAATAAAAAAGATACATTCAAACAACTTCAAGAAAAATGGTTTAAGCATGCTAAAGAAATATGTACTGATGAAAGGGAATGTAATTTTATCTCAGGGCAGAAATTAACTATGCAACTAGATAACGATAGAAAAGTGCAATCACTTGTGATGGATACAGAAGGAGAGGATATATCTCAATTTTATACTTATCCTACCAATGCAAATAAAGATTTTAAAGATAGTCAGCAGCTTACAAAAGGTCCTCTTGATGGAGAGGGTAAAACAATTATTTATAATGTGGTTAATAAAAGTTTAGAACTAAACAAGAAAGCAATTGTAAATCAAAATCAAAATAAATATAAAGGCGAAAAAATAGTCTATGATATTGAGCATGATTTAGTAACTATTCCCGGCAGTAAAAATAAACGTTCTACAATTGTTTTAGATGGGATTCAAAGTGAAACTAAAATTGATATAGGTCTTACTCCAATTGCAGATTTCCATAAAAATTCTAAAACAAGTAGTGGAAGTACATTAGGTACTGATAATACCAATTCTAAAAATTTAGATAATCCTGCATTGCAGCAAACCATATAAGGTTAAGAAATGGAAAAATATACTTTAGAAGCTAGAAGATTAGGTAAGAAATATGGCTCTCGATGGGTGGTGAACAATGTCTCCATGAAAGTCTCTACCGGTGAGATTGTTGGGCTTTTAGGTCCGAACGGTGCAGGTAAAACCACTTCATTTTATATGATAGTGGGTCTAGTTGCAGCTACTCGTGGACAAGTGCGTATGGGTGGTGAAGATGTAACTAAGATGCCTATTCATTTACGAGCAAGAAAAGGTCTAGGCTACTTGCCACAGGAAGCTTCTGTTTTTAGAAAGTTAAGTGTGGAAGATAATATAGTCGCGATACTAGAGACTCGTAAAGAGCTAACAAAGGCAGATATTGATGAGAAGCTAAATACGCTCTTAGATGAGTTTAGTATTCAACATATCCGCAAAAGCATGGGTATGAGTCTTTCTGGTGGTGAACGAAGAAGGGTGGAGATTGCACGAGCTTTGGCGATGGATCCTAAGTTTATATTGCTTGACGAACCTTTTGCTGGTGTGGATCCAGTATCTGTGATTGAGATAAAAGAAGTAGTTAGACATCTAAAAGATCGTGGTATTGGTGTGCTTATTACCGATCATAATGTTCGTGAGACTTTGGATATCTGTGAGCGAGCATATATAGTGAATGCGGGTAATATGCTAGCTTCTGGTACACCTGCTGAAGTACTGGAAGATGAAACTGTGCGTAAAGTATATCTAGGTGAAGACTTTAAGCTTTAATCTGAAAAGACTGTCATACCGCTACTTGACACGGGGATTTTTTAAATAAAGAAGGACACACCACACCGACAAAGTCGGCACCACTCTCGAGAGGGGAGCTAATAAACCGAGGCTTCGACTCTGTGATTGCTGAGCGTAGTCGAATGCACTCAGCCATCTTATTTATAACTGGAGAAATACTGTGAAACTAGAAACTACAAAATCAAAAGTTATTTGTGTTGGTAGAAATTATGTTGAGCATATCAAAGAGCTAAACAATGAAACTCCGACTGATCCAGTTATTTTTATCAAACCAAATTCAAGTATTTCTAGCTCATTGAACTTGTTAGAAAATCGTGAGTTGCATTATGAGTGTGAAATTGTTTTAGCTTTTGATGGTGACTCTAACATAAAAGCTGTTGGCTTAGGTTTAGATGTTACAGATAGAGATTTACAATCAAAGCTAAAAGCTAAGCAACTACCTTGGGAGCTTGCAAAAAGTTTTGATGGTAGTGCGGTGATAAGTGATTTCGTTAATATTAAAACGGACGATATACCTCATTTAAATTTTAAAGCATATAAAAATAAGAACCTCATTCAAGAGGGTGGCTATGATCGTATGATTTATAAGCCTAAAGATATTGTAGATTTTCTAAAAGATAGTGCTATCTCAATATGTGAAAATGATTTGCTAATGACTGGTACTCCTAAAGGTGTTGGGGTTATTAATCAAGGAGATGAATTTTATATAGAGCTTTTTTGTAATGAAAATAAAATACTAGATGTAAATTTTAAATAAGGCTATAAAAAATGTGGGCAATAGTTGGTAGTAGTGGGTTTGAATCATTTGACAGTTTTGAGATAGTTGAAGAGTTATCAAGAGAGACTCCTTTTGGATTATGTTCAAACGGATTGTTTAAAGTCAAAATTGATGGTCAAGAGGCACTTTTTTTAAATAGAACTGGGCTTGAGCAGAATATTCTCCCGCATAATATAAATTATAAAGCTAATATTTATGCACTAAAAAAACATGGTGCAACATCTATAATAGCATTATCTTCTGTGAGAAGTTTACGAGAAGAATTAAAACCTGGTGATATGGTAATTCCGTATCAGTTTATAGATAGAACTAAGTCTTTGCGTGATTTTACTTTTTGCGAAGATGGTTTGCTGAATTATGTATCATTGTCAAAACCTATTACAGAAAGTATTGCCGAAGAAATTAGAGAGCGAAAGGCTAGCTTTAATTTCCCAATACATTTTAAGCAAAGTTATGTCTGCATCGAAGGTCCACAATTTCCAACTATTATGGATGCTAAATGCTTTCAAAGTATGGGTGGTGGTGTGATTGGTATGACAGCATTTCCAGAGTTTGCATTAGCTCGTGAAGCTGGGTTGAACTATATAAGCTGTAATTTTGTAGTTGACTATGTGCCATGGTCTTATGATGTAAGAAATGAATACAATGTCTTAGAAATTAGACAAACAAACAATACCAAAGCTGAAACTCTAGTAACATGGATGGTAAATAATCTATCATTCTATGCTGAAAATGATTGCCATGAGTTAGGTATTGCAAGTTATTTGTCTACACCTTTAGATACTCTGCCACCAAATAAAAAAGCTTGGCTAAAAACTATAGCAAAAGATAACTCTAGAACTAAAAATGCTCGTGAGGCTGAGATTCTCAAAAAAGTACCTGATCTTTATGGAGGTATAAAAACTATACCAGCAAAGCTACAAGATTTGCTTACTTTCATAAGTAAATATGATCGCCAAGGTAGCAAAAGAGATATTGACTTAACGCGAAAAGCTGCTGCTTCTTTGAATTTATATAGCTATCCAAAAGTAGATATTCAAAAAGTGGAAGATATAGCACTTGAGCATACTAATGGGCATAACATAGATGTAAGAGTATTTAATCCAAATGTAAATGAGAAACTTGAAGCTATAGTCTTTTCTCATGGTGGTGGATTTGTATCTGGAACTTTAGAATCTTTTGATGCTTTTTGTAGAAAAATAGCTGTAACTACCAATAAAGCTGTATTTGCAGTAGATTATAGACTTGCACCAGAGCATAAATTCCCAGCAGGTCTTAATGATGTGGAATTTGTCGCAGAGCATATCTATACGAACGCTAAAAAATACGGTATATCTAAAAAAGGCTATACGCTAATGGGAGATAGTGCAGGCGCTAATCTGACTATACTCGCTACGCATAATCTACACAAGAAAGATAAAGTTAAAGTTGCTAATAATATAATCCTTTATCCATCGGTAGATTTGTCTCATATGGCTACTAAATCATTACAAGATTTTGAGAGTGGCTATATCTTAACTAAGGCAAAAACTAGTTGGTACTCAGAGCTTTATGTCCCTAATGATGTAGATACTCGTTCGCCAGAGATTTCACCATTTTATATAAAAGATCTTGAAAGTTTACCGCGTACGCTAGTAATGACGGCAGGTTATGATCCTCTTAAAGATGAAGGGTTACTTTTCGCTGAAAGACTCATTAGGCATAATGTTGAGGTACAGCATTATCATTTTGATAGTTTGGTGCATGGATTTATAAATTTCTCAAAACTTATACCAAAAGAAATGGAAGTTTTGCATGCTAGAGTTGTGAAGTTTTTAGGGTAGGTTGTTATGAGTAATAATTTTAGCTGGGATGACTTACCTGATGTTTGTAGCAAGGGTAGAGAGCTTGTTACATTTTTTAAAGTTTTATTTGATGATAATCAAACAACAGGAATATGTTTTACTAACGGTTCACCAGAAGAGTCAAATCTTCAAATGGTTTGTCACTATGCGGCTTCTTTTCTTGCAAAATATGAGATAGTAAAGACAAAATTTTCAAATGATTTAATTATAGAAATAAAGAGACTGATTAATCCAACAAAAAAAGAAGTTGTGCAAACCATATTAAATAATGTTAATAATAAAAATGATAAAGAGCTAAAACGAAATATATTACTGTATTTCAGTAGGTTATACGGTTTAAAAATCATTCCTTTAGCATTGGGAAATAAAGAGCTAGGGGAAACTAATTATAAAATATCTCTTTCTAGAGATGAAAATATATTTTTAAGAATTGATATTCTTGAGAGTAAGAAAAATACAATATTTAATGGTATCAAGTTTTCACTTGATGATAGTCAACTTAAATCAGTTATTGCTATAGAAAGCATAGAAATAAATGGGTTTAAAACAATCGTAATTGAACCAAAGACAATTGATAAAAACACTATTGGTGTTTGTTTCAAAGGAATTACTATTGATAATGTTGAATTTTTACCTAGATGTAAAAGTAGTTACTTTGAAGTTAATGAAATTTGTTGTGCCTACCAAGACAGATTTTATAGTAAAACAACTAGAGAAAGATATACTCACTGTCAAGCTAGCTTCAATGGAGATGTAAAAATTAAAAAAGGCTGTAATGAAAACTATATTTTTTCTGAGCTAGAATATCCATCAGTATCTTGTGAAAATTCTAATTTTAGCAAGGTACCTTATTTTGATGAAAAATCATCTGTAAACTCTTTAGTCTATATAAGTCAATCAACTTTGGATAACTTACTAGATAAAGGTGGTTCTTTGGATTATCTAAATCTTGCAGAATTTTTAAACAAAAATGGGGCATATATTGAAGCTCAGCAACTCCATAGGCATTATTTATTAAAAAAAATACAAGAGAAAATTGCTAAAGAAAATCAAGATAAGTGCAAATTAAAAAAATGGTGTGTAGAAAATTTTAGTCGTTATAGTTTGATAAAGCTATATGATCTGATAAATGGTTGTGGAACCAGTTTATTAAAACCTTTTGTTTTATGGCTAGGGTGTTGGCTGTCAGCATATTTAGTTTTTTTATTTTCAACTACTCAATTAATTGTAAACAGAATTAGTTTTGATGCGTATTTTCAATTTAATATTTTAAGCTCTATTAAACAAGCTTTTCTTATAACTATACCTTTACTTGCAACTATTGAAAAGCCTAAAATAATAGAGCTTTATGCTTACGATCAGATTATTATATATTTTTTGATGATATTTTCTTATCTATTATGGTTTTTGTTTGCTTTGCAAATTAGAAAGTTTTTGAAATTAAAAGAATAAAAGATTTTATGAAAAACTACCTACTACAAATAGAATACTTCGGCGAAAACTACAATGGCTGGCAACGCCAAACTAGCTTTCCAAGTATTCAACAAGAAATCGAAAAAGCATTATCAAAAGTTGCTAACCATAAAGTTGAGGTTGTGTGTGCTGGAAGGACTGATTCTGGTGTGCATGCTACTTCACAAATTGCCAACTTTATATCAGATGCAGATAGATCGTTAATGGCATGGAAGAGAGGTTTAAATGCAATATTACCTAACGATATAAAAATCATAAATATCCAAGAAGTACCGAGTGATTTTAATTCACGATTTGCAGCAATTAGCCGTACTTATAATTATGTGATTTATAACGATCAAGTTAGCTCGCCAATATTTGCAAAGCATAGTTTATGGGAGAATAGACCATTAGACATAGATAAAATGAATGAAGCTGCTAAATACTTATTAGGTAAGCAGGATTTTACTTCATTTAGATCATCACAATGCCAGGCTAATACTCCATTTAGAACTATCAAAAAAGCAGAGTTTTCTAAGCATGGTAGTTTTATAATTTTTGAAGTCCAAGGCAATGCTTTTTTACATCACATGATACGCAATCTTATTGGCTCTTTGGTCAATATTGGTTTAGGTCAAAAGGAGCCTGTTTGGATAAAAAAATTATTGGAGGCAAAAGATAGGACTATTGCAGCAAAGACAGCAAGACCACAAGGGTTGTATTTTGTTGGAGTTGAGTATGAGGATTTTGAATATATTAGAAAAATGAAAGATGTTTTTACTAACTAGCTTTTGTAGTTTTATCGACAATGATAGCGGCAGTCATAGCTCCGTGAATATTTAGTGGAGTACGGAAACTATCTATAATAGCATCGACACCAATCACAAATGCAATAAGCTGCCATGGCAAACCAAAGTATGAAAAAACCACTCCAGCTGCGACAAATGCAGTGCCAGGGATTCCAGCCACACCTAGAGATGCCAGCATACATATAATCGATATCATTATCACTGAAGTAATCGTAATATCAATGCCTGTAGCTTGCATAGCCATAATAGCTAATACTGCAGGGAAAATACCAGCACAACCATTCATACCAAGAGTAGTACCCATAGTAGGAGCAAAAGTAGCTACAGTTTCAGAAGTTCCATAACGATTAAGCCCTGCTATAGATAGCGGTAATGTCCCCATACTAGAACGAGATGTAATCGCTACAAGCATTGCTCTCCATATAGCTTTATAAAACTTTACTAGATTTATCTTAAATACAAGTAACAAAGCTATATGCAAAGCCAAAACAATAGTCATAGCTATATAGCAAGTTAAAATGAAATATAGTACTGCTGATATACTGCTATTTTCCATTTCCACAGTCATTTGAATCATTAATCCTAATATACCGTATGGCGTTGTCGCAATAACTATCTTAGCAAGTTTTTTTATGATGAAAAATAATGATTCAATGAAGCTTATAAATGGTGCTGTAAGACTCTTATTCTCACGATGTGAAATTAATATTGCAAAGCCTAATAATATTGCAAAGACAACTACGGCCATGACATTATTACTATCCATTTGATGAAATAAATTATCAGGTAAAAAGCTTAATATAGTCTCTGAAAAAGTTGCAGTTTTCATCTCTTTGGTAACTTTGCCTGTAATACTTGCTATATCTATATCAGATCCAGTATGCATTAGTATCGCAACAATAGAGCCAATAGCTGCACTAATAGCTGTAAGAACTAGCATTATTACAACAGTTTTATATGCTACTTTGATGATATATGATTCGGTGTGATTTTTTAAATTTACAATTGAATGAATTATAGATACTAGCACTATTGGGATTATTAACATCTTTAATAATGCTATATAACCATCACCTAGAATATCGCCAAACTGTATAAAAGTATCATTACTATATTCAAAGTAGTTATAACCGATACCTATAAAAACACCGCAAATCATAGCAAGTATAACTCTGATATTAAAACTTACATTTTTGACATGTAAAACTACAAGCAATGCGAAAAATACAATTAAAACAATTAACATTTAAGATTCCATACGGAATATATTATAAGCTAACAATATTAGCATACTTTACTAAATTGGTATAGTATTCATGAAAAATTTGTAAGCCCAAAGTGGTAATGTCCTATTCTGTCCAATGCTAAAATGTTCTATTTATAGATAGAGGTTTTTAAAAAAAATGAATAGGATAATCGCAATGAGTACAAAAGAGTTAGAACGACTTAAAATTATTGAGAAATGTGTCAGTAAAGAATTATCTCAAAAAAATGGTGCTAAACAGCTTAATGTAACAGATAGACATCTTCGAAGATTAGTACGAAGTTTTCGCGTAAAAGGAGTTGAGAATAAACTTAACAATCGACCAAGAAAAGTGTTAGGATGGCTTAGCCCTATTGAATATCTTAAAGAGCGAGGTATTCATGTCTGAAGTGGTCAATTGCGAGTTTAATGTGCCCAACTATAAATACGCTAGTGTTTAGAGCGTTGAAACAAAGAAGAAATGAAGCTCTAATCGGTGGAGCTATGCTTTCTCAAGTTGGAGAGTTTAGTTTTGTTTTGATAACAATGGGTTATATTTTAAGTATTTTAGATAGTAAAACATACCAGTTTTTAATTAGTTTGATTTCACTGTCATTATTACTTAGTCCTTTATGGATAAGCTTAGTTCATCTTTGTATTAAAAAATTCCTTTCTAATACACATATATCATAAGTTTTAAAAACTAATACTAAAATTTAGGAGCTATTATGCTAAAGACTAAAAGTCTAACACCTCAGCAGTTTGAGATTATCATCAATAAAGATACTGAACAACCTTTTACAGGTCGTTATAATGAAATTGATAGCGATGGAATATATGTGTGTAGAAATTGCGCTACAAAGCTTTTCAAAGCTGATAGTAAATTTATATCCACCTGTGGTTGGCCAAGTTACGATATTCACATCGAGAATAATGTAAAAATTCTTTCTGATACTGATGGTCGCAGGACAGAAATTTTATGTAATAACTGTGGTGGACATTTAGGTCATATATTTCAAGGTGAGGGTTACACAAAGCTAAATACTCGTTACTGTGTAAATTCTGCTTCGGTTGACTTTATTCCCTTTGAAAATTTTGGTGATACTAAAGAGGTAATTGTAGCAGCGGGGTGCTTTTGGGGTGTTGAGCATTATCTAAAGAAACTAGATGGTGTTTTATTTGCTGAATCTGGATATTGTGGTGGTGATGAGCAAAACCCGGATTATAAAAATGTTTGTGCTGGTAATACAGGCTATCTTGAGGTTGTAAGAGTTGTTTTTGATACAAACAAAATTTCATTAGAAGCTATATTAAAGTATTTCTTTGAAATTCATGATTTTACGCAGACTAATGGTCAAGGTCCAGATATTGGTGCTCAGTATAAATCTGCAATTTTTTATTATGATGAGCAACAAAAATTAGTAGCAGAAAATTTGGTCAATATTTTAGTAGAAAAAGGCTATAAAGTGGCTACTAGCATTAGAGAGATTAAACCTTATTATGTGGCGGAGGATTATCATTTAGATTATTATCTAAGAAATGATTCCATACCATATTGCCATAGTCATACAAAAATTTTCTAGTTACTTAGAAAAAGCTTATCTTTTATTATAAGAAATAATCCTGCTGATAGTAAAACAAAAATTAGTTGTTGTATTGGAATTCCTATCATTAAATGTGATATGGAGATAAAGCTCAATGAAAATCCAGCAAATCCAGCGACTATAAATTTGAATAATCTCATAATAGCATTGCCTGCACCAAAACCTTCTTTTAGAATATCTATGGTTTTTGAAGAGATAGTTATGTTAGTTAAAGCAAATCCTGCTGTGGCAAATGTATTGAATACTACAAAAACATAGATGTTGTCAATCGTATAAGACAGTATGACATTTATAAATACTACGACTATAGCTAGAGCATACCCAAGTGATATAAATCGAATTCTATTATGTGGAGTAAGTTTTTTTCTGATCAGATTACTTGCAAAAACAAGACCTAAGATATTTAGAGCAAAGATAGCACAAAACTGAGTATACCCAAGATGGTAATACTCAATGATAAGAGTTGATGATGCACTTATAAAACTAAACATTGCCCCAAAAACTAATGCACCTGTTATAGTACCCAACATAAATGGACCATTTAGTAGATGCTTTATATAGACTGCGAAACTTTTCACTAAACTTTCAGGGCGTTTATGGGGCTTGAGTGTTTCAGGCATCATAAATGTGATAAATAAAAGCACGATTCCATAGAATGTCAAGAAATGGAATATGTTTTGCCACTTTCCAGTTGTATAGATAATTACACTACCGACAATAGGTGCTACAATAGGTGCGATCATAAACACCATAATCATTGTAGCTACAGTCTTTATAAGTTTTTGACCTCTGTAGCAGTCTTTTAATATTGCCATCGCAGCAACTGCAGCAGGTGAATCACCAAGCCCTTGTATAAATCTCATAAAGATTAATGTATTGAAACTATCTGTTTGCGAACATAATATCGTACTAGCGATATAGACAAGCATACCGATGATTAAGATTTTCTTACGACCATATCTATCAGATAATGCACCCCAAAAAAACATCCCCAAGCCAAACCCTACTAGGTAGGTAGATATTGTGATAGCTATAGAACTTACTGGCACATTAAATGAATTGGCAATATTACCAAAAGCTGGGATATAGGTGTCGATAGCAAAAGGAGGTAGTGCTACAAATAGCACTACAAAAAAGACAAGGTTTTTACTACCTTTACGAATTTTAAACATTAGGAAACTATTCTATCAAAATATAAAGTTGTTATATTTTAACAAAAATTAGCTAAATAAGGATTAAATATGTGTAATTAAGATTTTAGAAAAATCCTCGCAAAAGTGATAGGATTATAGAGGATTATTTGTTAAGCTTTTGCAGTTTTAGCTTTTACGATAGCTGCTGTAATACCTGCTTGATCACTATAACCAGCAATTACTGTAGTATTTGAAGCATTAGCATCTTTTGCAGGAGCTACTACTATATAAGGAGTACCTTGAATACCTAGATCTTTGAAGCCCATTTCTAAAGTAGCTTTTAGGTGCTCAGCGATTTTATCATCTTTGATAGTAGCTTTGATTGCAGCAATATCAGCATCTTTGATGTCTGAAACAGACTCTAAAGCAACTTTATCGACAGTATCATTTTTTAGCTTGCCTTCATCTTCGCCAGTAGCAAATATACCGTCATGGAACTTAACATAAGCAGCAGAGCCATAAGTTTTGTATACAGCAGTACCAACTTCAGCAGCGTACTCAGAAGCAGGAGCTCTTTCACCAAAGATTGGAAACTCAACAAATGCTACTTGTGTATCTTTGTGATCAGCCATTGCTTTATCTATCTCTGGAGATACTTTAGAGCAATACATACACTGATAATCAAAGAACTCATATATAACTACAGCAGGGTCTTTAACATCTGTTTTTGGAGTTAAATCAGAATTGTAAATGCTTTCGCTAACTTTTAAGAAGCTCGATATTTTTTCAGCATTCATTTTTTCCATCATTTGCTCACGAAGGTATGTCATGTTTTTGTCCATGTCAGCTTGAGATACAGCAGGTTCTTTTTTATTTATAGCATCTTCAAAACCAGTTTGAACTTTGTCATTGTTGATACCAAAGCCTTTAAGATTTTCATCTTCAGAGATGCTTGAGCCCATACCGTAACCGATAGTGTAACTTGCATTAGCCTTTACAGTTGCAGTATCAACAGTAGTAGTTGTACCACTTGTAGTCGCTACAGTTGTATCATCAGTAGATTCACTGCTATTACCAGAACAAGCCATTAAGCCTGTTGCTATAGTAGCAATTGCCATTGCTTTTAAAAGTCTTTTTTTAGTCATTGTAAATTATCTCCATTTGAATTACTTAGATTCTTCTGTAGTGTCTACAGTCGCATCTACAGTCGCATCAGCATCAGCTTTATCTTCAGTTGTAGCTGGTTGAGCGGCATCTTTTTGGGCAGCTATAGCTTGTTTTTGGAATTCTGTCATAGCACTTTGCATTTGATCAGGAGTCAACCTAGCATCTTTACCTTCGATACCATCTTTTAAGCCACCAATCATTTCGCTATTATCAGTAGTGATGTTACCTTGAGTCATTTGAGTCTCAAGAGTTTTACCCATTGTATAACCAACAGAATAGCTTACATCGTCTTTGTTAGTATCAGCTGCAAATGAACTAGTTATTAAAGCGCCAACAAATAGTGGAGCTACAAGTAAAGTTTTAGTGAATTTCATTATTATTTTCCTTTGGTTTTTGGAATTGTATTCTTATTTATTCTACAAACTATATACTTAAATAACAATGATTATATACACAGATCACCTAAAAACTCAGATTTATTTCCTTGTTTTGTTGATTATTTTAGCACCTAAAAATTTAATAATAGCCAACTATTGTCTGCAGTCTATTGCACTAAGGACTTGTCCGAAAATAAACTAAAGTATTTTGCCTAAATTTAGGATAAAACTATCTAATAGCTATACATGAAAATTATATCAGAAAAACTCAAGAAAATTATAATTCCGTTAAAGATTGCCTAAATGAAAAAAGTCGTATAATTTAGGCTACAGTGGAGTCAACCTCTTATTGATATGGATGGTCTACGGTTTTTTGTAAAGCCCTAGGAATGTCAATCTAGATTCCAGTTCCAAGTGCAACAGAATTTAATTCCCTATCAAAAACTTGATTAGGGCTTAGCCAATTCAATCGTTTTCTAGGTCTATTATTTATTAAATTTACATATTTAGCAAGATCATCATCAGATACTGTATCAAAATCTGTACCCTTAGGAATGAACTGCCTAAGTAAACCATTGGTGTTTTCATTTGTACCTCTTTGCCACGAAGCATACGCTCTAGCAAAATATACAGTCATACCCGTTTCTTTTTCAATATCT
>JBLFYO010000024.1:0-20445 GCA_047609165.1 Francisella sp.
TCTATGTCCTAATTTAGAGCCTGGTGACTATGTGGTTATTGATAATGCCAGCATTCATAAAGGACTTGAAATATATGATATAGCTGAAGCCTTTAAAATAAATATTATTTATTTACCTCCATATTCATCCGATTTAAATCCAATAGAAAAAGTTTGGGCTAATTTTTAAAAATATTTTAAGAAGAATAAGGCACAAATATAGTGATTTTAAAGATGCTATAAAAGCGGCATGTAATTGGAATAAAACTCTTTCAAATTAGCTATACGCTCTAATTTTATTCTCGTGAAACTCTAAGTCAAACAATCCATTCATATCTAAAGCTGTAAATTTATAAATTATAAATCTATCAGATTATTATACTATGATAATATTTATTATGGAGTTTTTAGAGCTGCCCTATATTGAATCTTGCTCTGCTAGCTTCTTAAGCACTTTACCTCATGTGTTGAGAGTTAGTTTAAAGGCAGACCCTAAAATTAAGAAAAGTGATTTTCATGTTTATAACGCCTCAAATTTTGATTTTACTATACACGATGGTCATGACTATCCTTATGACTTAAACTCTAAGAGAATTGTTGATAGAGAGACTTATATTGAAACAGGTGTCGATCAAACCATCCATATAGTCAATGATAATCAGGGTTATGTTTTAAACGCAAGTTTCCCAAAAACTTCTTCTAAATTATCTGTGGTTAAGGGTTGTTATGTTAATGATCCTGACTTAGGGGTAAATAGTTGCGGTTCATCAACTCAAACTTATGATGGTGATAAAAGTAGATGGCAATTTTCTAAATCATTAACCAAATCAAAAAGTAATGTCGCTAAATATTTGCCAAACTAACTAACATTGATTACCATTACCCTAGCTTCAAATTTCTTTTAAAAATTCTATGAAAAATATCGTACTAGTTGATGGTTCTTCTTATCTTTTTCGTGCATATCATGCGATGCCATATCTTATCAATAAGCAGGGAGAGCCTACAGGTGCAATTCTTGGTGTTATTAATATGCTTAAAAAGTTGCCGACTAAATACAATACCGAGTATGTAGCAGTAAT
The DNA here is from genome assembly GCA_047609165.1 of Francisella sp. Taxonomy (GTDB): domain Bacteria; phylum Pseudomonadota; class Gammaproteobacteria; order Francisellales; family Francisellaceae; genus Francisella. The sequence continues at coordinate 1,059 of JBLFYO010000024.1, forward strand.
CTTTGATGCAAAAGGCAAAAGTTTTCGTAATGACATTTATCCAGAGTATAAAGCAAATCGTAAGTCTATGGATGATGAGTTGCGAGTTCAGATTAAACCATTACATGATATTGTTAAAAAAATGGGTTTTCCACTTATAGTGGTCGATGGTGTAGAAGCTGATGATGTGATTGGAACACTTACAAAAGATCTTGAAAAAGAAGATTGTCGAGTGGTTATATCAACGGGCGATAAAGATATGGCACAGCTTGTAAATGAGAAAGTTGTACTTTTTGATTCTATGAAAAATGTAACTGCAGATGTTGATGGTGTTGTAGAAAAATATGGAGTTCGTCCTGACCAGATAATTGATTATCTAGCACTGATGGGAGATTCATCTGATAATATCCCAGGTGTACCAAGTGTAGGTCCAAAGACTGCAGTGAAGTGGCTAGCTGAGTATGAAAATATGGAAGGTGTAATAACTAATCAAGATAAAATCAAAGGTAAAGTTGGTGAAAAGCTGCGTGATAATATCGAGCAGTTGAGACTGTCATATACGCTTGCAACTATTAAGTGTGATTTGGAATTAGGGTTATCACTTGATGATTTGAAATGTAAGGAATCTGATAATGAATATTTGGCTGAAAGATTTACACACTATGGTTTTAATGCACTTTTAAAAGGTCTTAGGGTTGTTGCATCAGCCCCAGACTATGCTCTTACTTCTGTTGCTGTCGAAAACACTTCTGTCAGCCTAGAGGTGGTCCACCCAACTCAAAAAGTTGAAGTTGATTATAAGACTATTTTTACTATAGAAGAGCTAAAGGAATTGGTTACCGAACTAAATGATGCTAAGAACTTTGCATTTGATACTGAGACTGATTCTTTAGATACTAAAGAAGCAAATTTAGTTGGTTTATCATTTTGCACAAAAGAAGGGGTGGCTTATTATATACCTATTCAGCATCGCTACCTTGGTGTACCTCAACAACTTGAACTTGATGTTGTTATAGACGCATTAAAGCCAGTATTTGCTAATACTGAAAATGCAAAAGTAGCTCATAATATTAAGTTCGATGAAAAAGTTTTGTCGAAATATGGTGTCGATATTTGTGGAGATATCCATGATACGATGATTATGGCGTATGTGTTAAAAAGTAATGGTAAGCATAGTATGGATGCTGTATCAAAAGAGTATCTTGGTGTTGAACCAATTCCTTATACTGAAATAGCAGGTACGGGTCGTAAGCAACAAACACTAGATCAGATTGAGATAGAAATAGTTGCAAAATATGCTGCTGAAGATGCGGATATTACTTTTAGATTATTTAATTATCTTGGCGAACTTTTATCAAAAGAAGATGTTTTAAATAAACTATACCAGGAAGTTGAGATGCCGTTAGCTTTGATTCTAAATAGTATGGAAAAGCTAGGTGTTAAAATTGATGCAGATAAACTCAGAAATCAAAGCTTAGAGCTAGAAAAGAAAATAATTGAATTGCAAACTAAATGCTTTGAACTGTGTGGTGAAGAGTTTAATCTTGCATCGCCAGTGCAGTTGCGTGAAGTGTTGTTTGAAAAGATGGGTATACCTGCTATTAAAAAGACAGCCAAAGGTCAGGCGTCAACTTCTGAAGAAGTGCTTATACAATTAGCTGAAGAGTATGAGGTTGCTGCGTTGATTATGCAGTATCGTCATTTATCAAAATTAAAAAACACATACACAGATAAGCTACCGAATATATTGGATAGCAATTTACGAGCTCATACATCGTACAATCAGACCGGTACAGTAACTGGTAGGCTATCTTCATCTGAACCAAATCTACAAAATATCCCAATCAAAAGTGCAGAGGGTCGTAAAATTCGAGAAGCATTTATCGCAGAAGATGGTTTTGTAATAATGGCAGCCGATTATTCTCAGGTAGAGTTACGCATAATGGCACATCTTTCAAAAGATGCAAATCTTGTAAAGGCTTTTAATGATGGTCTTGATATCCATAGTGCAACGGCTGCAGAGGTTTTGGGTATATCTTTGAGTTATGTTACAAATGAACAGCGCCGTAGAGCAAAAGCGATAAATTTTGGACTTATATATGGAATGAGTGCTTTTGGATTAGCAAAGCAGCTTGAGATACCACGAGGTGAAGCACAGGAGTACATCAATATTTACTTTGATAGATATCCCGGTGTAAAAGAATACATGACAACAGCAAAGGAGTTTGCTAAGGAAAGAGGTTTCGTTGAAACTATACTTGGTAGACGGTTATATTTACCTGAGATAAATGCTAAAAATGGTATCCAAAGAGCAGCAGCAGAACGAGCAGCAATAAATGCGCCGATGCAAGGTACAGCTGCCGATATTATTAAAAAAGCGATGATAAGTGTAGATTCCATAATTACTGAAAAATATTCTAATACAGTCAAAATGGCTATGCAAGTGCATGATGAATTGGTGTTTGAAGTGGCTAAAGATAAGCTTGCTGAAGTCTCTATGGTTATTAAGAAAATCATGGAAGAGGCTATAGTCTTGAGTGTACCGTTAGAAGTAAATGTTGATAGTGGTAAAAATTGGGATGTGGCTCATTAGTTTGTTTCGTTCTAATCCCCCTCTTGAGGGGTGCCGACTTTGTCGGCGGGGTGGACAGGCCCTAATTTATAAAAAATCTAAAAATATGTAAAATTACATAATAAAAATAAGGGCACCTCTAAAAACTCTGTGTATGCAGATTAACTAGTTTCAAATTTATCACAACAAGGCGAAAATTGAGGGTAATAGTATGTTTTTTGCTAAAATTTGCAACGCAGGTGTGGTGAATTTTGACATTAAGATGCGTGCTCATGGGTTATGTAGAGGTGCCCATAAATCTTTTCCCTAACTAAAAGGTCTTTTATGTATTTATCCGGCTGTCTTATGTATAATACTTCTATGCTATTTTGAATAATAAAAGACAAGCTTATGCTTTTAGTTATGGATGTAGGTAACTCGCAGATTCACGCGGGTGTTTTTAATGGTGATAAATTAATCAATCAAACTCGTTATGCTACGGCTTCTGTTGATTCAACCTCTGATCAGTTGGGTGTGTTTTTGCGTCAAGTTTTGCGTGAGAATGATATCGACCCAAACAGTATTTGTGGATGTGCAATATCTTCAGTTGTACCGCATATTAACTATTCTTTAGGTTCGGCAATTATCAAGTATTTCGATCTTAAACCGTTTTTTGTGACTATGAAAACTACAGGTTTAGATATGTCAGCTGTAGAAGCCCCTCAAGTAGGTGCCGATAGGATAGCAAGTTGTATTGGTGCTATGGCGGATTATCCAAATAAAGATTTGTTGATTATAGATCTCGGTACAGCAACAACATTTGATGTAGTTACTAAGGATAAGAAGTATCTTAGTGGATCTATCATGCCTGGGGTAAAGTTATCTCTGAATGCTTTATGCCAAGGTGCATCTCAACTATCCTCAATCAATATTTCTAAACCAGAGGTTGCTATAGGTTATGATACAACTACAAATATCCGTGCAGGATTGTACTACGGACATTTAGGTGCTTTGAAAGAGCTGAAAAGTAGAAGTATAGACGAGCTGGGTAGCACTGATGTATATACAATTGCAACAGGTGGATTTGCAAGCCTTTTCAAGGATGAGGGAGTGTTTGATGAGATATCTCCAGATTTGATACTTCAAGGCATTAGAATTGCCTTTTTAGAAAATAGTAAAAGCTAGGGAATATATAAATGTTGAAAAAAAAGAAAGTAGTAATCTTGCTGTTTGATTCTTTTGGTATTGGTGAAGCTCCAGATGCAAAGGATTTTGGCGATGAAGGTTTTGATACTTTAGGTCATATAGTCGATTATTTTAAATCTAACGGTAAAAAATTGTCATTACCAAATCTATCAAGAAGAGGTCTAAAAAAAGCTGCTGAACATAATCGTGGGCTAGAGTTGGCTTTAGATATCTCAAATGGTAATGAAACTATTGAAAATGCTAAATATGGCTACTGTGCTGAGATTAGCAAGGGTAAAGATACTCCGAGCGGACATTGGGAGCTTGCTGGCGTGCCTATTTTATTTGACTGGTATTACTTCACTGCAAAAGATGGTGAAAGCTGTTTTGATAAAGAGTTTATCGAAAAGTGGGTTGAAAAATCTGGACTTACAGATGGTTTTATAGATGCTGGTCATGCTTCTGGTACAGAGGTACTAAAAGAGTTTGGTTGTGAAAGCTGTGTTACTAAGAAACCTATTGTCTATACTTCTGGAGATAGTGTATTTCAGATAGCTGCTCATGAAGACTATTTTGGTTTAGAAAAACTTTTAGATATCTGCAAGATCGCACGAGAATTACTCGATGAAATGGGAATGAAAGTTGGTCGTGTGATAGCTCGCCCCTTTATTGGTGAATCCGCTGATGAGTATGTGAGAACGGGGAATAGAAGAGATTTATCGATATTGCCACCAGCAGAGACTTTACTTGAGAAAATCAAGACAGCTGGCGGGAGCGTAATATCTATTGGTAAAATTGCTGATATTTATGCTAATCAAGGTATTTCAAAAAGTGTTAAAGCTACTGGTTTAGAAGATTTGTTTGATAAAACTATAGCAGAGTATGAAAATGCTAATGATAATAGTCTTATTTTCACAAACTTTGTAGATTTGGACTCAAGTTTTGGTCACCGTAGAGATCCTAAGGGTTACGGTAAAGCACTAGAGTATTTAGATAGTCGTATACCTGATTTAGATGCTGTTATCGACAATGATACCATTGTGATTTTAGCAGCAGACCATGGCTGTGATCCAACCGCTCCAGGAACTGATCACACGCGTGAATGTGTGCCATTTTTGCTGTGGGGTAAGGGTGTGAAGACGGAGTTTATCGGTGCAAGAGATACTTTTGCTGATATCGGCCAGACTATAGCTGATTTTATGGGAGTTGAAAAACTTGATTATGGTAAATCTATCTTTGAAGAAGCAGATGATAATAAGTAAGCAAAAAATAGTATCGTTAATGGACCTTACAAAATTGGGCGATAATGATACTGATAGAGATATTATAAAATTATGCGAAAAAGCTCGTAACTCATTAGGAGAGGTTGCAGCTATCTGTGTATATAAACAATTTATTCTATTAGTAAAAAAAACACTTGGTCAGGATTTTAAAGTCGCAACAGTGATTAATTTTCCAGCAGGTAATTCATCTTCAGAAGAAGCTATCATAGAGGCAAAAGAAGCTCTAGATTTAGGTGCTGATGAGATTGATTTAGTGATTGATTATAATGATTATATTGCAAATGGTAGCTCAAAGTATTCTTGTAATTTGATAGCTCAAGTAAAAGAACTATGTGGCGATAAAACCTTAAAAGTAATCATAGAATCAGGTGAGCTAAAAAGTGAAGTTTTAATCAAAAAAGTCACCGTCGATGTTATTGTGAATGGTGCTGATTTTGTAAAGACTTCTACAGGCAAGACGCCAGTAGGCGCAACGATTGATGCTGCAAAAGTTATTTTAAATGCTATAAATGACAGTGATAAAAAAGTTGGCTTCAAAGCTTCTGGTGGTATAAGAGATTATGCCCAAGCTGCTGAATATACTAAGCTCGCGGACGATATATTTCAAGGCAGCGATTTTACTAACCCTAAATTATTTAGATTTGGAGTTAGTGGGTTGCTAGATAATTTACTTAATACAACTAAAGAGCAGGAAGATGGCTACTAAACTTTTATTTTTCATACTAAGCCTTTTAGCAATATATATATTAGCATTTGCTTGGAGCAGTAATAGAAGGCTTATTCGCTACAAATACCTTTTTATAATATTGATTGTGCAACTAGTATTAGCTAAGTTTATGCTTAGTACGACTGCAGGTATTGAAATAATAGGAGTAGTAAATGATGCTTTTGCAGTGCTTTTATCGAGTGCCCATGTGGGTGTGTCATTTGTGTTTGGTGGTTTGGCGGATACGAAAGATTTTATATTTTTCTTTAATGCTGCGATGCCAATAGTTGTAATGTCTGCAGTAATTGGTGTTTTACAGCATTTTAAAATACTTCCATATATTGTGGTGGGTATTGGTACTGTTTTATCTAAATTTACAGGTATGGGAAAGCTAGAGTCTTTTAATGCTGTGAGTTCAATAAGTGTTGGGCAATCAGAAAACTTTCTATACTACAAAAAAATCCTAAAATATCTGCCATCTAATGTGTTGTACACTATGGCTGCTACGGCTATGTCGACAGTTTCTATAGGTACCGCTGCAGCGTATATGACTATCATCAATCCAACTTTCGTATGTGTTGCGATAGTACTAAATATGTTTGGTACTTTTTTTGTATTAAATATTATCAATCCCTATGAGAAAACAGAGGAAACTTCTTATAAGTTTTTAAATGATCAGGTTGAAGAAAATGAAAAGCAGAAATTTTTTGAAATGCTTTCAGAATACATCATCGATGGCTTCAAAGTTGCGATAGTTGTATGTGTTATGATTATCGGATTTATAGCTTTTCTAAATTTAGCAGATAGTATTTTCACTAGTGTGTGTGGTATTAGTTTGAGAGCAATTATTGGTTATATACTGTATCCTATTGCATGGTTGCTGAATATTAATGCTAGTGAAATACATTTGGCAAGTCAGATAATGGGTACAAAGATTGTTACAAATGAGTTTGTTGCTATGGAAATGCTGTCCCAACACACCAAAGATTTTTCTGCTCATACGGAAGCAGTCATAGCAGTGTTTTTGGTGTCGTTTGCTAACTTTAGCTCTATAGGTATCATAATCGGTGCAATACAGGCATTAAGCAAAGAAGCGTCTGTAAAAGTTGCTAAATTTAGTTTGAAAATTCTATATGGTGCAATACTTGTAAGCTTTTTGTCGGCAAGTGTTGTAGGGTTTGTGATATAAAATTATGATACTAACTAAGTTTTTATATTTTTTATTAGGATTGACAGTTGTCTTTGTCATGGCTTTTGCATGGAGTTCTGATAGAAAAAACATCAAGTATAAGACTTTGGTATTGCTTTTGGTTATACAACTTATATTGGCTGTAATAATGCTTGAATCTAGTATTGGCGTAGTGATCGTTAATCATGTCTCTCAAGGTTTTGCAAATCTGCTCGAGTATGCCCATGTTGGTACAGCATTTATATTTGGCGATCTGGCTAATAGCCAAAAAAATGGTTTTGTATTTTTTTTTAATGTGGGGATGTCTATCGTACTCATTTCAGCGATTATTGGGATTTTGCAGTACTTTAAAATTTTACCCGCGATTATAAAATCTATAGGTTTTATTTTGTCAAAGATAACAGGTATGGGCAGGCTAGAGTCATTTAATGCGGTTAGCTCTTTGATGGTTGGCCAGCAAGAAAACTTTCTAGTTTATAAAAAAATAATAGGTCATTTGCCATCTAATATCTTATACACAATGGCAGCTACTGCGATGTCTTCTATCTCTTTGGCAGCTATTGCTATTTATATATCTATAATCGATCCGCGGCTTGTTTGCGTAGCTGTGATTATAAATATGTTTGGGATATTTTTTGTGCTAAACATCATCAATCCTTATGAGAAATCTGATGACTCAATGTACTCTAAGCTTCATAGTGAGTACGAAGAAACTAACCAAAGTTTCTTTGAAGTACTTTCAGAATACATCTTAGATGGTTTTAAAGTTGCTGTGATAATCTGTGCAATGCTTATAGGTTTTGTGGCGCTTTTAGCGATGATAGATGGGATTTTTACAGCCGTTTTTGGTATAAGCTTTAGAGAAGTTTTAGGGTATTTGCTTTATCCATTTGCTTGGGCTCTAAATATTCATGGTCATGAAACATATATCGCAGCTCAGATTATGGGTACAAAGATAGTTGCAAATGAGCTTGTTGCGATGCAAATGTTAAATGAGCAGGCAGCAAATCTCTCAGCACATACACGAGCTGTAATTTCAGTGTTTTTAGTTTCGTTTGCTAGCTTGAGCTCGATTGGTATAATTATAGGTGCGGTTCAAGCATTAAGCAAAGAAGCATCTGCAAAGATAGCTAAATTTGGGTTAAAGATTATTTATGGGTCACTTTTAGTGAGCTTTTTATCAGCAAATATTGTTGGGTTAATTATATAGGGCTACACATGATACTTACAAAAATACTTTATCTGATTTTGGGTGTAACAGTTGTTTTTCTCTTAGCTTTTGCATGGAGTAGTGATCGTAAAAATATCAAATACAGATACCTTTTTATTATATTAGGGCTGCAGCTTTTACTTGGTTATTTTATATTACAGTCTAATGCGGGCGTTAGGTTTGTAAGTATTCTATCTAGTGGGTTTGATGTAATATTACAACACTCACACGAGGGTGCTGAATTTGTGTTTGGTAGTCTTGCAGATATGGATAAGTATGGTTTTGTATTTTTTTTCAATGTTGGTCTTTCTATAGTTTTGATATCTGCAATAATTGGTACTTTGCAACATTTTAAGATATTGCCAGTTGTGGTTAAGTATGTAGGTTTTGTACTAAGCAAGATAACTGGTATGGGCAAAATGGAAGCTTTCAATGCAGTTGGTTCAATCACGGTTGGACAGCAAGAGAACTTTTTGGTTTATAGGAACTTACTTGATCATTTACCTTCTAATGTTTTATATACTTTGGCGGCTACTGCTATGTCGACAGTATCACTTGCGATAGCTGGATCATATATGGCAATAATTGATCCAAAATATGTGTGTGTTGCGATTTTGCTAAATATGATAGGTACATTTTTTGTGCTACACATCATAAATCCGTATGATAATTCAGATGATTTTGACTTTGACAAACTTCAAAAAGACTATGAAGCTAAAAAGTCTAGCTTCTTTGAGATGCTCGTGAACTATATGTTCGATGGTTTTAAAATAGCTGTGATTGTTTCGGCTGTGTTGATAGGTTATATAGCTTTACTAGATTTGATAAATGTGATTTTCACTCGTGTAATTGGCATTTCGTTTACGCAAATCATTGGTTATATTTTTTACCCATTAGCATGGGTTTTGAATATTCATGGTAGTGAGACGATGCTATCAAGTCAGATAATGGGTACAAAAATAGTTACAAATGAATTTGTTGCAATGCAGGATTTAGCTAAGCATTCTAAAGATATTTCTGAACATACAAAAGCTGTTGTCTCAGTGTTTTTGGTTTCATTTGCAAACTTTAGTTCTATCGGTGTGATAATAGGAGCGGTTCAAGCTTTAAGTAAAGATGCTTCTATCAAAATTGCACAGTTCGGTATAAAAATATTGTATGGTGCGGCATTGGTAAGTTTATTATCAGCATCTGTTGTTGGGTTTATAGTTTAAGGTGAATTATGAAAGCAAAATTTATAGTTGTAGAAGGTCTTGACGGTGCAGGTAAAAGTACCGCTATAAGTTTTGTGCAGAAATTCTTAGAGCAAAAAAATATCAAGGCAATATACACTCGTGAGCCAGGTGGCACAAAAGTTGCAGAAGATATAAGAGCTTTGACGCTCAATAATTATCAAGATGAGAAGGTTCACAGTGATACAGAGCTTTTATTAATGTATGCAAGTCGTGTGCAACATATTCATAGCCTTATCAAACCCAATCTTGATAACGGTGTAACGGTGGTTTCAGATAGGTTTTACTGGTCTAGCATGGCATACCAAGGTGGTGGCAGGGAGCTTGGGTTTACAAATCTTGATGCACTTAATGCTAATTTTATAAAAGATTGTGAGCCTGATTTGATTATCTACCTAGATATTGACCCGCTTATAGGACTTCAAAGAGCTAAAAAAGTTGGTGCTCCAGATAGGATTGAGCAAGCAGGATTAGAGTTTTTTGAGCGTACAAGAGCGATATTTAAGAGTTTGGTGCAAAATTCAAATCATGCTGTAGAAATAGATGCTAGTCTTTCGCTAGTAGATATTGAACGGCAGATTCATCAAGTATTAGATAAGTTTTTATAAATTCTTCTTTTGATATAAGTTGTTCGTAGTCAATAAAAAAATATGAGAGTTATAAACAGTATGAATCTAACCACGAATGATATAAAAAGATTAATAGGCTCGACTTATTTTATGCGAGGAATGGACTATTATTTGCAAAAAAAAGTAATAAAATATAATGGCACAAGCACTATTGAGGGTGATGTTTTATTTATTAGTATTTCCTCAACAGTTAAAGGAAGCGGTAGATCTTCATATACTCAGTCTATTTCTATACAAAAAGAATATAAAAAAAATGACAGGCTGACTATAGAGAGTAGTTGTAGCTGTCCAGTCGGGCATAATTGTAAGCATGTGGCTGCAGCTTGTATAGCTTATGCAAGTCAAAAGAGTCTAGAGTCAGGCTTATCTAAACCTGACGATCATATTGATGATACTCAACTAGTAGATAATTGGCTAGGTGGAATGAAAACAAATACTTCTAATAGTGATGCTGAAATGGAATCACCAAGCAATATACCAAATAAAAATGATTATTTTTTGACATACAGGCTAGAAAGTAATAGACCTTCTGAAAAGAGTAGCTTATCTTTTTATAAATCTAAGTTTTTGAAGAATGGTTCAATCAGTAAAGGCGTAAGTTTAGATTTTTCTAGTCTAAATTATGTGCATAATAATAGTGAGTTGAAAAATCAAGAAGATATTGATATTTTAAAGCTATGCAAAGTTTTTGAAAGTGATCGCTATTATCTTCGTGGTACAGAAGTTATTTCAGGTAAGATTGGCGCTACTCTGATTAGAGATGTGATAGCTACAAATAGATGCTATTTTGATGAAAACCTTCAACCTCTAAAGCTTGCAAAAACACCTTTACATGTAGAGTATGAGTTTAAGCTATACAAGGGTCAATACACACTCAAGTCAAATATAGATGCAAAAAAATACACTGTGCTTGAAACTCAAAGACCATATTTAATCGATACGCTAAATAATACGGTTCATGAGTTAGATATAGAGTTGGAATTTTATAAGAGTCTTTTAAATGCCCCAAAAATCCAAAAAGATAATTTAAACGATGTTTTTTCAAAGATTGCTAACACCCTGCCAACAATAGATATAAAAACACCTAAATCGATTAAAGCAAAAAGCATTACTACAGAAGCTGTTCCAAGAATACACATAAAACAAAACTCATTTAGTATTGATTTTTTGTATGATGAATATGGTGTAAGTTATTTGCCTAGAAAGGATATACAAAGTTTTTATGATAAAGATTCAAAAATTGATATTCAAAGAGATTTAAGTTATGAGGATAGTATAAAAGAGACAATAGAAAAATTGGGCTTTATTACAGAAATACACAGAAATAATTTGATTGTGAGTTTAGATGGTACAGATAGACAAAAGAAACTAACAGTTTGGAAGAAGTTTCTACAAGAGGATGTGTTGTTGCTGCAAGATCAGGGGTGGATAGTTATCCAAGATGATTCATCATCTATGAAATTTGAATCTACAACAGAAGTTGTTGTGGATAACGAAGATAAAGGTGGGTGGTTTGATTTATCATTCAATTTGGAGTTTGATGGTGTATCACAGCCTATAGCCCCTTTAATATCTAGTATCATTGATGAGTTTAATGATTTGGATAATTTACCTGAGTATATGCATCTAGAAATCAAGAAAAATCATTTTGTTGAAGTTAAATCTTCTCAAATAAAGCCCATAATAGAAACTATAATAGAGCTTTTTGACAAAAAAAATGATGATAATTTACGAATATCACCTTATGATGCACACCTTATCCAATTCATGGATGAAAATATTATTTGGCGTGGAAGTAAAGAAATATTAGAGCTTTCAAACAAACTAAAAGATTTTAAAGGAATAAAAAAAGCGTTACCACCAAAGTGTCTGAACGCAACTTTAAGAGACTATCAACAAGAGGGTTTAAACTGGTTGAATTTTCTCTATGAGTTTAAGTTTGGAGGTATTTTAGCAGATGATATGGGTCTAGGTAAAACCATACAGACACTAGCACATCTATCAAGGTTGAAAGAAGATGGTAATATGACAAATAAATCATTAATAGTCATGCCAACTTCGCTTATATCTAACTGGAAAAATGAGGCTAAAAAATTCACCCCAAACCTAAAAGTATTATCTCTACATGGAAGTGATAGGGTAGATAGATTTGAGATGATGGATGATTATGATATTTTGCTAACAACTTATCCGCTCATTACAAGAGATGAGGATATATTTAAAAAACAGAAGTTTATGTATATCATCCTTGATGAAGCTCAAAAGGTAAAAAATCATAAAACAAAAATGGCTATAGCTATCAAAACATTTAAAGCTGAGTATAGATTGGCACTTAGTGGCACGCCAATTGAGAATCACCTCGGAGAATTGTGGAGTATATTTAGTTTCATAATGCCAGGATTCTTGGATACTGCTAGTGCATTTAAAAAATACTATCAATCCCCAATAGAAAAAGATAATAGTTATGAGCGACAAAATCTCTTAAATAAAAGAGTAAAACCATTTGTAATAAGGCGTACAAAAGAAAAAGTAGCCTGTGAATTACCTGCAAAATCAGAAATAATAAAATATACGCAGTTTGGAGAGAAACAGTCCAAGCTATATGAATCTATTCGAGTAACAATGGAGGCCAGGGTAAGAGAAGCCGTATTAGCAAAGGGTGTTGGATCGTCTCATATTACTATATTGGATGCATTGTTAAAATTAAGGCAAGTTTGTTGTGATCCGAGTTTATTAAAATTAGAGCAAGCAAAAAAAGTACAAGAAAGTGCTAAGCTTGAACTGTTTTTAGATCTTATTGATGAGTTGTTGGAAAGTGGTAGAAAAATATTAGTGTTTTCACAGTTTACATCTATGCTAGGTATTATCGAGGCAAAAATAATAGAAAAGAAAGTATCATATACAAAACTAACAGGTTCTACTAGAAAAAGAGAAGAGGCTATAGAAAGGTTCACAAGTGGTGAGGCTGATGTATTTTTAATTTCATTAAAAGCTGGTGGTGTAGGATTGAACCTGACAGAGGCTGATACTGTGATACATTATGATCCATGGTGGAATCCAGCAGTTGAAAGCCAAGCTACAGATAGGGCATATCGTATTGGGCAAGACAAACCAGTCTTTGTTTATAAGTTAATTGTGGCAAATACAATAGAGCAAAAAATATTGGAAATGCAGGAAAGAAAACGCAAGCTACAAGATAGTATATATGATGGAGATAAACAGCAAGATGATATTAAATTTAGTGGTAATGAATTGCTCAAGTTGTTAGAATGATTCAATAATTGAAGTTACGGACTTTTAGTTTTTTTATTATCATTAGGGTTACGCACTTCCAACTTTTAAAATTCTATAGTTGTTTTGAGGTGGACAAGTCACGACTTGTCCTTATATATCGAATCGCCTGACTTACTTCGACTACGCTCATCACAGGTGATCCGGTGTCTTTTTAGTTATACGAAAAATCTACACGCCACCCTGAATTCATTTCAGGGATTCTGATGTTTTGTAGACAGCCCAATGAGCTACCCTACAAAAAGTGGCACATTAAACACGCAATTGACGACATAGTGTAAAATATAAACATATTGTTGGAGGTGTAGTGTTAATGGTACCTACTTATAAAACCAAGCTTCATGAGCACTATATAGATTGTATGCTTAGTAGAGAGGTTGGGAATGACCCTAGACCTAGGAGTGTAAATGCCAATTATAAAGAAGCTGGATACTCTCTTGGAGTACATGAGAAAGATGGTGTGGAAGTTGATCTAAAAGAAGACAGTGCTACATGGACTTGTTCGAAAGATTTCTTCATGCCTGAAGGATTTTACACGGATGATTATAGTGGTTCTAATAACATTTCATTAGGCTATTATAGTAAATTTGTTGTATCTCCTGACTATGGTTATGCTGGTGACAAAAATGGATATGATGGAATGAAAGAGGTATATTTAATTACTCTAGATTCTAAAGCGAATGAGCTTCAATCTACAATAGAGGAGTTACGTAATGTTAGAATGCTTCCTTACAACAATACTAAATTGACAGCTTTATGTCTCCCTGAAGAACAGCTAGACTTTGTGACTACGTTTTTCGATAAGGTATAACTTTAAAAAAAATATCTTTTAAAAAATACTATTTCTAGTAAACTTCTCTCATTGAATATCTAATAACTAACATTCATAAGCAGTCATGCTGAATTTATTTCAGCATCTCTTTACAAACATTTTATTTATTGAGATTCCGGATCAAGTCCGGAATGACATGTTTTTTTTGAACTTGAGGATAATAATGAACGAACTTCTAAAAGAAATAGCCAAGCGTAGAACTTTTGCAATTATCTCGCATCCAGATGCGGGTAAAACTACTATCACTGAAAAAATGCTCCTTTTTGGTAATGCCATCAAGACAGCGGGTACCGTTAAAGCAAAAAAAAGTGGTATCCATGCAACATCTGACTGGATGGAGATGGAGAAGCAGCGTGGTATCTCAATTACAACTTCTGTGATGCAATTTCCCTATAACAATAGAGTCGTTAATTTACTAGATACTCCTGGTCATGAAGATTTCTCAGAAGATACTTATCGTACACTTACAGCAGTCGATGCAGCTTTGATGGTCGTGGATGCTGTAAAAGGTGTTGAGGATCGTACTATTAAGCTTATGAATGTTTGTAGGCTTCGTGACACACCTATTCTTACTTTCATGAATAAATTTGACCGAGATACTCGTGATCCGCTTGAGCTTTTGGATGAAGTTGAAGACATTCTCAAAATCAAATGCGCTCCGATGAACTGGCCTATAGGCATGGGTAAGTTTTTCAAGGGTGTATATGATCTATATAGTGATGAAGTTACTCTTTTTGAAACTGGTCATGGGCATGAGATTTATCCATTTAAAAAGATTAAAGGTCTAGCTAACGCTAAAGCTGAAATTGGCTCAGATCTGTATGATGATTTAGAAATGGAAATCGAGCTTGTAAAAGGTGCTAGTCATAAATTTGATGAGAAAGAGTTTTTGGAAGGGAAGCTTACACCAGTTTATTATGGTACTGCATTAAGCAATTTTGGTGTAAGAGAGATGATGGATGGCTTTACAGATATTGCCCCAGCACCACAAGGTAGAGAAGCTAATGAGAGAAGTGTAGTTGCAGGCGAAGAAAAACTGACTGGTTTTGTCTTTAAAATCCAAGCAAATATGGATGACAAGCATCGTGACAGAATAGCTTTTTTTAGAATTTGTTCAGGTAAATATAGTCGTGGTATGAAGATTTATCATGAAAGAACTGGTAAGTTGATGCTAATATCAAAAGCACTTACATTTATGGCAGGTGAGCGTGAGCAAGTTGAAGAAGGTTATGCTGGTGATATTATTGGTTTACACAATCATGGTAGTATTCAAATTGGTGACAGCTTTACTCAAGGCGAGAAGTTGAAATTTAAAGGTATACCAAATTTTGCTCCAGAGATTTACAAGCGAGTGAAATTAAATGACCCGCTTAAAATGAAAGCACTGCAAAAGGGTTTAGTTCAGCTTTCTGAGGAGGGAGCTACACAGGTGTTTAAACCGATGATTTCTAATGATCTAGTGCTTGGTGCAGTTGGTGTACTACAATTTGATGTGGTAGAACAACGCTTAGCTAGTGAATACAATGTGAAATGCTCTTATGAGGGTGTGAATGTTGTCCAAGCTCGTTGGATTTTCTGTGATGATGAGAAAAAACTTAGTGAGTTCAAGAAAAAGTATGAAGTAAATCTAGCGTTAGATGGTGCTGGTTACCTTACTTATCTAGCTCCAACAGGTGTAAATCTACAACTAGCTAAAGATAAAAACCCAGATATAATCTTTAGTTCTACTCGTGAGCATTGATTAGCACTGATGTGGTTTAATAACTGAAGTTACGCACTAAACATATTTTGAGTGTTATAAATTACGTTGAAGAGCAAGGCGACAAAGTGCAGGAGCTACTAGTAACTTCAAATCTTGGTAACGACGCTATTTGATGTAAATTATAACATCCAAAGGACAAAAAGCTAAAGCATCATCTGACTGCGTTAGAACTTTATCATCATAGCTACTGCTATGCTGATAAAAATCTGCCTTGCATATAAGGCTTTGTCTTTATGCTCAAATTTATGTTTAGTGTGTAACTTCAGTTAATAAAGCTGTAAGGAGTTTGGCTAAGGGGCTGTCCATAAATAGTCATCCTATGGCTTGACCATAGGATCTATGCAGGCTTTAGTATAGCTTTAAAAATGGATACTACGGTCGAAGCCGTAGTATGACGAAATGTTGGTTATTCTCCTCCCTTAGTGAGTAACATCAGACTTAAAGTCTATAACTTCGGTTTTTAAGCCAAAAAAATATGCTATAATTTACAGTCTTTATTTATAAAATTATATGGGATTTTTAGATGTTAAAAAATATCACAAAAATTTTTGTAGCAGGTACAGCTATTATAGCTTTGCAACCTGTTTATTCAATGGAAATCTACACGGTTAAACCTGGTGATTATTTATTTAAAATCGCGAAAGCAAATGCCGTGGGTGGTGTAAGTATTGGTGAGCTAACTGATGCGATAAAGGGAATCAACAAATCAGAAGTACCTGGTATAGTTGACAATCGAATCCAAGTTGGCAATAAACTTGCAATTCCAACAACTAAGGATGAAGTTGAGGATGGTTTGACACTTTCGCGTAATAGCATGATGGGAGGCTCTTATAATCAGCAAGCAGATGCTCCAAAAGAGACTACTTCAAGTACATCGTCAACTACTAAAAATACAAAGTTAGGTGATCAAGCAATAATCTCTAATAAAAGTAATGTAGGATCTTCAACGAGATCAGAGTCAAGCAGTATCTCAGAAACTATCCCAAGCATGATTCCAGAAGAAGACAATACTCATGTAATTACTTACAAAAATGATTTAGATAGCCAGATAGATGAAGATAATGTCCAAGAAAATGAGTCTTATGATAGTACTTCAACGGAAGGTTTCAGCCTAGGTAATACATTTGGTAAGATAATTAAATTTATCTTCTCGCTAGTGATTTTAGCTGGTCTATTTATAGCGGCTAAAAAAGTTTGGGATAATAGAAGTTCAAGAAAAGCAGAAGAGCAAGAGCTTATCTCTAAAAAGAAAAGAGATCACTTAATGTCTCGTATCTCTCCAGTGGTTTCAGATACTGGTTTTTACAAATCAGCAAATGGAGGTCCTCAAGAGGCTTTTGATTTTTTTGCTACTAGAAATGACATCCCTCAATCAAATCATCACAGTAATGATGGTGATGGTGAAGGCGATGAAGGTGAAAATAACCTTGTAGAAGATGGAGATACAGAAGGGCAGAATGATTTAGCAGATTCACATCATAATGATGGGGTAGGTAATCATGGTGAAAAAAACATGGCGACAAAAACAGAAAAAGGTATGGTTTTTGAGACAGCTTCAAGTGATACATTTGCAAATGTAGAAAACGATGTTGAAGAAATTGACACAGACGCTTATGAAGAAAACGAAATGGAATATATCGAAGAGCTAATCGAGCAGTATCTTGAAAGTGAAAAATACATCGAAGCGAGTATTACAATACAAGATTCACTAGAAAAAGATCAGAACAATATCAATTTACGCTATATGCTTTTAGAAGTTTATGCACGAGCTGGTGATGAGATTGCTTTTGAGGGTGAGGTTCACTTCATCAAGTCAAAAAATATTGTAAGCATGTTTGACCCTCTTCATCAAAAAATAGCTAAACTTAGAGATAAATACTTCGAATATAGCTAATCTAATAAAGTTTTACCTACTGGTGCTTATACTTCTAAGCTTAATCATATTTTTAAATAAGGTATATTAATGTTTTTTAGAAAAAAAAAGGTTTCTGATGATATTCAAGAAACTACACAAGAAGAAAATATGGGTTTATTTGCACGACTGCAATCAGGTCTTTCAAAAACTGCAGGTAAATTAAGTAGTGGTTTAAATACCATCTTAATGGGGCAAAAAATTGTAGATGAAGAGCTTCTTGAAGAGATTGAAATGCAACTTCTTACAGCAGATATTGGTGTAGAAGCGACTGATGAGATTGTCAATCATTTGCGTGATAAAGTAGCGAGAAATGAACTACAAACAGTAGAAAATCTCAATGAGATAATCAAAGAAAAACTTACAGAAATACTCAAGCCGTCTGAGCAACCATTGACTATAGATGCTCAAAAAAATCCTTATGTAATACTTGTGGTGGGCGTAAATGGTGTAGGTAAGACTACAACTATCGGTAAGCTAACGAAAAAGCTACAGCTTCAAGGTAAGTCTGTACTACTAGCAGCAGGAGATACATTTAGGGCAGCAGCAGTTGAGCAACTTAGAGAGTGGGGTGATAGAAACAATACTCAGGTGATTTACCAAAAAGAAGGTGCTGATAGTGCTTCAGTTATCTATGATGCAGTAAGCTCAGCAAAGGCAAAAGGTTTCGATGTGCTTATAGCAGATACCGCTGGCAGACTTCACAACAAAGACCACTTAATGCAAGAGCTTAAAAAAGTCATAAAGGTTATCAAAAAAATTGATGGTACGGCTCCTCATGAAGTTATGCTAGTGCTAGATGCTACAACAGGTGGTAATGCTCTTAGTCAAGCAGAGGCATTTAACGATTTGATTAATATCACTGGCATAACTATTACTAAACTTGATGGTACTGCTAAAGGTGGAGTGGTATTTTCTATAGCTAAAAAAATGAATAAACCGATTAGATTTGTCGGAGTTGGTGAAAAAATTGATGATTTACAGGTATTTAATGCTAAAGATTTTACTGAAGCGTTATTTACAAACAAGTAATTGACCTTACGCACTAATTGTTTATTAGAAGCTTTCAGTTATAATGAAAGCATGGTGGTTTGTGTATAATGTAATAAACTGATTTGGTTTATGCTTGAATGGAATTCGATAAATGAGGAAAAACATCAACTTATTTCTTATATAAATATTATTTTCAGTAGCATTTTTCTTTGCTACTATAATTATAGCAAGATACTAGGGCCCTGAGCATTTTGGTGACTTTTCTGCAGCTTATAGCGTTGCTAGTGTTGCTTATATCATATGCTTGTTGGGGGCGGATATTACGGCTATCAACATTATATCTATGTCTTATAGGGCTCAAAAGAAGGGGGTCATTAAAGCTTTTGTTTTATACGTATTTGCTATTGTTGCATTATTGAGTATTTTTTATATCGTAGTTGCTATTATAGGTTTTTGGGTAGCAAAAGATGTACTTTTTTTAAAAGAGATTTACCCAGTATTTGTAGTTGTCTAGTTTGGGGAGGTTGTCCCAATAATTTTATAAGCTTTAGCCTTAAACATATCCGGCGTTTCATTAAAAATATCAGGTTTAATTCTATACCATTCTACGGCAGCGTCAAATGGTGTTTTCAC